>NZ_JBAGJZ010000067.1:0-37579 GCF_037034285.1 Streptomyces tyrfis | reverse complement strand
CTAGTGGAGGGGGATCGGTAGGACTCCCTCCATCCTGTTTGCGAGGCCCGCTATGGCAGATACCGAAACCATCTCCTTCCCCCGAGCAATGCTCAGAACCTGTGGATCGGCCCGGGGACGGGGTGCCTCGTGGGATGCGGAGGGCGTACCTTCCCGGGTGATCGACTCAAGGTCACCGAGTAGGCCCGCGCTGCGAACGCGGGCTGGGAAGGCACGCCTGTGCTCAGCGTAGTCAATGAAGACGGCACGACCGAGACTGGTTCCCTGATCGATGAGATCGTCCGGGAGGGCGCTCGGCGGATGCTGGCCGCCGCACTGGAAGCCGAGGTTGAGCAGTACATAGCCGAGCTCGCCGGGCGGCGCGACGAGGCCGGCCGTCGGCTGGTGGTCCGCAACGGCCGACACCGGCCGAGGACAGTGATCACGGCCGCCGGGCCCATCGAGGTGTCGGCGCCACGCGTGAACGACAAGCGGATCGACGAAGCGACCGGTGAGCGCGAGCGGTTCTCCTCGAAGATCCTGGCGCCTTGGTGCCGGAAGTCGCCCAAGGTAAGCGAGGTCCTGCCGCTGCTCTACCTCCACGGCCTGTCCTCGGGCGACTTCGTGCCCGCCCTCGAGCAGTTCCTGGGCAGCGCGGCCGGTCTGTCGTCGGCGACGGTGACCCGGCTGACGAAGCAGTGGACCGCGGAGCATGCCGCCTTCCAGCGCCGTGACCTGGCGGAATCCGATTACGTCTATGTCTGGGCCGACGGCATCCACCCCAAGATCCGCCTGTCCCAGACGCGTTCCTGCCTGCTGGTCTTGATGGGCGTCCGCGTGGACGAGAGCAAAGAACTGATCGCGGTCGCCGAGGGGCTGCGGGAGTCCACCGAGTCCTGGGCGGACCTGCTGCGGGACTGCCGCCGGCGCGGCATGCGCGACCCGATGCTCGTTGTCGGCGACGGAGCGATGGGCCTGTGGCGAGCTCTGGCCGAGGTATTTCCGCAGGCCAGGCACCAGAGGTGCTGGGTTCACAAAACCCGCAACGTGACGAACGCGCTGCCGAAGTCCGCGCAGCCCGGCGCGAAGAAGGCCCTGCAGGAGATCTACAACGCCGAGGACCGTGCGCACGCAGAGAAGTCGATCGCCGCGTTCGAGAGGACGTACGGGGCGAAGTGGCCGAACGCGGTGAAGAAGCTCACCGGCGAGGTGGACGAGCTGCTGGCGTTCTACGACTTCCCGGCCGAGCACTGGATCCACCTGCGGACCACGAACCCGATCGAGTCGACGTTCTCCACCGTCAAGCTCCGGACCAAGGTCACCCGCGGCGCCGGCAGCCCGGCCGCCGCCCTCGCCATGGTCTTCAAACTCGTCGAGTCCGCCCAGACACGCTGGCGCGCGATCACCGCACCTCACCTCGTCGCCCTCGTCCGAGCCGGCACCAGGTTCGAGAACGGCGTCCTCGTCGAGCGCGAGAAGAGCGCTGCCGCCTGACCGCGCATCACCGGATCGGTAGCGCGGGACACGAACGCTCGAGAGGGCGGTTCGGTGGGGTCCCTATCATCGGTGTATGCACGTTGAGCCTTACACGGTCGTCGTTTCCGATGCGGTCCTGGACGATCTGCGCGATCGGATCCTGCGCACGCGCTGGCCGGATGGGGCGCCCGGAGAGCCTTGGAGCCAGGGCGTCGACCGGGAGTACCTGCAGGACCTGCTCGCCTACTGGGCCGACGGTTTCGACTGGCGGGCACAAGAACGTGCACTCAACCGCTACGAGCACCGCATGGCCGAGATTGACGGCGTACGCATTCACTTCGTGCATCATCGCGCACCCGGCGGCGGGATCCCGCTGGTCCTGACGCACGGCTGGCCCAGCACGTTCGTGGAGATGCTCGACCTGGTCGACCGCCTCAGCGACCGGTTCGACCTGGTAGTGCCGTCACTGCCCGGTTACGCCTTCTCGCAGCGCCCACCCCGCGTGGGCGTCGACCGGGAGTTCGTCGCCGGCCTGTGGCATCGGCTCATGCAAGGGCTCGGGTACGAGCGGTACGGTGCCTGCGGCGGCGACTTCGGCGCCGGGATCGCCACCCACATGGCGCTGTCCCAGCCCGACCGGGTGATCGGCATCCACCTGAGCACGGCAGAGATGTCGCCGTACACCGGACCGGATGCGCCGCCGCTGTCCCTTGCAGAGCTGGCGTACGTCGACCACACTGCCCGCTGGGACGAGACCGAGCGTGGGTACAGCGCAGTGCAGTCCACCCGGCCGCAAACGCTGGGATACGGGCTGAACGACTCTCCCGCGGGCCTCGCCGCCTGGGTGCTGGACAAGTGGCGCTCTTGGTCGGACAGTGGCGGCGACCTCGACGCCACGTTCGGCCGTGACGCGCTCCTCACCATGCTGACCATCTGGTGGGCTTCGAACTCCATTACCTCGTCGATGCGCGACTATTACGACAACCGCTGGCACGGCACGGCACTCGGGCCAGATGATCTGGTGCGGGTACCGACCGCGATGGCAGTGTTCGCCAACGAGCTCGTGCCCGAAGGAGAACCACCGCGCTCTTGGTACGAGCGGCTCTACCAGGTGCGGCGCTGGACGGTCTTCCCACGCGGGGGGCACTTCGCGGCTGCCGAAGTGCCGGACATGCTCGCCGGCGACATCGCAGAGTTCTTCACCGAGTCACGATAGGCATCGCGGAGCAGCCGCGGCGAGGAATGATCGGCTGGCCTGACTCGGATCGGAGCCGCTGGAAACCGAGGCCACTCAGGAGATCGCACCACACGCAGTCCACAACTCTTGACAATTACTCCCTTCCCCCAGGACCGCATCTGTCCGTACCACCCGCCAACCGAGCACCGGTCCAAGGGCGACGGGCACCGGCCGTTGTCCCTGGTCAGACTCTTCGACGGCCGCCAGGTGTGGCCGGTGACCGGGCATGCCGAGGCGCGTGCGCTGCGGGTGGACCCGCAGCTGTCGTCGAACCGGGAGAACCCCGTGTTCCCGATGGTCACGGAGCGATTGGCCCGGAGTACGAAGCGTCGCGTCGAACTGCTCGGCGTCGACGATCCCGAGTGCAACGAGCGGCGCCGGATGCTGATCCCGAGCTTCTCCGTGAAGCGGACCGCGGCATTGCGACCGAGGATCCAGGAGACCGTGGACCGGTTGCTGGACGCCGTGATCGAGCAGTGGCCGCCCGCCGATCTGGTGAGTGCCTTCGCGCTGCCCGTTCCCTCCATGGTGATCCGTTCGCTTCTCGGCGTGCCGTACGCCGACCATGAGTTCTTCGAGGCTCAGTCGCGCAGGCTGCTGCGCGGCCCGGATGCCGCCGACGTCGAGGGCGCACGGGCCGCACTCGACGAGTACTTCCGGACACTGATCGCGCGCAAGCGGGCCGAGCCGGGTGAGGGCCTGCTCGACGAGCTCATCGCCCAGCAGCTCGACAGCGGAGCCATCAACCGCGAGGAACTGGTCCAGTTGTCAGAGATCCTGCTGGTGGCGGGCCACGAGACGACCGCGAACATGATCTCCCTGGGTACGTTCACCCTTCTCCAGTATCCGGACCAGCTCGACCGGTTGCGTACGTCCGAGGATCTGATGGTGCGGGCCCGGGGCGACGTCATCGAGAAGCCGGTTTCGTCCGCGAAGGCGATCCAAGCGCCACATGCCGCCGCGAGGCTTTTACCCGCGGCCACACCTCCTTCTTCCGCAGCTCCACCACCTGCTCGTCACGCTCGAGTGCTCTGCGGGCCGGTGCCTGCCAGGACCAGCCGTGCCGTTCGAGCAGCCGCCACACCGTCGCCACCGACAGGCTCACCCGCAGCCGCCGACGGATCACCGCTTGGACCCGGGCCAGAGTCCAGCGTTCGTCTTCGAAGCCGTGAGCTGCAGGTCCTTTACCGAGTTCTTCCTCGAGTACGGCGAACCGGGAATGGCTGACGGTCGGGGAGTTCGCCGGACCTGCAGAGCGCAGGCCCCCCCAGTCCGCCCTCGCGCCAGGCACGCCGCCCGCGTTCCACGGACCGCACACTCGCCCGCAGGTCCCTCGTAATTGCCGCGGTCTTCACCCGCCGCGAACCTCTCGCCGGCCTGAAGCCGGATCGCCTCACGAAACGCCCGACGCTCAGCGGTCAGGCCCCCCACCCTCCGGATACCTCACCCCACCGGCATACCACAGGGATCACGAACCATCACTCCCCGACAACAAACCGAAAACCTCAGTAGGACGCACCGAGTTCATGCTCGGCCCGCTGCCGCAGCTGCTTTTTGTCCGGCTTACCGGCATCGGTCAGGGGCAGTGCGTCGACGAAGTTGATGGCAGCCGGTTCGTACATCGCGCCGCGCTGGTCGCGGACCAGGTTACGCAGCTGCTGTTCGTCGATTCCGCTGCCGGGAACGGGGACGACGGCGGCGTGCACTCGCTCCATGCGATCGGCGTCACGGACACCGAAGACGGCGCTCTGCAGGACGTGCGGGTGCGAGTTGAGCGTGTTCTCCAGCTCGGTGGTGTACACATGGCCGCCGACCACAACGATCACGTCCTTGAGCCGGTCGACGACCGTCAAGTAGCCCTCGGCGTCGAGGAATCCGATGTCGCCGGTGTGCACCCAGCCGTCCCGAAGCACCTCGGCAGTCAGCTCGGGCTGCTTCCAGTACTCCTTCATGAGCGTGGCGGAGCGAACGCAGATCTCGCCGTGCTCGCCCGTCGGCAGGTCATGCCCGGCCTCGTCACGGATCGCCACCTCAACCCCGGGCAACACCTTTCCCGCCGAGCGCAGCCGGTCCGGCCGCCCCGGATCGTGGTCCTCGGGCAACAGCGCACTGATTCCACCCGCCTCGTTCTGGCCGTAGAACTGGAGCAGTACAGGACCGAAGCGCCGTATGGCGTCGGCTATGCGGGCGGGCGAGGACGGGCAGCCCCCGTACGCGATGCTGCGCAGCGTGGAGGTGTCACGGACGTCCGAATCCGGGTGGTCCATCAGCTGGTAGAGCAGGGGCGGCAGAAGGAAGAGGTGACTGATGCGCTGTTGTTCGATGGCACGGAGAACGTCGGCAGGATCGAACTCGTCGAGCAGGACGACGCGGCCGCCGGCCCGGAGAACGGCGTCAGTGATCATTCCGGCGGTGTGGGCGAGGGTGGTGGACACCAGCAGCCGGGGCGCCTCCTCCGCGGAGTCGGCCGAGAACGGCCGCACCTGCTCATAAGTGGTGCAGATGCCCTTGGGGTGGCCGGTGGTGCCGCCCGTGTGGCGGATGGTGCACACATCGTGCGGCCGCGCCCGGCTCTGCAGCGGCTTGGGGGAGTGCTCGGCCGCCAGTTCCAGCAGGTCCGCGCCCACTTGCGTGGGGCCGAGCGCGAGAACGGTCGGAACCGGGGCCGACTCGGTTATCTCCTTGGCCCGTTGCAGGTAACGGGGATCGACGATCAGGGCACGGGTCTCGACGTCGCGGACTATGGCGGCCTGGGACTCGGCCGAGAGCTTGTTGTAAAGGTGATTGACCCTGCAGCCGATCAGGTTGGCCGCATAGCGCGCCGCGATCGTCTCCGGCAGGTTGCCGCACAGCAGCGTGACGGTGTCTGAACGGTCGACGCCCTGGGCGCGCAGCGCCCGTGCCATCCGGTAGACGAGATCGCGGAACTCACCTGCGGTGACCCAGCGCTCCTGGTGCAAAAGGATTTCGCGCCCAGAGTCGCTCGCTAACGCGGCGAGGTTCTCTTCGACGTATGTGCGGAAGGCCTGGGTGGCTGTTGACATGCTCGATTCCTCCTGGCGGGCGACACGCGGTCCAGCGAGCCGCCGCGGCATGGATTTGGTTGTTAACCGACGGGTTGGCCGGTGGCCAGGTCCCACACCCGCCCGGTCTCTTCGTTGCTGCCGGTGACGGCGGCCGGGCGGTTGTTCGCCATCGCTGTTGCCACCGCGGCGTGGTGACCTCCGAAGTCCGCTAGCGCCGGTGTGACGGTGTGGTTGAGTCGGCCCCTTTCGGGGCGGCGAGGACCCTTGGCCCCGCATCGGGCTGCACGGCGGGCGTTGGAGCCGAAGCGCGGTACCCCGATCGTCACCCGGTCCTTGGCGTTGCCGTGGAGGAGGCGGATGCGGGCCGGGTGAGGATCAGGGACCGAGCAGCGGAAGGCGTCGCCCGACGTCGGCAATCGTTGGGCACTACAGACCGAGCGCACTGTCTCCGGTCTCGCGGCGTGCTGCTTCGCTGAGCATGTCTTGCTCACGTGCGCGTCGTGTGAGCAGCCACGGCGTCGATGATTGCGGGCCAGAGTTCTCGTGGTCGGTCGTGGCCCATGTCGGCGAGCAGGATCAGTTCCGCGCCGGGCACGAGTTCGGCTGTTCGCTTCCCTCCGCTCGGGTCGATGAGGGTGTCGTCGAGGCCGTGGATCACGAGGGTCGGAACG
Organism: Streptomyces tyrfis; assembly: GCF_037034285.1. Taxonomy (NCBI): domain Bacteria; kingdom Bacillati; phylum Actinomycetota; class Actinomycetes; order Kitasatosporales; family Streptomycetaceae; genus Streptomyces; species Streptomyces tyrfis. Next base: position 31,190 of record NZ_JBAGJZ010000067.1, on the reverse strand, counting down.
GTGAGGGAGGTAAGTGCTTCGGCGCGCGATCCTCCGAGGATCATCGCTCCGAGCTGACGGCCTGTGCCCGCTGGGTAGTACGCGCGGTCGTAGCTACGGGCGGCGAGTTCTCGGATGCCGTCGATATGGGTGTAACGCCGGGATGCCCAGATGGCTTCTTTCTCGGATGCGTTGATGTATCCGGCACGGTCTGCGGGCTTGGGGCTGAACAGCACCTGCTGGGCTGCGGGACTGGGTTGTCCGTATTCGGACTCGCCGGTGGAGGACATCATCGAGGTCAGGGTGAGGCACCGCTCAGGGTGGGTGATCGCCATGGTCTGAGCGATCATCCCGCCCATCGACGAGCCGAAAATGTGGGCGCGAGTGATCCCCATGGCGGTGAGCAGGCCCAGGCCGTCGTCGGCCATGTCCTGCAGCGTGTAGGGGATCATCGCTTGAGCAGCGGGGATTTCGCCGGCGCTCACTGCCTCGATGAACCGCGTCATGTCGACCGGATGGGCGTCGAACTTGGTGGACAGGCCGCTGTCGCGGTTGTCGTAGCGGATCACGTAGCGCCCTCGCGCGGCGAGCATGTGACAGAAATCCTCGTGCCAGGAGATCATCTGGGCTCCGAAGCCCATGACCAGCAGGACGGGCGGATCGGCAGTCTCGCCGAAGGTGTCGTAGGCGATGGAAGCCCCGGAAGGGACGTCGGCGATGGGCATGGTCAGTCCTCGTGAACGTGGTGTTGGTCGCGGCGCCCTTGCGGATGGGGGCGTTTGATCTTTACGTCGTCCAAGCAGGTCGTGGTGGTTCTCAGGTGCTTGAACGGGATCTTCTCGGATGTCAGATAGTCGATTGCCATGACTTCGGCCTCCACTGCGGCGAGGTCGTCGGCCTCGACAGCGGTGTCCGCGTCGACTTCGATGCGACAGCGGAACGTGAATCTGGTCAGGGTCGGTGTATACGTGAAGGTTCCGTCCTCGGTGAAGGCCGCGAACTGCAGGTCATGTTCGTGCTGCTCGTCGAGCAGTCGTGTGCGGAGCGGCTGTTCGAGCTCATCGAACCGGCCTGTCACCTGAGCTCTATATGTTCTTACTGTCATGTATGCCATACCTCGGTGAGTTGCTGTGTGGCTGCATTGTTCGTTCTGCTGCCTGGCTGCGGGATGGAAGTGAACGGCGCGGGCGCCTGCGCTGTGCGCTGATCTCCGGGTGTGTCGATACGGCCTGCGTCCGTTCGCGGTGGCCAGCAACCACCATCCCGTGTGTCCGGCGGAGCGTCTCGGTCACTGCCCTTGGCCGTTGAAGAACGGTGCCATCGTGAATCCCATCCCACTCCTGGCAGACCCGGGGCAGTTGCCATCGAGGCGATCTCCTGATGCTGGCGCCGGCCAGGTGCGCGAGCGCGAAGCCACCGGAGCCAGCCGTGGTCATCGCCTCGCCGAGGAACATCAGTCGGCGACCGAGTCGAAGCTGGCCGTAACCATCAAGATCTCCGACTGTGTCAGGCTCAGGCGGAGCGGGCCTCGGTCAGTTCCTTCGGCTGCGGCTGGCCGGAGGAGCCGGCCGGGGTGAGCGGCCGGGCGCGGCCGAGCAGCACGGCGACCAGGACGGCGGTGGCGGCGAGCGCGCCCGCGCCGCTGAGCACGGCGACGTGTATGCCGTCGAGGAAGGCGCCGTCCACCGCCGCCTGGACCGGCCCGGGCAGCGCGGGCACCGTACCGGCGGACCCGTAGGACGCGCCGGCCGGGGCGTCCGCGATCGAGCCGAGAGCCTCCGGCGGGACACCGAGGCCGCGCAGGGCGGAGGTCAGCGAGTCGCTCATCCGGTTGGTCAGGACGGCGCCGAGCACGGCGATCCCGAGTACGCCGCCGAGCTCGCGCAGGGTGTTGATGGTTGCCGAGGCCATCCCCATCTGCGCCGGGGAGACCCGCTGCATCACTCCGATCGACACCGGGGTGAAGGTCATGCCCATCCCCAGGCCCATCGCGAACAGCGTCCACACGTAGGCCAGGTAGTGGGCGTTGTCGCCGTACAGCGACAGGCCCCCAAGGCCCACCGCGCACAGTGCCAGGCCGAACACCAGCGGCAGCCGCGGACCGTACACGGCGGTCAGCCGGCCGGCCAGTGGTGCGGCGATCACCAGCATCGCGGTCATCGGCAGCCCCGCGTAGCCTGCGGCGGCCGGGGACCAGCCGAGCACGCCCTGCATCATCAGCGGCAGGAAGAACGATGCGCCGAACATCCCGAAACTGACCATGAACCCGCTGAGCATCGCGCCAACGAGCGGGCCGTCACGGAACAGCCTCAGCTCCAGCATCGGCTCGGCGAGACGCAGTTCGAGCAGCAGGAAGGCGACCAGCAGCACAGCGGCCACGGCTCCGCAGCCCAGCACCCGGGTGTCGGCCCAGCCCCGGGACGGGCCCTCGATCAGCGCGTAGACCAGCAGGGCCAGGCCAGCGGCGGACAGCGCGAGGCCGGTCAGGTCGATCCGGCGCGGTCGCGCGGCGATGTCCGGCAGGACGCGGGCGGCCAGCAGCAGTCCGGCCACGCCGATCGGCACGTTGATCCAGAACACACTGGCCCAGCCGAGGTGTTCGACCATCGGGCCGCCGAGCACCGGGCCGACCGACAGACCGAGCGCGGAGACCCCGGACCAGGTGCCGATCGCCTTGGCGCGCTCGCGCTCGTCGGTGAAGACGTGCCGCAGCAGGGTGAGACTGCCGGGGGTGAGCAGGGCGGCCCCGACGCCCTGGAGCATCCGGGCACCGACCAGCACGCCGATCGACCCGGCCAGGGCGGCCGCTGCGGAGCCGACCGTGAACAGGCCGAGGCCGAGCCGGAACACCCGGGTGCGGCCGTAGCGGTCGCCGAGCGCGCCACCGGTCAGCACCAGAGCGGCGTAGACCAGGCTGTAGCCCTCGACGACCCATTGCAGGCCGCTGATCCCGGCGTCCAGGTCCTGCCCGATTCGGGGCAGGGCGTTGTTGACGATGACGTTGTCCACCATGGACATGAACATGGTGATGCAGAGCGTGAGCAACGCGAGCCGCTTGCGGCGTGGACTCAACTCCTCCATGGATTTCCTCCTGACTCCCAGGCCCCTAACGGCGTTAGGGGCGCTTTCGGCAGTCACAGAGTGCACCTAACGGTGTTAGATTGCAAATGGGATTCCCGGTATCCCGCACGACACCGCTAGGAGGCGTCCACACAGCCATGCCGGAGAACGACACCGCCGCACCGGCGAACAATGCCGGAACACCCGCCGTGACCAGGGAAGCCCTCGCGCAGGCGGCACTACGCGTACTGGAACGGGACGGCCTGGCCGGGCTGTCGATGCGCAAGGTTGCCGCCGAGGTCGGCGTCAAGGCGGCCTCGCTGTACTGGCACGTCCGCAACAAGGAGGAATTGCTCGACCTGCTCAACGACGCCATCATGGCCTCGGCCGAGCCGCCGCCCCGCGAGGGCGACTGGCGGGCCCAACTGAGCGGCTACTGCTGGCGCTACCGTCGACTGCTGAACGACAACCGCGATGCCGTCAAGATCATCGCCGGCCGCTTCGCCCCGGGTCCGCACCAGTTCCAGCTGCTCGAGGACCAGCTGGACCGGCTGCGCGCGGCCGGATTCTCCGATGAGCACGCCGCCCTGGCCTCTTACCTGCTCAGCTCCTTCGTCCAGGGCTTCGTGCTGCAGGAGCAGTCGCCGATGTCGGCTGCCCACTCGGGCGGCGCCAGCCGCCTGGACGTCGTCGCCGAGGTCCGGGACCGCTTCCGCGCTCTGCCCGTCGGCGTCTTCCCCAACCTGGTCGAGCTGGCCGGGGACCTTACCGAGCCAAACTTCGACGCCCGCTTCAGGTTCTGCGTCGAGCGCATCCTGGACGGCCTGGCGGCCCTGCTGCCACAGGACCGGCACTGACGGCTCTGACGGCTCTGACGGTGAGGGGACTCGCCCGGCACCCGGCCGCACGTTCCCGGAGGAGTCGCCGATGATCGAGCCGTATTCCTCCGAAGACGGGGTTTTCGCGGCTTTCGGCGCTGGTCGTTGAGGATGTGGCGGACAGTGGCGACGCGGTGGTGGTCTCGGCCCGGCCCCGGGACGTGGCGTTGCCGTGTCCGGTGCGCGGGACGCCGACGGCGAAGGTGCACGGATATCACCGCCGAACGGTCAGGGACGTGCCGGTCGACGGCCGCCAGGTCGTCGTCCACCTGCGCGTACGGCGGTTGGCCTGTCCGGCCCTGGGCTGCTGGCGGCAGACCTTCCGCGAGCAGATTCCAGGACTGCTGGTCACCAACGCCGTCCGCTACGCGGGCGGCCCGATCGTCCTACGCCTCATCCGCGGCAATGTGCTGATCTGCGAGGTGTCCGATCCCAGCAACACCCAGCCACGGCTGTGCCGGGCCCGTTGGACCGACGAGGGAGGCCGCGGCCTGTACCTCGTGGCTCAGCTCACGGGCCTGCACCCCTGATCTTGGACACTCGAGATAGTGGATCTTGAGGATCTGGGAGATGGACGTGTCGTGGTCATGAAGCACTATCGGCCGGAGTTCAAGGCGGACGCGGTCGCGCTGTACGAGTCGCGGCCCGAGGCGACGATCAAGCAGATCGCCGCTGACTGAAGCCGGGCCTTCGCCAACGCCTGCCGCCAGGCTGGCGTGACCCAGTCCATGAGCGCCATCGGCAGCTCGGCGGACAACGCCCTGGCGGAGTCGTTCAACGCGACCTGCAAACGCGAGACCCTCCAGGGTCGCAGGGCCTGGAACGACGAACGCGAAGCCCGCCTGGACCTCTTCCGCCGGCTCCACCGCTACAACACCGTCCGACGCCACTCCCGCCTCGGACACCGCAGCCCCATCGCCTACGAACAAACACTCCAAACCACATCAACTACGCTGGCCGAAGACGCATAACCCGTGTTCAGGATCAGAGGTCAAGGCCCACCACCATCTTGTCCCGCGCGGTGTTCACGGCCGTCATCAGCTCCGGGCGTGCCCCGTCCGGCAGCATCTTCGGATGCCTGCGGCGAGTGCCCTGCGGAGGCGTCAGCGGATTCTCGCGACGGAGGTCATCACGTGCCCCAGCAGAGCTCGGTCCCGGTCCACCTGTGTGGGCAGTTCTCGCACGTCAAGGACGGCCTGAAGCTCCGGGTTCACGCCCAGACTGCACTGCTGTAGGTAGAAGCCCTTCACGCAGGAGGCGGCTACCTGGAGCGCCGACGAGCCGTACGGGCGCTTCGGCGGCATCCGCCACGGCTCGCCGAGCGGCATCTCCACCCGCGCTCCGACCGCGCCCGTGTACCGGAGCAAGTCCCTCAGCGAAACAGCCGTCGTCATCAGCTGCTCACGTGCCCGCCACCGCATGTGATCGACCAGGCAGTACGCATAGGCCTTCTGCGTACCGCGCCCCTCGTACGTGCGCAGGAAGCCATCGGCCTCCTCCTCTACCGACCCATCCGGTCGGACGATCGTGTACGACCGTCCGCCACCCGCCCGCCTCATCTGCTGGACCTGCAGGTCCCCCAGGACCAGTCCGCTCCGCACACGGTTCCCTTCTCCACTCCACGTCCTGTACGCAGTGGAGGCAACCAAGGTGATCAGTAAAGGCAAGGGACGCCGCTGCCGGCCATCCCAACGAGCGAAACGGGCCCCCGGAGCGCGGTCGGTAAAGGTCGACCAGGAGTCCGCGGTCGACGAACCGGCGGGCCGGGCGGCGGATGGCCCGCCGGCGCGATCCGCGCGACGGGGGTCAGTCCTCGGGAGTGATCGGTTGCCATGCGTAGCGGCGTGCGCCGGGGATGTGCGTGCACACCAGGGCGTAGGCCTCGGGGCTGAAGGCGACGCTGTACTCCTGGTCCGCAGGGCAGGCGCTGAAAGCGGTGGGCCCTTCCGGGTCGGCGGGGCCGCGCTCGGCGTCGGCGGGGACGGTGCGGGCGGGGGCGGTCGGCTGGTCGGGGCTGCCGCTGGTCAACGCCGCGGTCGTGGCGAGGCCCGCCAGCAACGCGGCGCTGACGCCGAGGGCTGCCCAGAGGCGTCTGCGTGGGGGGAACCGGTCGGTGACGGTAAGGGGCGCGTCGCCGAGTTGGTCGGCGATGAGGAAGGGCTCGTCCTGCCACTGCAGGGGCCAGTGTTCGGTTCCGTGGGCGATGCGGGCGGCGGTGATCGCGTCGAGGGCTGCCGCGGCGGTGGGCCGGTGCTCGGGCCGCTCTGCGGTCATGGCGGCGAGCAGTGTCGGCGGGGCGCCCAGGGCGCGCAGTACGAGCCCGGCGGCGTAGATGTCCTGGGCGGGTGAGCTGTCGGCTCCGGCACGGATCTCGGGGGCGAGGTAGTCGGGTGTGCCTGCGATGTACGCGGGTGCGGTGAGCTGGAGGTGGGGCAGGACGCGGGCGATACCGAAGTCGCTGAGGTAGGCGTGGGGGCGGGCGGCCCCGGTCGCGGTGAGGAGGATGTTCGAGGGTTTGACGTCGCGGTGCACGAGGCCGGCGGCGTGCACCGCGACGAGCGCGTCCAGGATCTGTTCGGCGAGGAGCAGGCCGACGGCGGGTGGTAGTTCGCCATAGTCCGCGAGAAGTCCGGCGAGCGTGCCGCCTCGGACCAGGGGCAGCACCAGCCAGGCCTCGCTGTCGCGGACGAACCAGTCGACGGGGGCGAGGACATGGGGGTGCCCGATGCGTACTGATTGCTCGCACACCAGCCGCAGCAGCGACTCGACGTCGGCACCGCCAGTGACCTTGACTGCCACGTCCTTGCCGTGGCGCGTGTCCACGGCTCGCCAGACCGTACCCTGGGCGCCGCGCGCGATCGGTGCGAGCAACCGGTAACGGTCGGCGAGCATCCCCCCTGCTTCCATGCGCCGTAGCGTACCGGCGCACGGGATCAACGGCGTCAGGCGCCGGCGAGCGTCAGGATCACGGTGTCGGTGGTGGTGGTGATCTGTACGGCGGTCATGCCCGAGGTCGCGGTGAACGTGCCGCCGACGTCGACCACGGTGTACTGGGCGCCTTCGAGGGCGGACCGGTAGGCGTCGAGCGTGGCCTTGGGGTCGTTCGTGCGGTACGTAAGGACATACGCGCCCTTGCCCCCCGTCACGGAGGTGAGCTCCCCCTTCGGCAGCGGCAGGCCGGCGGGCAGGTCATCCGGGGCCTTCACGCCGGCGGCGCCGGCGTCGGAAGAGGCGCCTGTATCGCCGGAGGCGGCGGCGTCCGAATCGGCGGTGGTGGCAGCGGGCTTGTCCGAGTTCTTGGGGGCGTCGTCGCTGCCGCAGGCGGTCAGGCCGAAGGCGGCGAGGGCGGCGACAGCGGCGAGCGAAGTGGTGTGCTTCCAGGACACGATGACTTCCCGTCAATTGGGGGGGGCGAGCTTCCGGAAGGAGATTGACATATGAAAACAATCTTTGACAAGTGTAAAAACTGCTAGCGTGTACCCATGGACAAGACCGCCACGACGCGCAACCAAGAGCTCCAGCGCCAGTGGTACGGCGCTCCGCTCGGTGAACTCTGCCGGGACCTGTGCACCCTGTTCTCGGTGACCCAGTCCGGCCTCGCGGACATCCTCGGGGTCTCACCGGCCATGCTCAGCCTCATCATGAGCGCCCAGCGCGCCCGGATCGCCAACCCCGACGCCGCGGCCCGCCTCTCGGCGGCGCTCCACCTCGCCCACGACGTCCGTACCGGCGCCGTACCGGCCGCGGCCGCACGCGAGACGCTGGAGGCCATCCGGGCCAGCCGAACCCCCGGCCAGGACTCACTGGGCACCACCTCGCACCCGCCCGCTCCTTCCCGACCGGCCCCGCCCCCCGCCCACGGCCCGGCCCAGGACCCGGACACGCGCTTCGCCCTAATGCTGCGCGATCTGCTCAACTCCCGTGCCGGGGCTGCGGAGATCCTGGCAGCCGCGGCCCTCCTCGAAGCCGACCACCCCGGCCTCGCCGACATCCTCCGCACCTGCGGCGCGGGAAGAACCGACGAGGCCGTGGCCCTCGTCCGCCGGCTCGGCCAACGATGACGCCGTCGCGGGTGATGGTGAGCCGGTCGGGGCCGACCTGCGTCCATGGCGTCTCGACCGGGTCGGCTCCGTACGGCTCGGGCGGCCTGGCGTACCATCCTCCGCCGGCCCCTTCGGGCGTCACCTCGATCAGCCGCAGTTCCATGCCGCCCCTGACCACCTCGTGCATCTCGGTCGAGGGCGGGGTGGTCAGGTGGTTTCGTTGATCTGTGAGGGTTCTGGCGTGTCTTGCGTTCGCTGGTCGTGGTCTGTTGAGGTCGCGGACATGGACGGTGCAGGTGCGGGGGTGGTGGGGGTGTTCTGCGCGGTTGTGCTGCTGTTGGCGAAGATGAGCAGGCCGATGAGGGTGATGAGGACCTTGGTGGCGACGTCGATCGCTTCCCCGATCGCGGGCCGGCGGTGCTGGATCCAGCCGATGCCCAGGCCGGCGAGGGCCAGGAGCAGGATGATGAGCAGTGGGTCGTGGCCGTACATGTGCAGGACCTTTCACGGTCTGGTCCGCCTTCCTGGAGTCGGCCGAGCACCAGGAAGGACGTCCCCGTCTTGTCCCCGCACACAGTGCGGGGGCGACCAGCGGGAATGCGGTCACGAGAAGTACTGGAGACCAGCGGGATCGTGGTACGCACGCGCGGCAGAACGCTGCCCCGCGCCGGACTTTCATCGGATGTGAGAACCAGTGGCTGACCAGCGATTATTAGACGTCTTCGACGGCGACGGCGAGGAGGAGAGGCTGTGGGAAGCACTCAGCAGCTTCAAGAAGACGGTGCGCGGCCTCGTCGAGAAGACCGGCCTGTCGACGAACGTGCTGGCGGACATGCACGGCTTCGGGAAGGGCAAGGTCGCCACCTGGCAGAACCCGAAGCGTGAAGGGCCCAACATCCCGCCCCTGCGGTTCGTCGAGGTACTGATCAAGGAAGCGCAGGAACGCGCGAACCTGCAGGACGGGCCCGCAGCGGTGTTCCTGCACCAGTACGGCGAGCTGCTCAAGCTGTACTGCGCGCGGGCCAACCCGCACAACGTCCACCGCCAGATGCTCCTCGACTACGAGAACACCCTCCTGATCCGCGAACTCAACAACGCGACGAACGCGGCCCTGGAGCGGATCGCCGCGCTCACCGAGGAACTGGAGACGCTGCGCGAGGACCGGGACGGGGAACGCCGGCGCCGGATCACTCTGCAGCAGCAGATCGACTCACTGAACAGCCAGAACCAGGACCGGGGCGCGAAGAGGAAAGCAGCCCTTGCCCAGCGGGACCAGATCCGAGCCGACCTCACGACGTACGAGAACGACCAGCAACTGGAAAAATGGCAACCCGGCACCGACCAGGGCGGTTCGCATACGCACCACCCCCACGAACCCGCCCCGCCGCTCCCCCCGCCCCCCAACCGCGGCACCAGGCGGCGGGGACTCGTACCCGCCCTGGTCGCAGCCGGGGTCCTGGTCGTCTCCCTCGCCGTCTACGCCGGCACCCAACTGCACGGCGACCCCGACGCCAAGGGCACCGCTGGCAGCGACACCCCTTCGGCCGGAACCTCCGCAACGCTCGCCGCAGCCGGGGGCGGACCCGCGCACGGCGGCAACTCATCGAGCGGAGACTCATCCGGCGGGAACGCCACCGGCGGTAATGCGTCCGGCGGGAACGCCACCGGCGGTAATGCGTCCGGCGGGAACGCCACCGGAGGGAACGCGTCCGGCGGCAACGCGTCCGGCGGCAATGCCACCGGAGGGAACGCGTCCGGCGGCAATGCCACGGGCGGGAACGCCACGGGCGGCAATGCCACTGGAGGGGACGCCACGGGCGGGAACGCCACCGGAGGCAAGACCACTGGCGGGTCGGGCGGCTCCGGCGGTTCCGGTGGGACGTCCGGTGCGACCTCGCCGAAACCCCCCGCGCCCAGCGGCTACTTCCGGCTCAGGGACGTCGGCTACAGCCAGTGCCTGACCTCGAGCTACCTCAACGTCGTGTTCGCCACCTGTACGGACAGCCCGGTGACCAACTGGACCGCAAAGGCCGGCTCGGGCGGTTCCTACACGCTGTACAACGAGTCCGCCGGCCAGTGCCTGACCGTCAACGTCAACGTGCTGTACCTGGCCGACTGCGGCTCCAAAACCGGCCAGAACTGGCGCACGGGCACCAGCAGCACCCTTGTGAACCTGTACAGCAGCATGTGTCTCGACGAGAGCTCCAGCTGGCCCGTCCTGGCGTCCTGCGAGCCGTCGAAGAGCACCCAGCACTGGGCGAAGGAGTACTGATGGCGTGGCCGGACCAGGTGCGCTGGCGGGTCCACCACGTGGGCCAGGGGATCATCAGTTTCCTCGGCCGGCTCGCGAGCGGCATCACACAGTCCGCCCGCTGAACAGGACCCGGATCCGCATCGGGCCCTGTTCACGTTTCCCTCGCCCGAGCGGGGCGAGGACGCCAAGCGCAGTTCCGTTCAGGACGACGGTGGCTGCGGGGCCGTGTGATCGCGGGCGTTCAGGTACGCGCTGATCCGCTCGGGGTCGTCGAGCATGAGCGCCGCCAGCTGCGAGCCTGCCCACAGGGCGAGGGTCAGGGCCATCTCCCGTGCGTCCTCGGCCAGGTGGCCGTCGCGGAGGTACCGCAGGTACAGGGCGCCGATGCGGATGAGCCGTTCGGTTCCGGCGGGGTCCTGCGGGCGGGGGGCCAGGTCTTCGGGCATGCCCGTGGAGGAGCACCTGGCGGAGCTGGTGTGGGGCCTGGACGCCGGGTGGAAGCAGCTCGCAGAACGCCTGGAAGAGGCGGGGCCGGCGGCGAAGGTCTCCATCGAGGTGCAGGACGACGGGCAGGTGAAGCTGAACGTCGCGGGGCTCGGCGCGCTCGGGCGAGCCGAAGTCCCTGACCTGGCTGCGCAAGCGGGTCGAGAGGATGCTCACGAAGATCGACCTGCCGGATCCGCTGTTCGAGGTGAACGCCTGGACCGGCTTCCTCGACGCCTTCGTGCACCTCGGGGACGGAACGACCCGGATGAAGGACCTGTCCACATCCGTGGTCGCGCTGCTGGTGTCCGAGGCGTGCAACATCGGCCCGGCCCCGGTGGTCAACCCCGGCCACGAGACTCTGACCCGGGCCCGGCTCGTGCACGTCGACCAGTACTACCTGCGCGCCGACACGATCGCTGCGGCGAACGCGCGGCTCATCGAGGCCCAGTCCGCCGTGCCCGTCGTGAAGTTCTGGGGCGACGGACTGCTCGCCTCGGTGGACGGCTGCGGTTCGTCGTCCCCGTCCGCACGGTCAGTGCGGTGCCGTCGCCGAAGTACTTCGGGTTCAAGCGCGGCATCACCTGGCTCAACGCCGTCAACGACCAGGTCGCGGGCATCGGGCAGATGGTCGTGCCCGGCACCCCGCGCGACTCCCTGCACAGCCTGGACGCGCTGCTGAACCTGGACGGCGGCGTGAAGCCGGAGATGGTGGCCACCGACAACCCCTCCTATTCCGACATGGTGTTCGGCCTGTTCAAGATCCTCGGCTACAACTTCAGCCCCCGGTTCCGCGACCTGGACGACCAGCGGTTCTGGCGTGCCACGATGCCCGGCGTCGAGACGGGCACCTACGGCGCCTTGTTGTGTCTTGAACGTGAAAGGAAGAACCATGTAGGAACTCTTCTTGTAGCGATGCTGCACGAAGGATGAAGGTTTGGCCCTTCAAATTCGCCCTGCGGGGGAGGATTTAAACCACCTCATGCTGCGCTGAGGGCTGTCCCGTAATACCTGGCGGGCGTGCGACGACAGCTGCGGCGCCTCGCGGCGTTGTCGGAACGCCCGCATACATCCCGTATGCGGGCGCCCCTCCGCCTTGCGACGCACCACATCTGACGCCGCACGCTGATCCACCACGGATTACGGGACAGCCCTTACTGGGGCAGGTGAGCGCCGTTCATGAGGCGGGGTACCCGCAGGGGGTTGTCGTCGCGGAGTTCGGGGGGCAGGAAGGGGCCGGGAAAGGACTGGTAGCAGACCGGGCGCAGCCAGCGCTCGATGGCGAGGGTGCCGACGCTCGTCGTTCCGGGTGAACTCGTCGCGGGCCACGGCCCGCCGTGCACCATCGCGTGGCAGACCTCGACCCCGGTGGGCCAGCCGCCCCACAGGATGCGGCCCGCTCGCTCCTCCAGCACGGGCAGCAGTCGCAGGACCGTGGCCAGGTCGGCGTCAGTTCCCTGCAGGGTGGCCGTCAGCTGCCCCTCCAGATTCTCCAGTAGCGAGAGGAGTTCTTCCGTCCCGGACCAGCGCACGATGAGCCCCGCGGCGCCGAAGACCTCGCCGGTGAGATCCTTGTGCGCTGTGTACGTGGCCGCGTCGCATTCGAGGACCACGGGGGCGGGCGCGTACGGGCCGTCCCCTGCTGTGCCGCGGGCCACCACCCGCACCCCTTCGACAGCCGCCCACCGCTGCACCCCCTCTGTGTACGCCCGGGTGATTCCCGGGGTGAGCATGACCTGGCCCTCCGTACTCGCCACGCCCTGAGTCACGGCGGCGAGGAAGGCGTCGCCCGTCGGCCCGGCAGGCAGCAGCAGGAGGCCGGGGTTCGTGCAGAACTGCCCCGCGCCGTTGGTCAGCGACGCCACGTATCCCTCGGCCACCGGTCCCGGCTCGGCGAGGGCCCCGTCGAGCACGATCACGGGGTTGACCGCGGACATCTCGGCGTGGACCGGGATGGGCACCGGGCGGGACTGCGCGGCGGCGACCAGCGCCAGCCCTCCGGCCCGGGAGCCGGTGAAGCCCACGGCAGCGATCCGTGGATCACCGACCAGGGCGAGACCGACCTCGTTGCCCCGGCCCACCAGTAGCGAGAACACACCGGCCGGCACACCTGTGCGCGCGGCGGCCGTCGTGACGGCGCGGGCCACCGCCTCGCTGGTGCCCGGGTGGGACGGGTGTGCCTTGGCCACCACGGGGCAGCCGGCGGCCAGCGCGGACACGGTGTCTCCGCCCGCGATCGAGAACGCCAGCGGGAAGTTGCTCGCGCCGAACACCGCTACCGGACCGACGGGAATCCGGCGCAGCCGTACATCCGTCCTGGAGGCCCCGGAGTCGATCCTGGCACCGAGCGCGGTTCCACTTCTGACCAGGTCGGCGAACAGGCGCAGTTGCCCGCAGGTCCGCCCCCGTTCACCGGCCAGCCGGACCGAAGAGAGCCCGGTCTCGTGGGCCGCAAGTTCCAGAAGGGCGTCGCCAAGCGCTTCGATCTCCTCCGCGCAGGCGTCGAGGAAGGCCGCCCGGCGCTCCGCCGGCAGGGCGCGGAAGGCGCGGGCGTCAGCCTCGGCGAGCCGGGTTGCCTCGGCGATCTGCTCCGCCGACGCGTCCCGGAGCGGAGGGCCGATCGGCTCGCCGGTCGCGGCGGCGATCGCGTGCCAGACGGCCCCCGTACCAGGGGCGTCACGGCCGGCCAGGATCGAGTGTCCGGTCAGGTTCACAACGATTCATCTCCCTGTGTGCACAGTGGGCAGCGCGCCGTCGTCGGGCGTCAGGTGAAGATCACCCGGTCGGCGGCGTTGTCTTCGGATCATTCTGATGTATAGCCTAGCTATGGCATGTGACATTGTACTGAGGGGGTGGCTATGAAAGTCGTTGTCGTGGGCGCGGGCATCGTGGGCGCTGCGTGCGCGTTCCACGCCGCCGCGGCGGGCCTCGGCGTCACGGTTCTCGATCGGGGGCTCGTCGGCGCCGGAACGACGAGTCGGGGGGAGGGCAACATACTCCTCTCCGACAAGGAACCGGGACCCGAAATGGAACTGGCCCGGCTCAGCCGCGATCTGTGGGACGAGGTCGGCGAGGAACTCGGCCCGGACACCGTCGAACTAGAAGCCAAGGGCGGCCTGGTCGTCGCGAGCACCCCCGACGCCCTCACCGCTCTGCAGGCGTTCGCCGCGAGCCAGGCGGCAGTTGGCGTTTGCACCGAACCCGTCGAACGCGTCCGCGATCTCGAACCGCATATCGCGTCCGGACTTCCCGGCGGCGTCCACTACCCGCAGGACGCCCAGGTACAGCCCGTCCTCGCGGCAGCCGGACTGCTGCGCGCCGCAGTCCGGCGCGGCGCACGGGTGCACACCGGCGAAGCTATCGCCGCAATCACCGGACCCGACGGCCGGATCGCCGGAGTCCGCACCGCTGACGGCACCGTGCTGGCCGCCGACGCGGTGGTGAACGCTGCGGGGACCTGGGGCGGCGAAGTCGGCCGCCGACTCGGCACCCCCGTCGAGATCCTGCCGCGCCGGGGCTTCGTCCTCGTCACCGAGCCGCTGCCGCCCATGATCCGGCACAAGGTCTACTCCGCCGACTACGTCGCCAACGTCGCCTCCTGCGACGCGGGGCTGGAGACCTCGTGCGTCGTCGAGGGCACCAGGGGGGGAACCATTCTGATCGGCGCCAGCCGCGAGCGCGTCGGCTTCGACACCGCCATGAACCCGGCCGTGGTCGCCGCGCTCGCCGCCCAGGCGTGCCGTCTGTTCCCGTTCCTGCGCGCCGTCCATCTGATCCGCGCCTACCGGGGCTTCCGGCCGTACTGCCCGGACCACCTGCCGGTCATCGGTCCGGACCCCCGCGTGCCCGGCGTCGTCCACGCGTGCGGCCACGAGGGCGCCGGTATCGGTCTCGCTCCGGGAACCGGCGCTCTGGTCACCGCTCATCTGCTCGGCCGCCCCTGGCGGGGCGCCGATCCGGCCGCCCACACCGGCCTCCTGCCCGACCGATTCCTCACCACCGGAGGCATGCCGAAGTGAGCGAGTTCACTGTGGACGGCGAACCGCTGCCGTTCGTACCAGGACAGACCCTGGCCGCCGCACTGGTCGCCTCGGGCCGGGTCGCCTGGAGGGCCACCCGGCTCGGACAGCGGCCCCGCGGGGTCTTCTGCGGGATCGGCGTCTGTTTCGACTGTCTGGTGACCATCGACGGAACGGGCGGGCAACGCGCCTGCCTCGTGCAGGCCCGCACGGGCATGGCCATCACGACAGGGGAGGGCGACGATGAGTGAATCCGGTGACCTTGTGGTGGTGGGCGCCGGCCCGGCCGGCATGGCGGCTGCCGCCACCGCCCTGGACGGCGGATTGCGTGTCCTTCTCGTCGACTCGGGCGCTGCCCCGGGCGGCCAGTTCTGGCGCCACCCCCCGCAACACGCGCGCCACGCCATCCCGACCACGGATCTGCACCACGCACTTCCCACGTACCGGGCGCTGTGCGCGACACTGTCCGCCCACGCGCGCACCGGTCGGCTCACGCTGCTGTTGAACCACCACGTGTGGACCACGGCCCGCGAGGGCGACGGGTTCGCCGTCCACGCCATGGACCAGAGCCGGGCGCCCGAGGAGACCGCCGTAGTGCTGCGCGCACCAGCACTGCTGGTGGCGACCGGCGCCTACGACCGCCAACTTCCCTTCCCCGGCTGGGACCTGCCCGGCGTGCTCACCATCGGGGGTATCCAGTCGCTGCTCAAGGGCGGGGGAGTCGTCGCCGGCCGCCGGGTGGTGCTCGGCGGTACGGGACCCTTCCTGCTGCCGGTCGCCGCGGCCCTCGCCGCGCGCGGGGCCGAGGTCGCCGCCGTGTGCGAGGCGGCTGCGCCCTCGGCCTGGCTGCGACACCCCGTACCGCTGTTGCGCAACCCTGCCAAGTGGGTTGAGGCCGCGCGGTACGCGAGCACGCTCGCCCGGCACCGCGTCCCGGTCCGTACCCGCACCGCGATCGTCGGCGCCGAAGGAGACGGGAGGGTCGCCATGGTGCGCGTCGCCTCCCTGGATGCCGAGGGCAGTCCGCTCCCGGGTACGGAGCGCCGGATCGAGGCCGACGCCGTGGGCGTCGGCTGGGGCTTCGCGCCCCAGCTCGACCTCCTCATCCCCCTCGGCTGCGACCTCGCCGACGCGGGCGACGGCACCATGGCCGCCGCCGTCGACGACGGACAGCGCACCGGCGTGCCCGGCCTCTACGCGGCGGGCGAGACCTGCGGCGTGGGCGGGGCCGTGCTCGCGGTGAGCGAGGGCGCGATCGCCGCCGTGTCGGTGCTCACCGACCTCCGGTCGCCCGGTCTGCCGAACGTCCGGCGCCTGGCCGCGAAACGTGCCGCGGTGGCCAGGCACCGTGCCTTCGCCCGTGCGATGGCACAGGCGCACCCCCTGCCAACGGCCTGGTCCTCGTGGCTGACCGACGACACGCTGGTCTGCCGGTGCGAAGAGGTCACCGCAGGGGCGGTCCGGGCCGCCTGCGCCGACGGATCGGCATCCGACCACCGGCAAGTCAAACAGTTGACCAGGGCCGGCATGGGGTGGTGCCAGGGCCGGATGTGCGGGCCCGCCGTGCACTGTCTCGTGGCCCGCGAACAGCCGTACGCGCCCGCGGAACGGCTGATCGCGACCCCCGCCACCCTCGGTGGGCTCGCCGGTCTCGACGAGTCCACCACCGATCACACCTGAGGAGCTCAAATGACCCAGAACCGAATGCCCTGGCACGGCGTCATCGTCGCGACCAGCCTCCCGTTCGACGACGACCTCGCCGTCGACCACGGCGCCTACGGGGACAACGTCGCCTGGCTCGCCGAACAGGGCCTGCACGGCGTTGCCCCGAACGGCTCGCTGGGCGAGTACCAGACCCTGACCTACGAGGAACGCGACCGCGTCGTGGAGACCGCCGTCGCGAACGCCCCCGAGGGCTTCACCGTCATGCCGGGCGTGGGAGCCTACGGCGCGGTCGAGGCGAAGCGGCACGCGCAGTTCGCCAAGGACGCCGGCTGCCAGGCCGTCATGTGCCTGCCGCCCAACGCCTACCGAGCTGACGACCGCGCCGTTCTCGAGCACTACCGGATGGTGGCCTCGGCCGGACTTCCCGTCACCGCCTACAACAATCCCATCGACACCAAGGTCGACCTGCGCCCGGAGCTGCTGGCCAAGCTGCATGCCGAGGGTTTCATCGTGGGTGTGAAGGAGTTCTCCGGCGACGTCCGGCGGTGCTATGCCATCAGTGAGCTCGCCCCCGGGCTCGACCTCCTGATCGGCACCGACGACACCCTCGTGGAGGTCGGTCTCGCCGGCGCCAAGGGCTGGGTCGCGGGCTACCCCCAGATCTTCCCGCGCGCCTGCCTCGCCCTCTACAACGCCTCGCTGGCAGGCGACCTCGACACCGCGCTCCCCCTCTACCGCCGGCTTCACTCCGTGCTGCGCTGGGACAGCAACACCCAGTTCGTACAGGCCATCAAGCTCGGCCAGGACATGATCGGCCGGACCGGCGGCTCCTGCCGTCCGCCCCGGCAGGCGCTGGACCCGGAGACCGAAGCCCTCGTACGGGCCGCCACCCAGGCCCTCATCGACGCCGGGGTGAACTGACATGCGTTCGGTCGCCTGCTACCACGCCGTCGACTCGCACACCGAGGGCATGCCGACCCGGGTCATCACGGGCGGGGTCGGCGTCCTGCCGGGCGAGACGATGGCCGAGCGGCGGCAGCTGTTCGTCGAACAACGCGACCGGCTGCGCACCCTGCTCATGTGCGAGCCGCGCGGGCACGCAGCCATGTCCGGGGCGATAGTCCAGCCCCCGACCCGGCCCGACGCCGACTTCGGCGTCCTGTACATCGAGGTCTCCGGCTGCCTGCCCATGTGCGGGCACGGCACGATCGGCGTGGCGACGGTTCTCGTGGAGACGGGCATGGTCGAGGCGGTCGAGCCGGAGACCCTCATCCGCCTGGACACGCCCGCCGGACTGGTCACGGCACGGGTCGCTGTGCGGGGCGGTCGCGCCGAGTCGGTCACCCTGGAGAACGTCGCGTCCTACAGTCACGGGCTGGACCAGGTCGTCGAGGTCGAGGGCTTCGGCCCGGTCCGCTACGACATCGCCTACGGCGGCAACTTCTACGCCATCGTGCGCACCGAGGACCTCGGCATCCCCTTCGACCGGGAGGAGAAGCATCGGCTGCTCGACGCGGGCCTGGCCGTCATGGAGGCGATCAACACGCAGAACCCGGTGGCGCATCCGGAGGATCCCTCCATAGACGTTTGTCACCACGTCTATCTGGAGGCGCCCGGCTCGACCGCCGAGCACTCGCGGCACGCCATGGCAATCCACCCCGGGTGGTTCGACCGCTCGCCCTGCGGGACGGGAACCAGCGCCCGGATGGCCCAACTGCACGCGCGGGGGCTACTGCCGACCGGGCGGGACTTCGTCAACGAGTCCCTCATCGGCTCCCGCTTCACCGGCCGGATCCTGGCAGAAACCACGGTCGGCGGCCGGCCCGCCGTACTGCCCTCCGTCACCGGCCGCGCCTGGATCACCGGGACCGCGCAGTACCTGCTCGATCCCACGGACCCCTACCCGGCGGGGTTCACTGTGTGAACCGTTTGAGCGGTCGCGCGATGGGCCGGCCGCCCGTGCGGCGTCCGGCCCATCGCGCCCACCTGTCCGGACGCCGCACGGCGGACCGGCCCACAGCATGTCGAGATATCAGGGAGCGTGATGCAGGTGACACGGGAAAGACCGAAGGCGGCTGACACTTCGGAAGGGCATGAGAAGGCGGAGACGCCGGAGAGGCCGAAGACGCCGGTGGCGCGCGGGCCGCTGGGCACCGCGCCGATCGAGACGGTGGACTGGCACACCGGGGGCGAACCGTTCCGGATCGTGCCCCAGGCCCCGCCGGCCGTGACCGGGGCCGGGCTCACCGTCGCCGAGCGGCGCACGGCCGCCATGGCCAGCGACGAGGTCCAGTGGACGCGGGCCCTGCTGTGCAGCGAACCGCGCGGCCACGCCGACATGTACGGGTCCTTCCTGGTGCCGCCGGACGACGCCGGCGCCCACCTCGGCGCCCTCTTCTGGCACAAGGACGGCTTCTCCACAGCCTGCGGCCACGGCACGATCGCCCTCGGCGCCTGGGCGGTCGCCTCGGGCCTGGTCCCGGCGCCTGCCGACGGAACGACGGACGTCGTGATCGACGTACCCTCCGGCCGTGTCACGGCGAGCGTGCGCACCGTCGGCGGCCGGGTCGCGGACGTGACATTCATCAACGTCCCCGGCTACGTCCACGCGCGCGGCGTCAAGGTGGCAACCTCGCGCGGAACCGTTGCCGTCGACATCGCCTTCGGCGGCGCCATGTACGCCGTGGTTCCGGTGGAGCGGTTCGGGCTGCGGGTCCGGCCGCAAGACATCCCCCAGCTCA
Organism: Streptomyces tyrfis; assembly: GCF_037034285.1. Lineage (NCBI taxonomy): Bacteria > Bacillati > Actinomycetota > Actinomycetes > Kitasatosporales > Streptomycetaceae > Streptomyces > Streptomyces tyrfis. The sequence goes on along the minus strand of NZ_JBAGJZ010000067.1, from coordinate 12,068 downwards.
TCGCGGCGGGCCGCGAGATCCGCGACGCGCTCAACGCCACCGGCGCCGCCGAACACCCGCAGGATCCCCGGCTGTCCGGCATCTACGGGACGGTGTTCACCGAAGAGGCCGCCGCACCGGCCCGACGGCCCGATGGCACCCGGCGGGTGCACCACCGCAACGTCACGGTGTTCGCGGACGGTGAGGTCGACCGCTCCCCGTGCGGCTCGGGCACCGCCGCACGGGTCGCGCTGCTCGCCGACGCCGGACAGCTGCACCCCGGTGACGAACTGCGGCACGAGTCGGTGGTGGGTTCCGTCTTCCACGCCCGGATCGCCCACCTGACCACCGCCCACGGCCTCCCCGCGGTCGTCCCGGCCATAACGGGCACGGCGTACGCCACCGGGACCTGCCGCTTCACCGTCGACCCCGACGACACCCTCCTGCCGGGCTTCGTGCTGCGATGACGACAATGCTCGACGAGAAGGACGTGTTCGCGCTCGGCCCGGTCGGCGCCGTCGCCGCAGTCCGGGAAGCGCTGGCCAGGGGGCTCGATCCGGACGGCGACGTGCCGCGCGCGATCATTCCGCTGGCGCACGGTCAGGGACTGCTCATGCCCTCGGAATCCGGTGGCTGGTTCGGTGTGAAGATCGCCACCGTCGCGCCCGGCAACGCCGCGCGCAGGCTGCGGCGGATCAACGCCACCTATCTGCTGCACGACAGCGCGACCCTGACCCCGGTGGCGCTCCTGGACGGGGTGGCGCTGACGACCCTGCGGACGCCCGCCGTCTCGGTCGCGGCCTGCCTGGATCGGCTGTGCGGGCTCGCGGACGCCGGCGGAGGACTGCGTCTGGTGGTTTTCGGTGCGGGTCCCCAGGGGGAGGGGCACGTCACCACCCTCCGGGCCCACGTTCCGGTGGCCGACGTCACGGCCGTCACCCGGCGCGGGGGCCCCGTCCCTGGATGGGCGGACCGGCATACGTCGGCGGACGGCGCGGAAACGGCGGCTCTGGTACGTCGCGCGGATGTCGTCGTCACTGCGACATCCGCCCGTGAACCGGTGGTCGACGGGCGTCTGGTGCGCGACGGCGCGGTGGTGCTGGCGGTCGGCTCGCACGAACCGACCGCGCGGGAAATCGACAGCGCGCTGATGGGTCGCGCCACGGTCCTCGTGGAGAGCCGGGAGACCGCCCTCCGCGAGGCGGGCGACGTCGTGATGGCGATGCGCGAGGGCTCGCTTGCTCCGGGCTCCCTGGTGACCATGGCGGACCTGATCGGCTCGCGGGCCGTCGCCCCGACCGACCGCCCGCTGGTCGTGAAGACGTGCGGGATGGCCTGGCAGGACCTGGTGGTCGCCATCGCGGCCTACCGGCGGAAGGAGGGAACTCAGGGGGAGCGGATCTGATCTCCCCCGGACCGTCGGTGCCGGGTCCGGGGCAGTACCCCCGGTCGTACCGGATGAGCATCGGCGTCAGCGGGGGCCGAGCGTGCGGGCCGGGCGCTCGGCTCCCCGCTTCCGCGCCGCCCACAGGGTCCGCACATGCGCGAGATGGTGGCGCATGTGCTCCTCGGCGCCCTCCGCATCCCCGGCGATCATGATGTCCAGAAGTGCTGTGTGCTCCCGCGCCGACCCCACCAGCGCCCCTTCCTGGGACAGGTCGGCGAGCCCGTAGAGCCGAGAGCGCTTGCGCAGGTCGGCCACCGTCTCGAGGAGGCGGGCGTTCCCGGCGAGGGCGAGCAGGCCGAGATGGAAGCTGCGGTCCGACTCCAGGTAGGCGATCAGGTCGCCCCGGTCCGCGGCGGCCACGATCTCCTCGGCCATCGGCCTCAGAGCCTCCAGCTGCTCGCGTGAGGCGGACCGAGTCACGCGGCCGATGGTGGGGATCTCGATGAGTGAGCGGATCTCGGTGTACTCGTCCAAATCGCGGTCGGAGAGTTCGGTGACGCGGAACCCCTTGTTGCGCACCGCCTCGACCAGGCCCTCGCGGGCGAGATCCAGCATGGCTTCGCGCACGGGCGTGGCGGAGACGCCGTATTCGGCGGCCAGCGTGGGCGCCGAGTAGATCACGCCGGGCTGCAGGTCCCCCGAGATCAGCGCAGCGCGCAGGGCGTTGGCCACCCGGTCGCGCAGGTGCTCCTGCACGGAGAGGGGTTTGCGGGACTTCAGCCCACTCATGCATTCCCTTTCAACGATTTGTCAGTGCAGTATACAATGTCACGTTGCGCAGCACCCCGCATCGCCCTTCGACGGACGATGCGGGGTGCTGCCGGCAGTGCCCGGGAATGGCATGGGACTCGGTCCCCGCGGTGTCCGGTCCGCACCACGGCGCCGGGCCCGGCCGGGTCACGTCGCCGCCCGGCAGTCGGTCAGCCGTCCAGGAGCCGGGCCACCCACTCCTCGGCACCGTCGGACCTGCGGGGGAGTGCGGCGAAGGGGAGTTCCGTGCCGTTCAGCAGGGGGTGAACGCAAAGACGTCGGACGGTAATCCGGTCCGGGATCTTCCTGCGCGGTGCGATGTATGCAATTTTACATGTCACACATTAATGGCCGCTTGTTCAACGTGCGGCCACGACGGCCTCGGAGGCCCCAACAGATGCGCCCCTCCCGGATATCAACGGCCAACGCGCGCAGGCTCCCTGCGCTCGGCGCCGCATTCTTCGTCGCGTTCGGCCTGCTCACGCCGCAGAGCCAGGCCACCCCCGTCGGCGCCGTGCCCCAGGCCGGAGCCAACGCCGCCGGCCCCGCGGCCTCGGCGCCGCGGTCGATCCCGGTCCCCAAATCGCCCGACGCCACGACCAGCGGCTCCGGCTTCAAGATCTCCTCACAGGACTCCACCGAGGAGTCCGCCCCGGCCGCCGCCCCGACCACCGAGCCCGCCAAGGCCGACAAGAAGTTCTCGGCCGCCGCCGGCGGGAACGAATGCGGCGACCTCTCCGGAGTGATCAACGCCACGGGCAGCGCGCTGATCCAGCAGCTCAAGGCCCTCCCCAAGGTCACCTGCACCTACCCGCTGTTCAACCTCACCGGAACCGACGCCGGGAAGACGTTCCGCGAGCCCCAGATGGTGACCGTCGCCAACGCGCTCCGCGACGCCTCCGCCACCTACCCGGGCGACAACAGCACCTCCGTGGGCCAGTTGGTGATGTTCCTGCGCGCCGGCTACTACGTGCAGGACAACCACCAGGACGTCGTCGGTGACTACGGCACGCCGCTGCAGATCTCGGCCCGCGGCGCGCTGGACGCCTTCTTCGCCGCCCCGCACAGCAAGGACGTCACCGACGCCAACGGCGACACCCTCAACGAGGTCGTCACGCTCATCGACAGCACCCGCGAGGCCGGCCGGTACGCCGGCGTCGTCAAGTGGATGCTCGCCAACTACGACGCCACCTGGCCGAGCCGGATGACCCTCTCCCTCGAGAACGCCGAGCGCGTCATCGAGAACGGCTTCGACACCAAGAACGACGGCCGGGGCTGGCGGGCCGCGCTCAAGGCCGACCCCGCGATCCTCAACACCTGGGCCGACTTCATCACCCGCAACGAGACGCAGCTGAACCGCTTGGACGTCATCAGCAACGTCGGCCGCTTCCTCGGTCACGCCCTCGATGTCCCCGAGCTCAAGGACCGGGTCCGGCCGCTGCTGAAGGACCTGATCAACCGCTACCCGAACGTCGGCCCCACCGCCCCGATCACCATGAACCTGGGCTGGGCCACCCGTCAGTACGACAAGGGCAACTGCGCGGCCTACGGCATCTGCGACCTGGGCAGCCGCGTACTCCCGGTGGTCCTGCCGATCCAGCACACCTGCACCCCGGGCCTGAAGATCCGCGCCCAGGACATGTCCCCCGGGCAGCTGGCCAACACCTGCACCAGCCTGATCAACCAGGACGCCTACTTCCACCGCGTGATCGGCGACAAGGGCGCGATCCCCGGTGACGTGAACACCAACCTGGAGGTCGTCGCCTTCGACGACTACACCCAGTACTCGCTGTACGCCTGGGCCATCTACGACATCGACGTCGACAACGGCGGCATGTACGAGGAGGGCGACCCGTCCAAGCCGGGCAACCAGGCCCGCTTCATCGCCCACGAGGCGTCCTGGCTGCGCCCCAAGTTCGAGATCTGGAACCTCAACCACGAGTACACCCACTACCTCGACGGCCGCTACAACATGTACGGCGACTTCGACGCCAGCCAGACCACGCCCACCATCTGGTGGGTCGAGGGCATCGCCGAGAACATCTCGTACGGCTACCGCCAGGAGCGCAACGCCAACGCGATCGCCGCAGCCGGCAAGAACACGTACAAGCTCAGCGAGTTGTTCGACACCGTCTACGGCCAGGACGACGACCCCGACGTCAACTCGGCCCGGGTCTACCAGTGGGGCTTCCTGGCAGTCCGCTACATGCTGCAGGCGCACCCCGTGGACATCGAGACCGTGCTCGGCAAGTACCGCACCGGTGACTGGAACGGTGCCCGCACCTTCCTGAAGCAGACCATCGGCACCAGCTACGACGCCGACTTCGCCACCTGGCTGGCGACCACCTGCGCGACCGACGACTGCGGCCCCCTGCCGGAGGCCCAGGCCACTCCGCTCTGCACCAACGCAGACACGCGCCAATTCGACAAGAACTGCCGCCGGGACAACCTCGCGGCCACCACCGGCGACCACAGCAACCACTTCCTGTACCTGCCGACCGGCGTCAAGCAACTGACCATCACCAGCACCGGCGGCACCGGCAATGCCGACCTGTACTACAACGGCACCGGCTGGGCCACCACCACCTCGTACCAGGCGAAGTCCACCAACGCCGGCAACAACGAGACGCTGACCATCGACAACCCGCCGTCCGGCTGGGTCTACTTCAGCCTCGACGCCGGACAACAGGACTTCAGCGGCGTGAGCGTCACCACGCAGTACCAGTAGGCCGCTCCACCGGACCAAGTCCGAGCCGGATGCTCCTGGTGATGCCCCCAGCCACGATCCTGCATTGCGGCCGTTGTCGCTTTGCGGCGGCGCTTTTGCTGGGTTTGGGCCGGACGGAAGCTTTCGGTGCCGGTCTCGATGATGTGCGTGTTGAAGGCGCCGACCTCCTGCTCCGGATGCCTCAGCACCGGGTCGGCGGGCAGCGCGACTATGGGCCCGTTTCGGAAGCCGGGGAGCCCTGCCAGCCTGCCCGCCCCGGCGGGTGGGGCCGCTCGGGGGCGGAGTTCGTGTCCGGGCGGACGGCTGCTCGTTGGCCGCTTGGGGTTGAGAGCGAGGAGGCAGTCGATGGGACGGATCAAGAAGAAGCGCGCTGAGCGTGACGCGCGCCGCAGCCCGGGGTCCGGCCGGTGACGACCCAGCCGTTGCCCGCGCTGCCCTCATGGCTGAAGAACTGCTCTGGGGCCAATTCGCGGCTCTGTTGCCCGAGCGAACAAACGTGAGGGCCCGCCAGTAAGCTGACACTGTTGGTTCACTCGGCCCCTGCTTGTGCCCCGTCGAGCGTCAGTTCGGCGGGGCACGATGCTGCGAAGTGGCTGGTGCGGGTGCGGGCTCGGGGTGTGCTGGTGAGGTGCGCGTCGATGCGGATCTCCTCGTTCATCGCGTTGTCCGTGACGGTCGCCACCGTGGTGGCCACGTTGGTGACCAGGTTCGGAACGCCGTCCTCGCCGCAGGTCTCGGTGAGGTGGACTTTGTATCCGTCCCACATGGTGTCCCGTTTGACGCCGACACGGGCTTCCGGGGCACAGGGGCTGACCAGACGCGTCGCGCCCGGCGACCGGTCTTTTGGGCCCCTGCGCGTCACCTCACCGTCCACCAGGTGGAAGCTCTGCACCCAGACCCGGCGCAGGATCTCCACCTCGTCGATTACGCGAAGCGCTGCGGGTGCACCGACGGCGAAGACCGCTTCCAGCGGGCGTGTCCCGTCCCGGCCGATCCGGGCTCCCACCTCGTCCCGCTTCGCGTCCGGCTCCGCGATCTCGGACAGCCACTCCGGAGCGGCCTGCGCGAGCGCGTTCAACGCCGCCCGCAGCGTCTCGGCCACCTGCTCCAGCCAGCACAGCTCATGCGCCGACGACACCACGTGCGAGGAGTCGGTACGGGCCCGCCCCGCGCTCTTGAGTAACCCCTTCTCACGGGCCGCGGCCAGCACACCGTCCATGACCCGGCGCCCGCCATCGGTACCGGCCAACCGGTCCCTGAACTCCGACAGCACCGAGAAGTCGAAGCCGGGATCATCGGGCTGGAGCCCGGGCGCGTACTTGAAGGCGATCCGCGCCCGCACCGCCTCCGCGGCCTGGCGGTCGGTCAGTCCTTCCACGAACTGGAACACAGACACCAGCGCCGGCCCGGCCGGAGACCAGGCGGGCCGGCCTCGTGAGGCAAACAGATCCGCGAAGTCATCGTCGCGGAACATCGGCCCCAGTTCGTCCCGGACCGGGATCGCCAGGCTCCCCTTCGGAAACGCGGCCCGGGCCACCCGCACCGTCTCCGCCGGAATCTTCCCCGGCCCCTTCGGCTGCATCGACATCGACATCGACACCCACCCCACACAACAACGTCGGTCCCCATGACCACAACCGGGTCATGGGGACCGACGTCACGCAGAGGGCCGAATAAACCAACAGCGTCAGTAAGCTGGCGGGCCCTCGGCGAGCGCGGGCCGGAGGCCCGCCCAGTGAACGGTGTTTTTGGAGTTGTTGGGGATTCAGTGGCGGGCGGTGGGGAGCCGTCCGCCGGAGGCGTTGGGTGCGGCCTTCCACCCCTGCGAGTGCCCGCAGGCGCGAGCGGCCTGGTGGCGCGCGTTCACCGTCTCGATTGGCGTCGGTCGTGCAGATGAGGCCGTCACAGACGACCACACAGACGTCTTCGTGCCCCTGCTTTTGATCTGGGTAAGGACCCGGAGTCAGTACTTGACGCCTTCGCCGCCGTCGCCGGCTCACAGATCGAGGATCACCAACAGCTCGCGCCGTGGAGGCCGTGACCCATCCCACGGACCTCGGTCGGCAACGGGCCTGCCCACCGCCGGGCGGCTGACCGATGGAAAGGCGACCGTGGATGCTTCCTACCTTCACCATGTGATCGATCGGGCCGGGGAGGCGGTCGCGGACCGGACCTCCAGACCTGACCCCGGCCCCGGATCAGCTCGCGGCGGAGTCCAGCAGGTGCCCCATCCACTCCTCGATGCCGTCGACCGTGCGCGGCAGGGCGCCCGACATCAGGCGGGCGCCGTCCGCCGTGACGACCAGGTCGTCCTCGATGCGCACGCCGATCCCGCGCAGCTCGGCAGGGAGGGTCTCGTCGTCCGGCTGGAGGTAGAGGCCAGGCTCCACCGTGAGGACCTGGCCCTCCTCCAGGACGCCGTCCAGGTAGGTCTCCGACCGGGCCTTCGCGCAGTCGTGGACGTCCAGGCCGAGCATGTGACCGCTGCTGCACAGCGTGTACCGCCGATACAGGTCGCTCTCCGCGTTCTTGAGGACACCCCACTCCGTGAGGCCCTCCGCGATCACCCGCATGCCGGCCCGGTGGAAGTCGCGGAAGCTCGCCCCGGGGCGCAGGGCGGCCATCCCCGCGTCCTGGGCGGCGAGGACCAGTTCGTAAACCTGCCGCTGTACCGGGGAGAAGCGGCCCGACAGCGGCAGGGTGCGCGTGATGTCGGCCGTGTACAGGGTGTCCGTCTCCACGCCCGCGTCCAGGAGAAGCAGGTCCTCCCCGTTCAGGCGGCCGTCGTTGCGGATCCAGTGCAGGACGCACGCGTGCGCCCCGGAGGCGGCGATGGTGTCGTAGCCGGTGCCGTTGCCCTCGGCCCGGGCGCGCAGGCCGAAGACCCCCTCGATCCACCGCTCTCCGCGCGGGTGTCCCAGGGCGCGCGGCAGCGCCCGTACGACGTCCTCGAAACCGGCAGTCGTGTGGTCGACGGCCAGCTGCAGCTGGCCGACCTCCCACGCGTCCTTGACCAGGCGCAACTCGGACAGGGCGGCGGCCAGCTCGGCGTCGGTGGCGGCGTCGCGGCCCACCGGTGAACCGAGTGTGTCCAGGCGGGCGCAGCGGATGCCGATGAGGCGCTCGGCCTCCGCCAGGTCGGGGCGGCGGCCCACCCAGAACTCCCCGTAGCGGCGGTCCCGGTAGAACTCCTTGTTCCCGTCCGCCCGCGGCGAGCGCGGCCGCAGGTAGAGGACCGCCTCGTGTCCGTGCGGTCCCGACGGCTCCATGACCAGGACGTGGCCCACCTGGTCCTCGCCGGTCAGCCCGGTCAGCCAAGCGTACGCGCTGTGCGGGCGGAAGCGGTGGTCGCAGTCATTGGAGCGGACCTTCAGCTCACCGGCCGGAACGATCAGCCGCTCGCCCGGGAAGCGGGCCGAGAGCCGGGCCCGGCGGGCAGGGGTGAGGTCGTGGCCGGGGATCCGCGCCGTGTCCGGCAGCGGGGACGGGGTCCAGTTCCCCGCCATGAATCGGGACAACTCCAGTGATATTGGCAGGTCGTGGCTGCTGGTGTGGAGACGGGAGGAGGTGTCGGTCACGGAGGCTCCCTTGAGAAGACGTGAACTGGTGGGCGCACAGACATGGTGTAGTGCAATTTCACATTACTATGTTACAGCTCACATTGCGGCGCGTTAATCCTCGTCAAACGCTTGTGCCGCAAGGCGGTTGCTCGCGCCCAACGCCCCACCTCACCCTTCTCCAGCCAGGAGTTCTCGCGGTTCAAGCACGGAGCCGTGCGCTCGTCTCTTTTCGCCTCCGCCGTGACCCTCCTCGTCACCGTCGGACAGGCCACCACGCAGGGCGCGGAATCGGCGACCGTCGCCGGCCCGGCCGCCGCCACGGCGACCGCCACCTTCTCCTTCGGGGCCCCAGCAGCGAACCCCTTCGACGAGGTCGACCGCCTCGCCGCCGCGCAGGAGCACGCCTCGTGCCCGCCCCCGGCGGGACCGCCCTGACCGGGCAGGTCCCGGGCGCGGCGACGCCCACCTCCAGCGCGACTGCGACCGCTTCCTGACCATGCAGATCGCCAAGGTGGATCAGCTTTACGTGCCCAACAGCTCCTTCACCCCCGACGAGCAACTGCGCGACGCCGCCGCCCTCGCCCCGGTGAAGTCAGCCTTCGCCACGGCCACGTACGACACCCCGGTCTGCGTGGAGAACGGGGACCCCGGCAAGCGCCTCTTCATCTGCACCGGGCGGATCGCCGCGAGCCTGAAGAACTGGCGCGACGACGACCAGAACTTCAAGGACACGTCCGAGACGGTCGACTACTTCATCCTCGACCGGGCGGGCGGCGGCCTCCAACAACCTGGCCGACATGAACTGTTCCTTCGGTCCCGGCGGAGCTCTGGACCAACAAGTCGGCCCGGACGGCGAGTTACAGCTGCGAGGGCCCGCTCCGCAGCTGATCCGCACCGGATTCCGGCCCTGACGGACCCGCCCCGGAACGGGGGCGGGTCCGCCCTGGGCAAGCTCTGAAGAATGTGATTGGAGGCCTTCCATGCCGCCCTGCCCGACCTGGTGCGGGCCGGACGGGAGATCAGGTCCGCACCGCCCACCTGGCCACCTGGCACCCGGACGGGCCGCTGCTCTCCGGCGTCTACGCGGTGATCCTCCACGAGGAACTTCCCGACACCCCCTCCGGGCCGCACCAGCGCGACGTCACAGTCTTCGCCGACGGGCAGGTCGACCGCTCGCCCTGCGGCTCCGGCACCTCCGCGTGGCTAGCGCTGTGGGCCGAGGACGGGCCGCTCGGCCCCGGCGAGGACCTGCCGCACGAGTCGGTCGCCGGCACCGTCTTCACCGGGCGGATCCTGCCCGGCGGGGTCACCGAGGCCACTGGCACCGCCTGCCGCACCGGCGGCCATGCCTTCACCGTCGACCCGTACGAGGCCCTCGGCGTCGGCTTCCTGCTGTGACCGGGATCCCGCAGCTCGGCCCGCAGGAGTCGGCCGGGCTGCTCCTCCTGGCCGCCGCGGCCGAATGCCCTGCGTGGGGGCTCGACCCGGATGCCTGCCCGCAACGCACCGCGTTTCGCGTCCCCGCCCGAGAACTGCTGCTGATGCCGGCCGCCCCCGGGACATATGCTGGCGTCAAGATCGAAGGGGGTCGTGCCCGGCAACGCGGCCCGCGGTCCGCCCCGGATCACCGGGAACTGCCCCCTGCTCGACGGCCCCACCCTGCGCCCGCTCGCCCAGTTCGACGGGGAGGTCCTCACTGCCCTGTGCACCCCCGCGGTCTCGGCGCTCGCGCTGTGCCACCTGGCGTCGGCCGGGCGGCCGCTGCGGTTGGTGCTCTTCGGCTCCGGACCGCAGGTGTACGGACACCTCGAAGCGTGCTCGCGGAGCGCGCGTTGGAGCAGGTGGTGGTCGTCGCCCGGGATCCGGGGCGGGCGGGGAAGCAGCCGTGCATGCCGAGGGCCTGGGCGTGTGCGCCCGGACGGGTGGGGCGGGGGCGGTGGTCGGCGCGGATCTGGTCGTCTGCTGCTACCACCGCCCGGGAGCCGCTCTTCGACGGGCGGCTGGTGCGGCCGGGCGCGGTGGTCGTCGCCGTCCGCTCGCCCGAACCGTCCGCCCGACTCCATGTGCACCGCCCTCGCGCAACGAGCGGCGGTGTACGCGGAGTCGCGGGCGGCGGTACTGCGGGAGGCCGGGGGCCTGCTGGTCCCGGAGGCGGAGGGTGTGATCGGACCTGGTCACATCACGGGCACCCTCGCTGATCTCGTGCACGCGAGGATCCCGGCGGGCGGGGCGCGAGGTCGTCCACAGCTCTTCAAGAGCATGGGTACGGCCTGGGAAGATCTTGCCGTGGCGGTCGCACTGTTCGGGGCCGCCGAGGCCAACGGCGAAACGTGACATTGTACGCTGGGTCCTGCACGTCGGCGGGTGGTGAGGGCTCTCGGAGGAAGTAATGGGTGACCTAAAACAGCGCAGTCTCATCAAGACCCGGGAACGTCTCCGCGACCAGGCCGGCCACGCCCTCCGCGCGGCCCTGATAGCGGGCGAACTGCGCCCGGGCAGCGTCTACTCGGCGCCCGGTCTCGCCGCCGAACTCGGAGTCTCGGCCACTCCCGTGCGCGAGGCCATGCTCGACCTCGCGCGGGAGGGCCTGGTCGAGCCGGTCCGCAACAAGGGGTTCCGCATCACCGAGGTCAGCGAGCGCGACCTCGACCAGTACACCGAACTGCGCACGGTGATCGAGGTCCCCACCATCGGCCGGATCACGAAGATCGCCACGGCGGATCAGCTTGAGGCCCTGCGCCCCATTGCCGAGGAGATCGTCACCAGCGCCCGCGAGCACAACCTGATCGGCTACCTGGAGGCGGACCGGCGCTTCCACCTCACCCTACTCGGCCTCGCGGGCAACGACCGCCTCGTCGAGACCGTCGGCGACCTGCGCAAGCGCTCCCGCCTCTACGGTCTGACCGGCCTTGACGAGGCTGGCAAGTTGGTCTCCTCGGCGGAGGAGCACGTCGAACTGCTCGACGTCATGCTCACCGGTGATGCCGGGGCGGCCGAGGCGTGCATGCTGCGCCACCTTGGCCACGTCCGCTCGCTGTGGGCCCAGGGACGCGACGAGCCGGTCGGCCGGCCAACCGGAGGCCTTGGCTCGTGGATGTGACGGGTCAGCAGACTGCGTCGAAAAGGTGCGTACATCTCGGTTTCTGCGCCCTTTCGACAACCTTCTGCTGATTCGGGAACAGAACTTTCGAAGCCGATGCGCTGCGCCGTCGCCGTCGCCGTGGCCGCCGGAGCCCTGCTGACAGTCTCCACGCAGCCCCAGGCCGCCGCCGGTCGCCGCCGCGGGCGTGTTCCTGATGGACTCGCCCAGCGGGGCCCAGCTCATCTCCAAGGGGGGCGACACCAGGCGCCGGATGGCGAGCAGCACGGAAATCACGACCTGCGCTGTGGTCACCCTCCGGTCGACGTTCGATCTTGATCGGAGGGGCACCGTCCAAGACGGAGCATCTGGACTACGTCGAGGAGCGCTATGTGGACTTCATGGTGCTGCCGGACTGGGCGCTCGGACTGACCGCCGGCTCCAAGGCTGAGCTCCAGCGGGGCAACACCGAGCCGATCCCGGACGCCCTGGGCTGACGGGCCCGGTGAGGACCGCCTGCCTCAG
>NZ_JBAGJZ010000066.1:0-38502 GCF_037034285.1 Streptomyces tyrfis | reverse complement strand
GCCGTGACCGGATTCGAACCGGTGTAACTCGAGTTGCAGTCGAGCCCCTGAACCACTCGGGCACACGGCCGTGTGTTCCTCGTCGTGGTTCGACCGTAGAGGCGGCGGGCCGGGCCGCTCAAGGGGGCCGGCCGGGGCGCCATGCGACCGTCATGGGGCGCAACACGGCCGCCACGCGGCGTTCATGGAACGGGCGCCCGGTCCTACGACCAACGGCCGAGCGGGAGACCGTCTCCCGACAGGGCCCACCAGCAGGAACGCCCCTTACTCTTGGGCGCATGAGTGCCCTGGAACCCCGAGACGCCGAGACCGGCACCGCCGACGGCGCGCCCATACCGCCCCTGCCGGCCGCCGTGACCGACGAGGTCGGAGGGGTGCTCGGGCGGACCTATCGGGCGCTCAGCGTCGGCATCGTCTCCGTCGTGTTCCTGATCGCCTTCGAGGCGACCGCCGTGGGAACGGCGATGCCGGTCGCCGCGCGCGAGCTGCACGGCATCCCGCTGTACGCGTTCGCCTTCTCCGCGTACTTCACGACCAGCCTGTTCGCCATGGTGCTGTCCGGGCAGTGGGCGGACCGGCGGGGGCCGCTGGGGCCGCTCGCCGCCGGGATCAGCGCGTTCGCGGCGGGGCTGCTGCTCTCCGGGACCGCCGGGACCATGTGGCTGTTCGTCGCGGGGCGCGCCGTCCAGGGGCTCGGCGGCGGGCTGGTGATCGTGGCGCTGTACGTGGTGATCAGCCGGGCCTATCCGGAGCGGCTGCGGCCGTCGATCATGGCGGCGTTCGCGGCGAGCTGGGTGATCCCGTCCGTCGTCGGGCCGCTCGCCGCCGGCACCGTGACCGAGCACCTGGGGTGGCGGTGGGTCTTCATCGGCATCCCGGTGCTGGTGGTGTTCCCGCTGGCGCTCGCGCTGCCCGCGATCCGGCGCCGGGCGTCGGGGCCGCCCGACCCGTCGGCGGCCGTCGAACCGTACGACCGGCGGCGGATCCTGCTCGCGCTCGGCATCTCGCTGGGCGCCGGCCTGCTCCAGTACGCCGGGCAGCAGCGGAACTGGCTCGCGCTGCTGCCGGCCGCCGCCGGCTTCGCCCTGCTCGTGCCCGCCGTGCGCGGGCTGCTGCCGCCGGGGACCGGCCGGGCGGCACGCGGGCTGCCGTCGGTGGTGCTGTTGCGCGGGGTGGCGGCCGGTTCGTTCATCGCCGCCGAGTCCTTCGTACCGCTGATGCTGGTGACCGAGCGCGGGCTGAGCCCGACGCTGGCCGGGCTCTCGCTCGCGGCGGGGGGCGGGACCTGGGCGCTCGGTTCGTTCGTGCAGTCCCGGCCGCGCGTGGAGCCGTACCGGGAGCGGCTGATGGTGGGCGGCATGGTGCTGGTCGCCGCCGCGATCGCGGCCGCGCCGTCCGTGCTGATCGACGCGGTGCCGGTCTGGACGGTGGCCGTGGCCTGGGCCTTCGGCTGCTTCGGCATGGGCATGGTGATCGCGTCGACGAGCGTGCTGCTGCTGAAGCTGTCCGCGCCGGAGGAGGCGGGGGCGAACTCGGCGGCCCTGCAGATCTCCGACGGGCTCTCGAACGTGCTGCTGCTGGCGGCCGGCGGGGCGGCCTTCGCGGCCCTCGGCGGCGGCACGGTGGGGGCCGTGCACGAGGCGGTCGGCGAGGCTGGGGCCTCCGGGTCGCATCCGGGGGCGTTCGCGGTGGTCTTCCTGCCGATGGCGGGGGTGGCGCTGCTGGGGGCCTGGGTGGCGTCACGGGTGCGGGCGAAGCCTTAGGGCTGTCCCGTAATCCGTGGTGGATCAGCGTGCGGCGTCAGATGTGGTGCGTCGCAAGGCGGAGGGGCGCCCGCATACTGGACGTATGCGGACGTTCCGACAACGCCGCTAGGCGCCGCAGCTGTCGTCGCACGCCCGCCAGGGATTACGGGACAGCCCTTAGTGCGGACGGTACCGCGCGGTCTGAATCTGCGGTTCACCGAGGAAGAGCTGAACGCACTGCGCGAGCGCGTCGAGGCGGAGGGGCGCAGCATGCAGTCGTTCGCCCATGACGCGGTGATCACCGCCATAAACGAACACTCGCGCCTTTTCGACGAGGTGGCGGACCACGTGCTGAAGGTGAGTGAGGAGCTCAACCGGAGGCTCGCCCGATGGAGTACCTGACGCTTCCCGAACTGCTTCATCTCGCCGAGCGGCTCGGGGTCGCCGAGGTGCGTGACTACGGGGCTGCTCGATTCGGCACTCGCGCGCCCGCAGTCGAGCGTGTTCGGCCAGGACGCCTACCGGATGTCTGGCAGAAGGCCGCGGCGCCGATGGAGTCGTTGGCGCGCAACCACACTCTCGTCGTGGGAACAAGCGCATCGCCTGGTATGCGACCTGGGTCTTTCTGCACATCAACGGGCACCGGCTGAGCTCGGACTTCAGTGTCGACGAGGCCGAGACGTTCGTGCTGGATGTACGCCAGGGCGTCCTCGACATGCCCGGCACCGCGGGGCGTCTTCCCGGGTTCGCCGTGGGTGATGGCGTTTTGTGATGTTTGTGAAGAGGGTCTCAGCCGGGCCGAACCCCCGCTCGTCCGTACGGGGTTCCGCCCGGCTCACCGGTAGGGTGGCCCGGTTGTCGTATCGCCTGCGGGTCCGTCCCGGCCCGTACGGACAGCACCCACGTACCCGAGAGACCCGAACCGGAGACCGTGACTACTACCGCCTCCCACCACCTCTCACCCGCCTTCCCCGGCCGCGCCCCCTGGGGCACGGCCGGTAAGCTGCGAGCCTGGCAGCAGGGCGCCATGGAGAAGTACATCCAGGAACAGCCGCGTGATTTTCTCGCGGTCGCCACCCCCGGCGCGGGGAAGACCACCTTCGCGCTGACCCTCGCCTCGTGGCTGCTGCACCACCACGTCGTGCAGCAGGTCACCGTCGTCGCCCCGACCGAGCATCTGAAGAAGCAGTGGGCCGAGGCGGCGGGCCGTGTGGGGATCAAGCTCGACCCCGACTACAGCGCGGGCCCGCTGAGCAAGGAGTACGACGGGGTCGCGGTCACCTACGCGGGCGTCGGCGTCCGCCCCATGCTGCACCGCAACCGCTGCGAGCAGCGCAAGACCCTCGTGATCCTGGACGAGATCCACCACGCCGGTGACTCGAAGTCCTGGGGCGAGGCCTGCCTGGAGGCGTTCGAGCCGGCGACCCGGCGGCTGGCGCTCACCGGCACGCCGTTCCGGTCGGACACCAACCCGATCCCGTTCGTCGAGTACGAGGAGGGCAACGACGGCATCCGGCGTTCCTCCGCCGACTACACGTACGGCTACGGCAACGCGCTCGCCGACGGCGTCGTCCGGCCGGTGATCTTCCTCAGCTACAGCGGCAACATGCGCTGGCGCACCAAGGCCGGCGACGAGATCGCCGCCCGGCTGGGCGAGCCGATGACCAAGGACGCCATCGGGCAGGCGTGGCGGACCGCCCTGTCGCCCACCGGGGAGTGGATCCCCAATGTGCTGACCGCCGCCGACAAGCGGCTGACCGAGGTGCGCAAGGGCATCCCGGACGCGGGCGCGCTGGTCATCGCCACCGACCAGGAGTCGGCCCGCGCGTACGCCAAGATCCTGAAGCAGGTCACCGGCGAGAAGCCGACCGTGGTCCTCTCCGACGAGAAGGCGGCGTCGAAGAAGATCGACCAGTTCAGCGCGGACGGCTCGCGGTGGATGGTCGCGGTCCGCATGGTGTCGGAGGGCGTCGACGTGCCGCGTCTGGCGGTCGGCGTGTACGCCACCACCATCTCCACACCGCTGTTCTTCGCGCAGGCCGTCGGGCGGTTCGTGCGTTCGCGCAGGCGCGGCGAGACCGCCTCGGTCTTCGTGCCGACGATTCCGATGCTGCTGGACTTCGCGAACGAGATGGAGGTCGAACGCGACCACGTCCTCGACAAGCCCAAGAAGGGCGGCGACGAGGAGAACCCGTTCGCCGAGGAGGACAAGCTCCTCGCCGACGCGGAGCGGGCGGAGGACGAGGAGACCGAGGACCAGCTGCCGTTCGAGGCCCTGGAGTCGGACGCGGTCTTCGACCGGGTGCTGTACGACGGCGCCGAGTTCGGCATGCAGGCGCACCCCGGGAGCGAGGAGGAGCAGGACTACCTGGGGATCCCGGGGCTGCTCGAACCGGACCAGGTGCAGCTGCTGCTCCAGAAGCGGCAGTCCCGGCAGATCGCGCACAGCCGGCAGAAGCCGGCCGACGAGGCGGATCTGCTGGAGAAGCCGGCCGAGGCGCGGCCGGTGGTCACGCACAAGCAGCTGCTGGGGCTCCGCAAGCAGCTCAACACGATGGTGTCGGCGTACACGCACCAGAGCGGCAAGCCGCACGGGGTGATCCACACCGAGCTGCGGCGGGTGTGCGGCGGGCCGCCGAGCGCGGAGGCCACGGCGGGGCAGATCCAGCAACGGATCAAGAAGGTCCAGGAGTGGGCCACCCGGATGAAGTGATCACCGGACGTCCGTACGTCCGAGCGGGCCGCCCCGCGCGAAGTGACCGCTCGTGCTCCGTGCGGGGCGCGACTGGTGCGGGGCGCGCCTGGCGCGGGCCGGGCGGCGCACACCGGCCCGGGGAGGGGACCGCGGTCCTCGCCCCGGGCCGGTGCGTGTTCGGTGGGCTGATCACCAGGTGAACGCCGCGGACTGGACCGAGGTGGCCACGCACGGAACGGTGGCCGTGGTCGGGGACGATGCCACGATCTGGAGGGACCAGTTGGTGGCGCCCGGGGGAGTGGGCAGCACCGCGGAATCGGTGCGGTCGCCGGCCGTCAGGGTCCCGGACGTGAGCTTCAGCGGGCCCAGCGTGATCGGGGTGCTGCCGCTCATGCCCGGATTGGCCTTGCCCGAGAACTGCACCTGACTGGTCGTGCCGCCCGAGGTCTTGGTCAGCTTGAGCGTCGTCGTGATGCTGTTCGGGTCGGCGCTGGTGCCCGGCGGCATCGTGATCGCGGTGGACGTGAGCTTGATGGTCTTGGACGTGCCCGAGTCGGCGGCGGTCAGGGTGGCGAGGCCGCTGCCCCAGGTCCCGCAGTCGTACGTGGCCGTCGCGGTGAGCGGGGTGACGGCCTGGGCCGTCGGGGCCAGGGCCAGCGCGGTGACGGCGGAACAGGCCGCGGCCAGCGCCAGCGGGACGCGGACGCGGCTGCTGGCGCGTCTTCGGGCCGATGCCTCCGACGGGGGTGACGACGGCGACAGTGACGGTGACGGTACGGGAGTGATCGGCATGACGGGGTGAACCCCTTCCGTTTGCTTTCGAAGATCCGGGAATGGCGGAGCTGCGGAATCTCGGGACGGCGGATCTCGGGACGGTGGAATCTCGGGACGGCGGAATCTTGGGACGGCGGATCTCGGGGCGATGGATCTTGGGGGGATGGGATCAGTGAATCGCTGGAGCGCCGGGCCGGTGGGCCGTTGAATTGCTGAATCGTGGATTCCGTGGATTCCCTGGATTCCGCCCTGGGTTCCGTGGATTCCGTTGATTCCGCGGATCCGTCGACCGGTCGATCGGTGCGCCCGCTGATCCGTGGTGCGCTGATCCGTGGTTCGGTGATCCTTGATGCATTGATCCAGGGATTCGTTGATCCGTCGACTCGCCGGTCTCTGGATTCTCCGGTCTCTGGATCCGCCGTTCAGCGACCTGCCGGGCCCGGCATGTCGGGTGAGTGAAACTGTGATCTTCAGAGATGTCAAGAGATGTCGGCCGGAGCGTGAAAAATCCTTGCTCGAAATGGCTTTTGGGCATTTCGGCCAAGGATCATTCATTTCTCTCTTGACTTCTCCGCATGTGCCCTCCTCAATGTGCGCAATCAACGGGCCATGGAGGGGTGTCTGGTGATCCGACGTCGAAGACCCGGTAAGGCCGGGCTGCTCGCCGCCTGTTTCGTGCTGTCGCTGAGCTGTGCCGGGGCCACCGCCGTGGCCGCCCAGCCGGCCAGTTCGGCGAACGCGCCGGACGCCGCCCGGCAGGACGCCGGTACGGTCACGCCGAACGTCCACTGCACGCTGCCCGCCGGGCAGGGCGAGGCGACTGGGCCGCAGGAGATGACCGTCGAGCTGTCGCCCGCCGTCGTCGCGCCCGGCGGCAAGGTGCACGCGAAGGTCACCCTGGGGCCGTCGCCCGCGACCAGCCAGCTGGCGCTGAAGGACGTGCCCACCATCCCCAGCCTCGACCTGGCGATGTCCGGCGGGGCCACCGGCACCGTCACCGTGCGGGGCGCCGAGTTCACCATGGACGTGCCGGCCGGGAAGCCCATCGAACTCCCGCCGTACGAGGGCGACTTCCTCGTGCCGGCGAACGCCTCGGGCGCGGTGTCCCTCGCTCCGGTCCGTACCCTGACGCAGACCAAGGTGCTCGGCTCGGTCTTCGAGACGCCCTGCGACGTGGTCGGCGGGGGCGGGTCGGTCGGCGCCGTCACGGTGGAGGGCGCCGGCGCCGAGCCCGCGACGCTGACCGCCCCCACCGCTCCCGTGCGCCCCAACACCGCGGTCCCACTGGGCGGTTCGGGCTGGACCCCGGGCGGCAGTCCGGTGCCGTCGCTCTGCGCGGCGGGCGGTGGCGGCTGCGACCCGCTGAAGTTCAGCGGCAACGACCTCACCGTCGACGCCCAGGGAACGCTGCACGGCACGGCCACCCTCGCCCCCGCCGGGGCGGTGCCGGACGGCGGATACGAGGTGAAGGTCAACGACGGCACGAAGGAGGCCACCGCCCCCCTCACCGTCGAGGCCGTCGCGGCCGGCAACCGTGAGATCTCGCTCTCCCGCGGCAGCGGGCCGGTCGGCACGGTGCTCACGGTCAGCGGCCGGAACTACAACCCCGACCGCTGGATCAACGTCATCGGTCTCGACGCGGCGGGTACCGGGATCGACGACAGCGCCGTCTACGTCAAGAGCGCCCCGGACGGCACCTTCGCCGTGGAGTTCACCGTGGTCTCCGACGCGATCGCCGCCGTACAGGCCGACGAGGGCAACGACCCGGCGACCGTACGGACCGTCCCGTTCACCGTCACCACCGGCGGCGGGGGAGGCGGCGGCAGCGCCGACCAGCGGCTGAGCACCACGGTCCGGGCCGGAACCCTGTCCATGACGCAGGACGGGGACGTCGTGGACTTCGGCACGACGGTCCTGGGCGCCGGCAGCGGCGTGCAGCGCTCCCGGCTCAACCGGGTCGAGGTGGAGGACGCGCGCGGCGTCGACAGCGGCTGGTCCCTCACCGCCACCCTCACCGGCTTCACCAGCGCCGACGGCGGCACCATTCCGGCGGGCGCGGTCCGGTGGACGCCCACGTGCGCGGCGCGCGACGGGAGCGTGGGGACGCCGGTGGCCGGGTCGCCCGCCGCGCTCGGGAGCGAGGCGGCGAGCCTCTGCCGGATGAACCCGGACGGGTCCCGTCCGTTCACCGGCGGGCGCTTCGACGCCGACGCCGCGCTCACGCTGACGGTGCCCGGGTCCACTCGGCCCGGGGACTACGGCGCGACCCTGACGCTCACCCTCCTGTGACGTCGTCGCGGGTGAAGCACCGCCGCGGGTGAGAGCGCCGGAGACGTCCGCCCGTTCCGTCTTGCGAGGGAGCGGGCGGACGTCTCCGTTTCCTTTTCGGATTCCGTCAGAAGAACCCCGTCGTGGAGGAGTCGGATGCGCGTACGGCCGAGTACGAGAAGAAGGCCCGGTACCAGGAGGAGAAGGGACGGAAGAACCGCGAGAGCCGGAAGGGCGGGCGCCGCCCCGCGCCGGGCGGCTGCCGCCCTGCGTCGCGCCGTCGCCCTGGCCGCGGGCGCCGCGCTCGTCTGGACCGGCGGGGGCCTCGCGCTCGCCCCCCTGGCGCACGCCGGTACGGTCACCCCGACCGTCCACTGCGCCCTGCCCGCCGGACAGGGCGAGGCGACCGGGCCGCAGCAGATGAGCGTGGAGCTGTCGCCGGCCGTGGTCGACCCCGGCGGCAGGGTGCACGCGAAGGTCGTCCTGGGGCCGTCGCCCGCCACCAGCGGCCTCGGCCTGAGCGATGTGCCGACCACCCCCAGCATCGACCTCGCCATGTCGGGCGGCGCGACCGGCACGGTCACCGTCACCGGACCGCAGATCAACCTGGACATCCCGTCCGGGAAGCCGATCGAGATACCGCCGTACGAGGGGGACTTCCTGATCCCCGCCGACGCGAAGGGGCCGATCTCCTTCGCCCCGGTGCGCAACCTGACGCGTACCAAGGTGCTCGGCTCCACCTATGAGACCCCGTGCACGGTCGTCGCCGGCGGCGGTTCCATCGGCACCGTGGACGCCGAGGGCACCGCGGGGCTGCCCGCCACGCTGACCGCGCCCGCCGACGCCGTCCGGCCGTCCACCGGGGTCACGCTCTCCGGCAGCCTCTGGACCGCCGGGGCCACGCCCGTACCGTCGCTGTGCGCGGCGGACGGCGGCGGCTGTGATCCCGGCAAGTTCCTCTCCAGCACGTTGAGGATCAGCGGTCTCGGGGAGCTGACCGGGAGCGCGGTGCTCGCCGACGCGGGCACGGTGGCCGACGGCTCGTACCTGGTGAAGGTCGGCGACGGCACGAAGGAGGCGACCGCGCCCCTCACCGTCAAGGCGTACGTGCCCGGCGGGCCGAGGGCCGTCGCGCTGTCCCGTTCCGGCGCGCCGCTCGGCAGCGTCATCCGGGTCACCGGCAGCGAATACCGCCAGGACCGGTGGATCAACACCGTCGGCCTGGACGCGAGCGGGGCGACGCTCGACGACACCGCCGTCTACACCAAGAGCACCCCGGACGGCACGTTCGCGGCCGACTTCACCGTCTCCGACCCGGGCATCGTCGCGATCCAGGTCGACGAGGGCAACGACCCGGACACCGTGCTGACCACGCCGTTCACCGTGACCGACGCCTCCGCGACGCTCTTCGCGGGCGCGGCGAAGGTCAAGCCGGGCGGCACGATCGCCGTGTCCGGCGTCGACTGGCCGTCCGGCGCCACGCCGGCCGCCGCGCTGTGCGCCGCCGACGGCAGCGCCTGCGACAGCGCCCGGATCAGCGGTTCGACCCTGCGGATCGACGGCGACGGAAGGCTCGGCGGCACGGTCACGGTGGCCGGTTCCACGCCGCGCGCGGTGTACGCGCTCCAGATCGGCGCGGGCGGGACGCGGGTCGTCACCCCGCTGACGGTGGCCCCGAGCTTCGTCGTCCTCACCCCGTCCGCCGGGCCGCGGGGGACCGCCGTCACCGTTCTCGGGCAGGGGTTCGCGCCCGTCGCCACCGTGTCCGTCGTCGGGCTGCGGGCCGACGGCTCGCAGACCTCCGATCCGGTGCGGACCAAGGTGGTCGGGCTGGACGGGGCGTTCTCGCAGACCTTCACCGTCGACGCCGCCGACACCGTGGCGATCCGGGTCCGGGAGGTCCTCGTCAATCCGCGCACCGAGACGGCGGCGTTCACCGTCCAGGACGGGAGCGTGCCCGCCGGGCCGGCGTTCGCGCTCTCCCCGCCCGAGGGGCCCGTCGGCACGGTGGTCCAGGTGACCGGCCGGGGCTTCGCACCCGTCGCCACCGTCTCCGCGACCGGGCGGACCGCCGACGGGAAGCAGACCTCCGACTCCTATGTCACCCGGGTCGTCGGACTCGACGGAACCTTTGCCTTGAACTTCACCGTGCGCGATCGGGCGACCAGGGCGATCAGGGTCTGCGAGGTTCTGGTGAACGGAAAAATCGTGCAACAGTCGTTCACGGTGAGTTAACGAACGTTCGCATCGCGGGCACGGAGGGTGGTTGCGGCGTCGGCCGACCTGGACGCGCGTAGACGTCCGGATTCCGGTCGGCGCCGCGCTGACCGGCGCTTATGCTCCGCCGCTGGATTTCCCTCCCGGGGCCGTTCCGGAGGACGCCCGGATTCTGGACGAGGTCTTCCGCTGAGCGGACTGGCTCGCTACTGTCCCCGGAAATGAACGCATCGTGGCTTCACCGCCGCGGAGCGCAGCCGGTGTCTTGGCCAGGCAGGCGGCCTCTCCGTGCGGCCGTCGATGGGACCGGCGGCCGACGGGGTCCGTGGGAAACCAGCCGCCGCCGTTCACCACAAGAGGAGAGGGCGTCGTGACCGCGGAGACCTCCCAGACGCTCGACCGGGGACTGAGAGTCCTCAAGCTGCTCGCCGACACCGACCACGGCCTGACCGTCACCGAGCTGTCCAACAAACTCGGCGTCAACCGAACAGTGGTCTACCGTCTGCTCGCCACCCTGGAACAGCACGCCCTGGTCCGCCGCGACCTGGGCGGCCGGGCCCGGGTCGGACTGGGCGTGCTGCGCCTGGGCCGTCAGGTGCACCCGCTGGTACGGGAGGCGGCGCTGCCCGCGCTGCGCTCCCTGGCCGAGGACATCGGGGCCACCGCCCACCTCACGCTCGTCGACGGCAACGACGCGCTGGCGGTGGCGGTCGTCGAGCCGACCTGGACCGATTACCACGTGGCCTACCGGGCCGGCTTCCGGCATCCGCTGGACCGGGGCGCGGCGGGCCGGGCGATCCTCGCCGCCCGCCAGAAGCCGGCGGGCGGGGCGGCCTTCACCCTCACCCATGGCGAGCTGGAGGCGGGGGCGAGCGGCGCCGCCGCGGCGCTGGTGGGGGTGACGGGCGTCGAGGGAAGCGTGGGCGTGGTGATGCTCTCGGACTCGGTGCCCGAACGGGTGGGCCCCCGGGTGGTGGACGCGGCCCGCGAGGTGGCGGAGGCGCTGAGGTAGTACGCGGCGGGACCGGGACCGGGAGCGGCGCGGGGCGGGTCCGGAGGAACGGGAGGACCTCGGCCCCGGGGTCCGGCCCCGGGCCCGGAGGACGGGAGCCCAGCCCCGGCCCGGCACCGGAGCCGAGGCCCCGGGCCAGGCGGCGCCGGTTGCGAGCGGCGGACGGATGCCCGGGGTCGGGCGGGGCGGTGAACCGGTGTCGCACCGGCCGTGGGCGGCGCAGGGCGCCGGCCCGCGGTGGGCACCCGTCCGCGCCACCGGCCGCTCCGTGTCGCGGGCGGGCGGTTAGATTGGGCGGGTGCACACTCGTCTCTCGCGTTCCCGGACCCTCGCCCTGTGCGCCGTGCCCGTCCTCGCCCTGTTCGGCGTGGCCGCGTTCGCGCCGCTGCCGTTCACGTTGGCGCAGCCCGGCACGACCGCGAACGTGCTCGGGGACGACCACGGCACCCCGGTGATCAGCATCAAGGGCACGCCCACCCGCACCACCAGCGGCGAGCTGCGGATGACGACGATCGTGGCGACCGGCCCCTCCGCGGACGTGCGGATCGCGGACGTGGTCGACAGCTGGTTCCGGACGGACCGCGCGGTCATGCCCCATGACTCGGTCTATCCGACCGGCGGCTCCGAGAAGGAGATCGAGAAGCACAACCTCGACGACATGAGGAAGTCGCAGAACAACGCCGTCGACGCGGCCCTGAACCACCTCGGCAGGCCCAAGGGCTCGGTCGACGTCACCCTGAACCTCGCCGACGTGGGCGGCCCCAGCGCGGGCCTCTTCTTCGCGCTGGGCGTCGTCGACAAGCTCGACGGCGACGGCTCCGGCGGCGACCTCACCGGCGGTCGCACGATCGCGGGCACGGGCACGATTCAGGCGAACGGCAAGGTCGGGGCGGTCGGCGGGGTGTCGCTGAAGACCCAGGCGGCACGCCGCGACGGCGCGACCGTCTTCCTCGTGCCGAAGGCCGAGTGCACGGAGGCGGGCACCGAGCTCCCCAAGGGACTCCGGCTGATCCCGGTCACGACGCTGAAGGACGCGGTGTCGTCGCTCCGGGCGCTGGAGCGGGGGCAGAAGGTCCCGAGCTGCTGACGGAAGGTCCCGAGCCGCTGGCGGAAGGCTTCGAATCGCCGCTGACGGACGATTCCGGAACCCCCGCCGGGCCTTCGTCCCCCTCGGCGCCTCCGCCGGCACTCCCCTCGGCGCCTCCGCCGGTTCCGGTTCCGGGGGCGGCGGGCGTCCGCGGCTCATCCATCGTGCGCCACACCGGAAAGACCAGCGGGCTCAGCGTCACCAGCAGATATCCCCCGGCCATCACGAGCAGCGCACCCCGTGCACCGGCGGCCTCCACCAGCAGGCCCGCCGCGAGGCCGCCCACCGGCATGGCCAGTTCGCCGCCCGCCGTGAGCACCCCGGAGACCCGGCTGCGCAGCCCATCCGGCACGCTTCCGTAGATCACCGTCGTCAGCACCGGGTTCAGCACCCCGACCGCGATGCCGCTCAGCGCCATGGTCACCGCGAGCGGCACCGTCGTCCCGGTCAGCGCGGCGACCACGTACCGGGGAGTGCCGGACAGCATCACGCACACCGCGAAGACGGCCCAGCGCGAGCAGCGGTGCCCGATCGCCCCGTAGAGCAGCGCACCGATCAGCCCGCCCGCGCCGAAGAGCGCGGTGAGCAGCCCGATGTCCCGGGCGCCGGCCAGTTCGGTGGAGGCGTGCACCGGCAGCAGGACGGCGTTCCAGCCCTGGTCGGCGCCGTTCATGAAGAGGACGGTCAGCACGATCGCGAGCAGCAGGCGATTGCCCCGCAAGTAGGTGTATCCCTCGCGGAGTTCGCCGCCGTACGTCCGCAGCGAGACCGGGGCGGCGGCCGGGCGGGGCTCGGCCGCGCGGATCCCCCGTACGCCGAGGGCGACCAGCAGCGCGGACGCCCCGAAGGTGGCGGAGTCCAGCAGCAGTACGTTCTCCGCGCCGGTCAGCGCGATCAGTACGCCGGCCAGCGCCGCGCCGACCATCCGGGCCCCGCGCGAGACGGCGTCGAAGAGGCTGGCGGCGCGGGCGAGGGTGGTGCCCGCGTGCTCGGCCAGATCCGGCACGAGGATGTAGCGGGCCGTGTTCCCCGGGGTGTGCGCGAGCCCGTTGAGGGCCATCAGCGCGCACAGCGTCCAGAAGGTGAGCGCGCCGGTCCGGTGCAGCAGCGGGACGGCCGCCACGGCGACGCCGCACACCGCGTCGGAGGCGACGGCGACCCGGCGGCGTCCGACGCGGTCGATGACGGGTCCGCCGATCAGCGCGGAGACGACGATCGGCAGGGTCGCGCAGAAGGCCACGACACCGGCCCTCGCCGCGCTGCCCGTGGTCTCCAGCACGAACCAGGGAATCGCGATCACCGTGAGCGAAGTCCCGGCGGTGGATATGGAGTTGGCGGCCAGCACGGCGGCGAGCGGGACGCGGCTCCGGTGCTCCCGGCCGTTCACGCCGTGCCGGGCAGGGCGGAGGCGCGACCCCGGAGTCCGGGGTGGCGGGGCAGGATGCGCAGCCCCGATTCGACGAGGAACCAGCCCAGCCGGGTGCGCAGTCCGCTCCGCGGCCCGATGTGCGCGGGGGTGTGCCGTTCGGTCGCGGCGAGGCGGAACTTCTCGGCGTGGCCGCGGAGTTCGGCGGAGCGCTGGTGGTGCAGGTGCAGGTGCAGGTGCAGATGGGCGTCGGGCTGCATGGCGGATGTCCTTCCGTTCGTGGGAGACCGCGTGAGGGCGGGCGTCGGTCGGTGGGCGGGCGTGCGCGCCGCCCGGCGCGGCGGGTGCGGCTGCGGGCGCGGGTGCGCGCGTCCGCCGGCGGTGCGGGGCGGGTGTCAGCCGGTCCGGCGGGTGCGGGCGTCAGTCGTTGGGACGCGGGAAGAAGTGCAGGTGGGAGCGGACGGTGGCGGCCCCCTCCGCGTCCTCCGGGACCCGTCCCCGGTAGCTCAGGACCAGCTCGTGGACCTTCTCGATCAGTTCCGCGGACAGCTCGGGGGTGAGGCGGACCTTGAAGTCGCTGATGTCCCAGCCCTTCCGCCACTCCTCGGGCCATTCGTGCATCGAGCCGAGCCAGGCGTTCAGCTCCTGGGTGTGCGAGTCGGCGATCTCGTGGAGCACGACGCCGACCGCCCCGCGCACCTCGGGGTCCGGATGGTCCAGGAAC
Organism: Streptomyces tyrfis; assembly: GCF_037034285.1. NCBI lineage: Bacteria > Bacillati > Actinomycetota > Actinomycetes > Kitasatosporales > Streptomycetaceae > Streptomyces > Streptomyces tyrfis. Next base: position 24,614 of record NZ_JBAGJZ010000066.1, on the reverse strand, counting down.
CGGTCGGTGTCGAACGCGGTCCCCGTGTGGACGGCGCGCCACCAGCGCTCGCGGCCCTTGCCTCGCTCCGGGGCGTCCTCGACGAAGCCGTACGAGGCCAGCTGCCGCAGGTGGTAGCTGGTGGCGCCGCTCGACTCGCCGAGCCGGTCCGCCAGGCCGGAGGCGGTGGCGGGGCCGAACTCCCGCAGCGCGCCGAGCAGTCGGAGGCGCAGGGGGTGGGCGAGGCCGCGCAGGGTGCGGGCGTTGATCAGGTGGATGTTCTGCTCGTCGGCGGGGCGGGCGTCGCCGGCCTCTGGTGTGGGCATGCCTTGACCGTAGGCTTGCAAAGAAAGCTTTGCAACTACTTCTTTGCATCGAATTCTTTGCATGGGGTTCTTTGCATCGTGTCCCCCGGCCGGTGGCGGGCCGGGCGGGGGAGGGCCGGACAGGGGAGGAACGGAGGCGCCCTCAGCCGTTCCGGATGAACCCCTCGCGGATGAGCCAGTCCTTCGCCACCTGGTGCGGGTCCTGCCCCTCCACGTCCACCTTGGCGTTGAGTTCCTGGGCGACCCGGGTGGTCAGCCTTCTGCTGACCGGGTCGAGGAGTTCCGCGATCCGGGGGTGCTTGCGGAACGTCTCGGTGTGGACGACGGGCGCGGCGTTGTAGTTGGGGAAGAAGTGCTTGTCGTCCACGAGCACCTCCAGGTCCATGGCGCTGACCCGGCCGTCGGTGGTGTACACCTCGCCCAGCAGGCAGGAGCGGGACCCGGAGACCTGGGTGTAGATGATCCCGGCGTCCATCTTCCTGATGTTGCCGGGCGGGAGGGACATCCCGTACGCCTTCTGCATGCCCGGCAGTCCGTCGTCGCGGGAGGCGAACTCGTTCTCCACGCAGAGCGTCACCGCCGACGGGTTCCGCTTCGCCAGCGCGGCGACGTCGGAGAGCGTCCGCAGGCGGTACCGGGCGTTGTTCCTCCTGCTGACGGCGAGCGCGTAGGTGTTGTTCAGCGTGGACTGCGGCAGCCACGTCACCCCGTTCCTCCGGTCCTGGTCGCGGACCGCCCGCCACTGCTCCGCGGGATCGGGGATCGGCCTGGCGTGGCCGAGGTAGGTGATCCAGCCGGTGCCCGTGTACTCGTACATGGCGTCCGCGTCGCCCTTGACGATCGCCTCGCGCGCGCTGATCGAGCCGGGCAGGTTCGTCCGGTCGAGCACCTCCGCGCCCGCGGCCTTGAACACCAGGCCGACCATCTGGCCCAGCACGATGTTCTCGCTGAAGTTCTTCGAGGTGACGGTCAGCGAGGCGCCCTTGAGCGGCAGGCCGCGGCCGACCGAGCCCGGCCGCACGTCGTCCGCCATCGGCGAACCGCTCTTCAGCCCGCACCCGGAGAGCGCCGACGTCAGGGCCAGCCCGGCCGCGAGCGCCCCCATGAGCCGGGCGCGCGTCCCGCGCCCGATGCGCGGACCCATCTCACCCCACCTCCAGTCCGCGCGGCGTCAGCGCCACCTCGGCCAGCGAGGCCAGCCAGTCCACCAGCAGCGCCAGCACCACCGTCAGCACCGAACCCAGCACCAGCACCGGCATCCGCTGGGTCTGGATGCCGGAGGTGATCAGGTCCCCGAGACCGCCGCCGCCGACGAACGTGGCCAGCGTCGCCGTCCCCACGTTGAGCACCAGCGCCGTCCGCACCCCGGCCAGGATCAGCGGGACGGCGAGCGGCAGCTCGACCCTGGTGAGCGTGCCCATGGACGACATGCCGATGCCGCGCGACGCCTCGACCAGGCCCGGGTCGATCGCCCGGAGGCCGGCGACCGTGTTGGAGAACACCGGCAGCACCGCGTAGATCACCATGCCGATGACCGCCGTCGAGGGGCCGATGCCCAGCCAGATCACCAGCAGCGCCAGCAGCCCGATCGCCGGGGTCGCCTGCCCGATGTTGGCGACCCCGGTGACCAGCGGCGCGCCCCTGCGCAGCCCGCGCCGGGTCAGCGCGATGCCCAGCGGGATCGCGATGAGCAGCACCCAGAACGTCGAGATCGCGGTCAGTCTCACATGCTGCCACCAGCGCAGCCGTACGTTTCCGCCGGTGAGCGAGTTCCGAGCGATCGAGTCCAGGTGGACATGGGTGATCCACAGATAGGTGACGGCCAGCACCGCCACCAGCACGGCGGGCAGCACCACCAGCTTCTGCCACGTGATCCGGCGGCGCGGCCCGGAGGGCGGGGGCGGGGGCTCCTCCTCCTCGTCCCGGAAGGCGTGGCCCTTGACGTCGTGCTCGCCGGGCGGGCGGTCCCGCTCGGAGGACGGCGCGAGGCGCTCGGCACGCGCCGGGCGGGAGGGCCGGGCGGACCGGGCGGACCGGGCGGCGCCGGGGGAGCGCCGGGCGCGTGCCGGGCCGGAATTCGCCCGTGCCGGGCCGGAGTTCGAGGAGTGATCGGCAGGAGGAGTCATGAGCCCGCACCGCCCTCCAGCTCCTGCTCGGTCTGGTGGGCACGGAGTTCCTCCAGATCGTGCTGGTGCTCGATGGCGGCCAGCCGGTCGGCCTCCAGCAGCTCGTGCACCGAGTTCATCAGGGTGTGCATGTCGACGACGCCGACGAACTCACCTCGCCGGCCGGTCACCGCGACCCGCCCGCCGCTGTCCGTCAGCACCGCCTCCAGCGCGTCGTGCAGCGTCGCGTCCCGCGTCACCGTGTCGTGCACCAACTGTCCCGCGCGGGCCAGCGAACCCCGGGCCCGCATCAGGTCGCCGCGCCGCAGCCACTTGTAGGGGCGGTTCCTGCGGTCCAGCATCAGGATCTCGTTGTGCGTGCCCATGCGCAGCTTGTTGAAGATCGACTGGAGCGGGTCGTCGACCGTCACCGTCGGGAACCGGGCCACCTCCACGTCCCGTACCCGGGTGAGGTTGAGCCGCTTCAGCGCCGCCCCGGCGCCGACGAACCCGGAGACGAAGTCGTCCGCCGGGTTGGTCAGGATCGCCTCCGGGGTGTCGAACTGCGCGATGTGCGACCGCTCCCGCAGCACCGCGATCCGGTCGCCCAGCTTGATCGCCTCGTCGAAGTCGTGGGTGACGAAGACGATCGTCTTGTGCAGCTCGTGCTGGAGCCGGATCAGCTCGTCCTGGAGGTGGTCGCGGGTGATCGGGTCGACCGCGCCGAACGGCTCGTCCATCAGCAGCACCGGCGGATCGGCCGCCAACGCCCGTGCCACGCCCACCCGTTGCTGCTGCCCGCCGGAGAGGGCGCGCGGATAGCGGCCGTGGAACTCCCGGGGGTCGAGCCCGACGAGGTCGAGCATCTCCTCGACCCGGTCCCGCACCCGCGCCTTCGACCAGCCGGCCATCCTCGGCACGAGGGCGATGTTCTCCGCGACCGTCATGTGCGGGAAGAGCCCGGACGACTGGATCGCGTAGCCGATCTTGCGGCGGAGGCGCACGGGGTCGATGTCGGTGACGTCCTCGTCGTCGATCATGATCCGCCCGGAGGTCGGCTCGATCAGCCGATTGATCATCTTCAGGGTGGTGGACTTGCCGCAGCCGGACGGGCCGACGAAGATCACCGTCTCGCCGGCCCTGATGTCCATGGAGACGCTGTCCACGGCCGGGGTCGAGTGGCCCGGGTACCGCTTGGTCAGGTCGTCCAGATGGATGGTGGCCCCGGAGGCGCCGCTCGCCGCCCCGGCGCCGTCGGCGGCCGTACTGCCCAAGGGCCCGGGACCGGGACCGGAGGAGTCGCCGGAGGCGGAGGACGAACGGGAACCGGCGGTCTCAGGCACGGATCCCCCTGGGGATGGTGAGCCGCCCCAGCAGCACGTACGCGGCGTCGAAGAGCAGGGCGAGGACGACGATGCCGATCGTCCCGGCGAGCACCTGGTTGATCGCGTTGGCGCTGCCCAGGGAGGCGATGCCGCGGAAGATCTCGTTGCCCAGGCCGGGGCCCGAGGCGTACGCGGCGATGGCGGCGATGCCCATCAGCATCTGCGTGGACACCCGGATGCCGGTGAGGATCGGCGGCCAGGCCAGCGGCAGTTCGACCCGCAGCAGCCGGGCCGGCCGCGACATCCCGATGCCCTTCGCCGCGTCCACGAGCGCCGGATCGACGCCGCGCAGCCCCACCACCGAGTTGCGCACGATGGGCAGCAGCCCGTACAGCGTCAGGGTGATCACCGTGGGCGCCACCCCGAGCCCCACCAGCGGGATCAGCAGGCCGATCGCGGCGAGGGAGGGGATCGTGAGCACCGCCGCCGTCGACGTCACGGCCAGCGACCCCGCCCAGCCGCTGCGATAGGTGACGACACCGATCAGGACGCCCAGCACGGTGGCGATGACCATGCACTGGAACACGGCGCTGACGTGCTGATACGCGTCGGCGAGCAGCTGTTGGTGGCGGTTGCCCAGATACTCCCAGAAGCTCACGCGCCCCTCCTCGGCTCGGTCGTCAGTCGGCGTCCTCCGCGGCCTGCTCGACGAGCGGGATGACGCGCAACGGCACCGGGTTCTCCATGACGATGGCCGTGGAGGCCCGGACGATGCCATCAAAACCGACGACCCGGTCGATCACCCGTTGAAGATCGGCGTTGGAACGGGCGACGAGCCGGCAGAGCATGTCGCCGTGCCCGGTGGTGGTGTGCAGCTCCAGCACCTCCGGAACGGAGGCCAAGTGGGCCCGTACATCGGCCCCTTGGCCCTGTTTGATCTCCAGCGTCGCGAACGCGGTGACCGGGTACCCGAGCGCCGCCGGATCGACGGTCGGGCCGAAGCCGCGGATGACTCCATTCGACTGAAGCCGGTCCAGGCGCGCCTGCACCGTCCCGCGCGCCACGCCCAGCCGACGCGACGCCTCCAGCACGCCGATGCGGGGCTCACGGGCCAGGAGCACGATGAGCCGGCCGTCCAGATGATCGATCGCCATGGTCCGCCTCCGGGGCCTCACTGTGATGGTCATCATGTACAGATAGCCCGGCCATCATCCCCATCCGCTGTACAGAATGCCCAGCGATTCCGCGAACTATTGCGCACCTTGCGGAGCGGCGAGAACCTTCGGACATGACTGAGACTCTGCACACCACCCCCGAAACAGCCCGGCAGGCCGACCCCTTCCCGGTCAAGGGAATGGACGCGGTCGTCTTCGCCGTCGGCAACGCCAAGCAGGCCGCGCACTACTACTCGACGGCCTTCGGCATGAAGCTGGTCGCCTACTCCGGACCGGAGAACGGCAGCCGGGAGACCGCGAGTTACGTGCTGACCAACGGCTCCGCCCGCTTCGTGTTCACCTCCGTCATCAAGGCGTCCACCGACCGCGGCCGCTTCCTCGCCGAGCACGTGGCCGAGCACGGCGACGGCGTCGTCGACCTGGCCATCGAGGTCCCGGACGTCCGCGCGGCCTACGCCTACGCCGTCGAGCACGGCGCCCGCGGCATCGACGAGCCGTACGAGGTCAAGGACGAGCACGGCACGGTCGTGCTCGCCGCGATCGCCACGTACGGCAAGACCCGCCACACCCTCGTCGAGCGGTCCGGCTACGACGGCCCCTACCTGCCCGGATACGTCGCCGCCTCCCCGATCGTCGAGCCGCCCGCCAAGCGCACCTTCCAGGCCATCGACCACTGCGTCGGCAACGTGGAACTCGGCCGGATGAACGAGTGGGTCGAGTTCTACAACAAGGTCATGGGCTTCACCAACATGAAGGAGTTCGTGGGCGACGACATCGCCACCGAGTACTCCGCGCTCATGTCCAAGGTGGTCGCCGACGGCACGCTCAAGGTCAAGTTCCCGATCAACGAGCCGGCCGTCGCCAAGAAGAAGTCCCAGATCGACGAGTACCTGGAGTTCTACGGCGGGGCGGGCGTCCAGCACATCGCGCTGGCCACCAACGACATCGTCGCCTCGGTGCGCGCGATGCGGGCCGCGGGCGTGGAGTTCCTGGACACCCCCGACACCTACTACGACACCCTCGGCGAGTGGGCGGGCGAGACCCGGGTCCCGGTCGAGATCCTGCGCGAGCTGAAGATCCTCGTGGACCGCGACGAGGACGGCTACCTGCTGCAGATCTTCACCAAGCCGGTCCAGGACCGCCCGACCGTCTTCTTCGAGATGATCGAGCGCCACGGCTCGATGGGCTTCGGCAAGGGCAACTTCAAGGCCCTGTTCGAGGCGATCGAGCGCGAGCAGGAGCGGCGCGGCAACCTCTGAGCCGACGACGCCCCGCCCCCACGGGCGAGGGGCGGGGCGTGCGCGCACGGGCGGGGCCACCGGACGATCCGGGGCCCCGCCCTCGTGCGTGGCGGCGGGCAGGCGCCGTTCCGCGCGGTGCCGGCTCGTCGCCGCTCCGGGGCGTACGCGTCAGGCGGGAGCCCCCGGCCGGGGCGCCGGGGTCCCGGGCGGCGCCGGTCGCGGCGGGCCCGGGACGGCGGGCGCGCGGGACTCGGGCGCGGGGGCCGGCGTCGTCGTCGGGGCCGGCGCGGGTCCGGGGGCGGCGGGTGCGGGCACGGGGGAGGACGGGGCCGGGGCGGCGCCCCGCGGGGCGGGCGTGGGCGGCACCGACTCGTCCGGCGGCGCCGGCGCGGGCCGCACCCCGCGCGGCAGGACCGTCGGCAACTGCTCCAGGGAGTCCAGCGCCCGCCGGGCGGCCGGCGCCTCCAGCGGCGAGAAACCCGGATTGACCCGCAGGGCCTCCGCCAGATCGCGGCGGGCCGCGCCGAAGTCGCCCAACGCCCTCCGGATCGCCCCGAGATGGGACACATACGCGGCGTCCCGCCGCCCCGCGCCGACCGCCTGCTCCGCGTACGGCAGCGCCGCCGCCGAGTCGCCGGACATGTGCAGCGCCCAGCCCAGCGCGTCCGCCGTCGCGGCACTCCGGTGCGACCGCGCCCACTGGGCGGTCAGCAGCCTCACCGCCACCGCGGGACTCCCGTGCGCGGCCTCGAAACGGCCCCGCAGCAGCGCGTCGTCCACACCCCGCTCCCGGTCCCGCGCCAGCGCCTCGCGCAGCCGCCGGTACTGCTCCCGGGCGTCCGCGTCCCGGCCCAGCGACTCGTACAACTCGCCCAGCTCCAGCAGATATCCGGGGCTGGGCGGCCCGGCCAGCGCGGCTTGGTAGTCGCGCCGCGCCTCGTCCGTGCGCCCGAGCGCCGCCAGCGCCCTGGCCCGGCCCGCCAGCGCCGGGCGGTGGCCGCGGTCGATCCGCAGCACCGCGTCGTACTGCGCCACCGCCTCCTGCGGCTGGCCCCGCTCCCACGCCAGTTCGCCCAGCAGATACAGGCACTCCGCCTTCCGCGCGGGGGTGTCCGCCCGGTCCGCCGCGTCCCGCGCGCTCGCCACCGCCTCCTCGCCCCGGCCCATGTCCCGGTACATCCGCGCCGTCCGCAGCAGCGCCCCGAACCCGGGGCGGAGCGCCGCCAGCCGCCGCACCGCCGCCCGCGCGGCCGCGCGGTCGCCGAGCCCGTCGTACGCCGCGGCCAGCGCCGGGTACACCGCCCACACCTCCGGGTGCCGCGCCCGGACCGGCTCCGCCCACCGCCTCGCCGCGCCGAAGTCGTGCCGGGCGTCGGCGAGCCTGGCCAGCCCCACCCGGGCGGCCGTGTTGCCCCGGGCGGCCGGCTCGGCGCGCAGCGAGCGCCGCAGCGCCTGCTCGGCCCGCACGTAGTACGCGGTGTCCGCGGAACGCCGCGCCCACTCCACGTACGCCGTGCCGAGCACGGCCCAGGACCGCGCGTCGGAGGGTCGCGTCTCCAGCTGCGCCCGCCGGTCCCCGATCAGCGCCGTCAGCTCCGGGAGCGGGGCCGGATAGCCCAGGTCCACGGCGTCCAGGGCGCGCGCGGCCGGGCCCGGCGCGGGCGGCGGCGCGGGCTCCTCCTCGTCCTCCGGCACGGCCGCCACCGCGCCCGCCACCAGCACCGCGCCCGCCACCACGCCCACGGCGGCCCGGCGCAGCGTGGTCCGCAGCGTGACGGGCGGCAGATCCTCCGTGAGCAGCGGGTCCAGCGGCCCGGAGGCGGCCACGGGGAACTCGGGGAACTCGCGGAACTCGCGGATCCCGGGGGAGCGGCCGTCCGGAGCGGCCTGCTCCCTGGCGTCCGGAGCGGCGGGCGCCCGGCTGGCCGGGGTGGATTCCAGGAGGTCGGCGGCTCCTGGAGGTTCCGGCGTCTCGGGCGGCGCGACCGGGCCGGGGGGCTCCAGCGGCGGGGGCGGCACGGTCGGTCCGGTGGGCTCCGGGGGCTGCTGCGGCATGACGTCCATGCCGATCACTCTGCGTCAGTAGGATGATCACCTTGCGTTGTGCCGGGGCCGTCGCAGACGGGTTCACACCAATGGGCCCGGGTGTCAGGCTGGGGATCATGACCGGACTTCTCGAAGAACTGCGTGCGGGGCTGCCCGCCGAGTCCCTGATCACCGATCCGGACGTCACCGCCGCGTACGCCCGGGACATGGCGAGCTTCTGCGACGCGGGCGCGCCCGCCGTCGTCGTCCTTCCGCGCACCGTCGAGCAGGTCCAGCACGTCATGCGCACCGCGACGGCCCTGCGCGTCCCGGTCGTCCCGCAGGGCGCCCGCACCGGGCTGTCGGGCGCGGCCAACGCCTCCGACGGCTGCGTCGTGCTGTCCCTCGTCAAGATGGACCGGATCCTGGAGATCGACCCGGTCGACCGGATCGCCGTCGTCGAACCGGGCGTCGTCAACGCGGCGCTGTCCCGGGCGGTCGACGAGCACGGCCTCTTCTACCCGCCGGATCCCTCCAGTTGGGAGATGTGCACCATCGGTGGCAACATCGGCACCGCGTCCGGCGGTCTGTGCTGTGTGAAGTACGGGGTCACCGCCGAGTACGTGCTCGGCCTGGAAGTGGTCCTCGCGGACGGACGCCTGCTCACCACCGGCCGCCGGACCGCGAAGGGCGTCGCCGGTTACGACCTCACCCGGCTGTTCGTCGGCTCGGAGGGCAGCCTCGGCGTCGTCGTCAAGGCCGTCCTGGCGCTCAAGCCGAAACCGCCGCGGCAGCTGGTCCTGGCCGCCGAGTTCCCGAGCGCGGCGAGCGCCTGCGCCGCGATCTGCCGGATCATAGAACGCGGTCACACCCCGTCACTCCTCGAACTGATGGACCGTACGACCGTCCGAGCCGTCAACCGGATGGCCGCCATGGGACTGCCCGACACCACCGAGGCCCTTCTGCTGGCCGCCTTCGACACCCCCGACCCCGCCGCCGACCTGGCGGCCGTCGGCGAACTGTGCGCCGCCGCGGGCGCCACCGAGGTGGTTCCCGCCGAGGACGCCGCCGAGTCCGAACTGCTGCTCAGGGCCCGGCGGATGGCGCTCACGGCGCTGGAGGCCACCGCGCCGGCCACGATGATCGACGATGTGTGCGTCCCGCGTTCGCGACTCGGCGCGATGCTCGAAGGAACGGCCGCCATCGCGGAGAAGTACGGCCTCACCATCGGCGTCTGCGCGCACGCGGGCGACGGCAACACCCACCCCGTCGTCTGCTTCGACCACACCGACGCCGACGAGACCCGGCGGGCGCGCGAGTCCTTCGACGAGATCATGGCGCTGGGTCTGGAACTCGGCGGCACGATCACTGGCGAACACGGCGTCGGCGTGCTGAAGAAGGAATGGCTGGCGCGGGAGCTCGGCGAGGTGGGCGTCGAACTGCACCGGAGGATCAAGCAGGCGTTCGACCCCCTGGGTCTGCTCAACCCGGGCAAGGTGTTCTGACACCCCCTCACCGATGCTCCCCGCGCGCCGGGCCCGGCGGCTCGTCCGCCAGCGGCACCGGGTGCTCCGGTACCGCGTCCGCTCACGCCTCGCCGTCCTGCGACTCGTCCGACGGCCAGGGGTCGCTCAGCCACAGGTCGTCGGCGGGCAGCGGGGCGAGCAGGCGGGCGAGCCCCTCGTCCAGACCCAGCCGCTCGCTCTCCGTGCCCGGCGGGACGATGCGCAGCGTCCGCTCCACCCAGGCGGCCACGGCGGCGGACGGCATCTCCAGCAGGGCGTTGCCGTCGGGCGAGGTCAGCGCGACGAAGACGACGTTGCGCCGTTCGACCTTGGTCGGCCAGATCCGGACGTCCCCCTGCCCGCACGGCCGGAAGACGCCCTCGACCAGCAGATCGCGGGCGAATGTCCAGTGGACCGGGAACTCGGTGCCGATGTGGAAATCGATGTGCACGGCGTACGGGTCCTCCGTGCGGTACGTCAGGAGGGCGGGGACGGGGATGCTGTGCTCGGGCGACAGAACCAGCCTGAGTTCCAGCTCGCGTTCCACGACGGTGTCCATGAGTACGTCCTCTCGGTGCCTGTGGACCGGTCCTCTGACCGGCCCGCACTGGAGAGAGCGCCCTCCACGCCGACTATGACGCGACTTCCGGAAAAAATTTTTGAAGAGGTCGGAAGAAGGGCTGAAACCCTGGACCGCCCCGGCGGCGGGCGGGCGTCTGATAGATGTAAACCCGTTGACTTGAGTCCTCGAAGAGATACGGGACCACGGTGATGAGCGCCCCAACTCCGGCACCCGGTGACGAAAGCCCCCGCGAGGGCTACTACCCCGATCCCTCCATCCCCGGATACGTCCGGTACTGGAACGGTGCTTCGTGGGTGCCCGGTACGAGCCGGCCGGCCCCGCCGCAGGGCGAGGCGATGCCCGCGGCGCCCGCCGGGCGGCAGCCCGGCCCCGAACAGCAGGGCTCACCGGTCCCGGCGAGCCCGGCGGTCCCGGCGAGCCCGGCGGTCCCTTCGGGCCCGGTGATGCAGACGTCCGCCCCGGCCGGCTCCCCGGTGGAGGAGACCGGGCCGATCTTCCTCGACGAGGAGCCGCAGCCGGACGAACGTCCGGAACCGGCCACCGCATGGCAGGCCGACGCCTCCCGGCAGACCGGCTTCGGCGGCGAACACGACCGGCGGGTCTCCTGGGGCGCCGCCCCGCAGCCGGGCGCGGCGCTCGCGGCGGATTCCGCGCCGGGGCCCGGCCCGGACCCGCGGACGGCCGGGGGCCTGGCGTCGGCCGGCGGGGCGTCGGCCGACCGGGTCCCGGACAACCGGGCGCCCGCGGTCCGCGCCCCCTCCGACCTCGTCCCCGTCGACCCGCACCGCCCCGCCGCCCGGCCGCCGGCCGCCGGTGAGGCGCCGGACACGGGCGGCGGCAGCGGCCAGGCGCCGGAGAACACGGTCACCATCCGCCCCGTGGGCCGGGGCGGCCGGCAACCCGCGTCCGGCGCGCCCGACCACGGCATGAGGGCGATCCGCGGTCTCCCCCCGGGCGTCGGCGCACCGGATCCGGCGCGCCACGCCCCGGGCGCGGGCCCCGGGGCCGCCCCGGCCCAGGGCCCGGTCTCCGTTCCCGCCCCGGCCGCCGCCCAGGCCCCGGCCCCGGCCGCCGGCGGCCCTGCCGTCGTCTGGCCCCAGCCGGGCCGGCCGGACGTCCAGCCCGAGCAGTCGGCCCCTCAGCCGCAGCTGCCCCGCCAACAGCAGCAGCCCCCGCAGCCCTACCCGTCCCAGCCGCAGCAGCAGCAGGCCGGCCCGCAGCACGTTCAGTCTCCCCAACAGCCCCAGCAGCCCCAGCAGGTCCAGCAGGTCCAACAGCCTCAGCTCGACCAACAGTCCCAGCCACCTCAGCGGTCCCAGCCGCCCCAGGCCAACCGGCAGCCTCCACAGGCTCAGCGGCCGCCACAGATCCAACAGCCTCAGCAGTCTCAGCAGCCGCAGCCGCAGCTTCCGCACCAGGCCCAGCAGTCCCACCCGCAGTTCGGCGCGTCGGGCGGGCCGCAGCCGGAGCAGCCCGTCGCTCCCTGGAGGCCCCCGGCCGACGACCCGTTCCAGCAGATGGCGCAGGCCCGCGCGGCGGCCCGGCCCGCCGGACTCGGGAAACGGTTCGTCGCCCGGCTCGTCGACACCGTGGTGCTGGGCGCGCTCGTCGGCGCGATCGGATTCCCGCTCGTCACCCGGGCGTTGGACCACATCGACGCGAAGATCGAAGCGGCGCGGCTGTCCGGCCGGACGGTCACCGTCTGGCTGGTGGACCCCACCACGTCCGGCCTGTTCGGCGCGGTGCTCGGGGCGTTCCTCGTTCTCGGAGCCCTGCTGGAGGCGCTGCCGACCGCGAAGTGGGGCCGTACGCTCGGCAAGAAGCTCTGCGGGCTCGAAGTACGGGACATCGAGTCCCACGAGGCCCCGTCCTTCGGGGCCGCGCTGCGCCGCTGGCTGGTGTACGGGGTGCTGGGCGTCCTGGCGGTCGGGGTGGTCAATGTGCTGTGGTGCCTGTTCGACCGCCCGTGGCGGCAGTGCTGGCACGACAAGGCGGCGCACACCTTCGTCGCGGGCTGACCGGGCGCCGGCCGGCCCACCCCTCCGGGCGACGACCCACCGGGTGAGGCACGGGAGGGCACGGGCGTTCCCCCGAACGCACCTGAGCCGTTGCGTACGGTCCCCGGCCGGGATGCACTGCCCCCATGAGCAACGATCAGCCGCCGTCCGGTCAGCCGCCCGAGGACGACCCGTTCCGGAAGAGGCCGGAGGAACCCCGGGGGTCGCAGGGCCCGCAGGAACCACCGGGCCACGGACCGCAGGAGCCTCCGGGCCACGGACCGCAGGAGCCGTCCGGGCCGTCGGGCCCGCCGCCCGGTCCGTCGTCGGGCTCGCCCTACGGGAACGTGCCGCCGCCTCCCCCTCCGCCGCCGTACGGCCCCGGCCCCTACGGCGGCGGAGGGCCGTACGGGGGCGTGGACCCGCTGGCCGGCATGCCGCCGCTGGGCGAGCCGGGCAAGCGGATCCTGGCCCGGCTGATCGACTTCCTCATCATCTCGATCCCGCTGTATCTGATCTCGTTGCCGTGGGGCGGCGCGGTCGGGGTTGCGAACAACGGCAACGCCACCACGGGCCAGAATGACGTCAACGCCCTCTTCAGCCAGACGTACAACAGCCACCAGCTGCTCTGGTCGCTGATCGGCCTGGTGGCGTACGTCGCCTACGACACGTACTTCACGCACAAGGACGGCCGCACCCTCGGCAAGCGGCTGATGAAGCTGCGCGTGGCGATGCTCAACGACGGCCGGGTGCCGGACACCGGGTCGTCGTTCCTGCGGGCCGTGGTGCTGTGGCTGCCGGCGCTGCTGTGCTGCCCGTGCCTGTGGTGGCTGATCAACATCGTGCTCATGTTCACGGACAAGCCGTACCGGCAGGGGCTCCAGGACAAGGCGGCGAAGACGGTGGTCGTCCAGACCGGCTGACGGACCTTCCGCGGAGGGCCGTCCGGCCGGGACCGTCACGCCAAGGGTCGTCAGGTCGAGGGGCGTCCGGCCGGGGCCCTCCGGCGGGGCGCCGTCGGCCCGTGGATCGCCGCGCGCCCGTGCCCGAAACCCGTCAGCGGCGCAGGGAGTGTTCGTCGGGCCGCCCCTCCGTGCGGCCCGCGGCGGGCCGTTCGGTCTCCGGGGCGGGCGGGGCGGCGGCCCGGTCGGCGTCGCGGGCGAGGCCCTCCGCCTCGACGGCGGCGGACACCGCGTCCCGGTTCGTGTGCGCGGCGGCCCCGCCCCTCGCGGACTTCACCGTTTTCACCTGGGCCGGGCGGGGGACCGTCATGGCCACCAGCAGACCGAGCGCGAGCGCGGCGATCCCGATGACGGCGACGCCCGCCCCCGACTCCGTGCGCGAGAGCAGCAGCATGGCGAGGGTCGAGAAGACGACCGTGACCGAACCGTAGGCGTACTGTGCGGCGGTGATACGCGGCATGGCGGTTGTCCGTCCTCGGGACGTCGGATGGGCGGTTCCCCGGCACGGCCGGACGGCCCCTGGCGACTCTACGACCACGGATGCCCGAGAGGGGCCGGGGCTAAGCGCGGCCCGGCCCGCGACGCCGGTGCACAGGGGGCGCACGGAGTCACTCCGCACCTCGGCGCCGGACCGGGCGTCGCACGGCAGCCGGTGGCCGAACGGAATCGGCCCCGCGTGCCGGTCGCGGACGGGATGAACGTCCGGATAACGGAAAGCGGCTCCTGCATAGTGCACTTGGCCTGTTCAAGTCAAGGTCTGTATTTTTTCTCGCAACTCCGGTCGAATGTCGTCACTTGTGACGCGTCTTCGCGCGCGGCCTCCCATCGGACTCCCGGGCCGCAGCCGCGAACGCCGGGGAGGACTTCAACACGTGAGTACCAAGAGACGGGCGCTGCGCGGCGCCGCAGTTGTCGTGGCCATGGCTGCAACCGCCGCCACCGCCTCGGCCTTCGCCACGGCACAGGCAGTCGACCACACGTCAGACGCCCGGGGCACGGCGGTCGACCGCCGGGACCCGGGAACGGGCAAGGGCAACGCGCACGACCTCCAGGGCCCGTTCAGCAAGCAGCAGGACGCCCAGCGTCAGGCCGCCCTGGAGAAGGTCATATCGGGCGAGAAGAAGGTGTCGAAGCGGGACGGCTCGCAGGTCGTCAAGCTCGCCGACAAGAAGTACGTCGAGCTCGGCCGCGAGAAGACCGACAAGATCTTCACGATCCTGGTCGAGTTCGGTGACAAGGTCGACGACACGACCATGTACGACCCGGACGGCGAGGGCCCGAAGCCCCCCGTCAAGAAGTACGGCGGCACGCCCGGCCCGGCGCACAACACCATCGCCCAGCCGGACCGCAAGAAGGACAACAGCACCGCCTGGCAGGCCGATTACAACCAGAAGCACTTCCAGGACCTGTACTTCGGCACCGGCGCCGGCAAGGACTCGCTGAAGACGTACTACGAGAAGACGTCCTCCGGGCGCTACTCCGTCGACGGCGAGGTCACCGACTGGGTCAAGATCCCCTACAACGAGGCGCGTTACGGGTCCAACTACTGCGGCGCGTCCAACTGCGCCAACGTCTGGGACATGGTCCGCGACGGCGTGAACGCCTGGGTCGCGGACCAGAAGGCCAAGGGCCGTACCACGGACCAGATCAAGGCCGACCTGGCGCAGTACGACCAGTGGGACCGCTACGACTACGACAACGACGGCGACTTCAACGAGCCGGACGGCTACATCGACCACTTCCAGATCGTCCACGCGGGCGAGGACGAGTCCGCGGGCGGCGGCGCGCAGGGCGCCGACGCCGTCTGGGCGCACCGCTGGTACGCCTACGGCACCGACGTCGGCGCGACCGGCCCGGCGAACAACAAGGCCGGCGGCACCCAGATCGGCGACACCGGCTTCTGGGTCGGCGACTACACCGCGCAGCCCGAGAACGGCGGCCTGGGCGTCTTCGCCCACGAGTACGCCCACGACCTGGGTCTGCCCGACCTGTACGACACCACCAACACCGCCGAGAACTCGGTCGGTTTCTGGTCCCTGATGTCGGCGGGCTCCTGGCTCGGCACCGGCAGGAACGAGATCGGCGACCTGCCCGGCGACATGACCGCCTGGGACAAGCTCCAGCTCGGCTGGCTCGACTACGCCGAGGCCAAGGCCGCGACGAAGTCCACCCACAAACTGGGCGTGTCCGAGTACAACACCAAGGACAAGCAGGCGCTCCTGGTCAAGCTGCCGGACAAGCCCGTCAGCACCGCTGTCACGAAGCCCGCGGAGGGCTCCAAGCAGTGGTGGAGCGACATGGGCGACAACCTGAACAACACCCTGTCCCGCCCGGTCGACCTGACCGGCAGGTCCACGGCCTCCCTGGACCTCGCCGGCTGGTGGGACATCGAGCAGGACTACGACTTCCTCTACGCCGAGGTGTCCACCGACGGCGGCGCGAGCTGGACGGCGCTCGACGGCACGGCCGACGGCAAGGCGCTCCCGCGCGACGCCAGCGACAAGCCGGCCCTGACCGGCGTCTCCGGCGCGTACAAGAAGCTCTCCTACCCGCTGGACGCCTACGCGGGCCGGCAGATCGACATCCGCTTCCGCTACACCACCGACGGCGGCGCGGGCGGCATCGGCTTCGCGGCCGACACCATCGCGGTCAACGCCGACGGCGCCGCGCTCTTCACGGACGGCGCCGAGGGCGACGACAACGGCTGGACCGCCAAGGGCTTCTCCCGCGTCGGCGAGTCCTTCACCAAGGACTACGCGCAGTACTACATCGCGGAGAACCGCCAGTACGTCAGCTACGACCGGACCCTCAAGGTCGGCCCGTACAACTTCGGCTTCTCCAAGACCCGCCCGGACTGGGTCGAGCACTACCCGTACCAGACCGGTCTGCTCATCTGGCAGTGGGACACCTCCCAGAAGGACAACAACGTCTCCGTCCACCCGGGCAAGGGCCTGATCCTGCCGGTCGACGCGCACGCCAAGCCGCTGAAGTGGGCGGACGGCGCGCTCATCCGCAACAAGATCCAGCCCTTCGACGCGCCGTTCAGCCTCTACCGGACCGACGCCGTCACGCTGCACAACGCGGACGTGCCGGTGAAGATCCCGTCGCGGCTCGGCGTCCCGGTCTTCGACGACCACCAGGGCACCTACTGGTACGCGGAGAACAAGACCGGAAGCGTCCAGGTCACTGACACCAACACCCGGATCTCGATCGTGAGCCAGCCGCGCGACGGCTCGCACATCATCGTCAAGGTCGGGCCCTCGAAGAAGTAGTTCCGTATCGCCGCAGGTCAGAGCTTGATCGGCCGTCGCCCTCTAGCGGGCGGCGGCCGATCGTGTTTAGGTGCGTCTTGTCCACATCCTTATTGACACGACGTCTCACGGGGGAGCGCGGAGCATGGCCGGCGGAGGATTCTGCAAGTTGCCCAACGGCAGTGTGGTGGTCGCGATCACCCTGCCCCGGCCCACGGACGGGGCGGGCCAGGGGACGTCCGTCCGGGTCCTGGTGCACGCGGGCAACCGGGCCCGCGCGCTGACCCGGCTGCGCAATCTCGGGCTGCGCGCCGTCTATCTGCGGGGCAATGCCGAGCCGCCCACCCCGGACGAGATCACCGCCGTGCTGCACCACCCGGACGGAGTGCTCTGGCGGGCGAGACCGGAGCGGGCCCAGGAGCTCTGGCACCCCATCCGGGCCCTGCTCCGCCCGTCCGTCCCCGCCCCGTCCACGGCGCCGACCGCCCCGGCGGCCCACTGCCCCGCCGCGCCCGCGGGAGCGCCCCGCCGCGCGTGCCCGCCCGCCATGCCGTCCGCGCCCTCGCTGCCCGGCGCACCGGCCCGCCGCCGCCCGGCCTGACCGGGCCGGGGCCGGGCCGTGCCCCGTTGCTCTCCGTCACTCCCCGTCGCCCGCGTTCGCGCGGCCGGGCCGGCGCGTCACACCACGGGCGTGCCGGACAGCTCCACGCCCGCCGCGCGGAGCTCCTCCAGCGCCCGGTCCGTGGTCTCGGCGGCCACTCCGGCCGTCAGGTCCAGCAGCACCCGGGTCCGGAAGCCCTCCCGGGCCGCGTCCAGCGCCGTGGCCCGCACACAGTGGTCGGTCGCTATGCCCACCACGTCCACCTCGGCCACCTGGCGGGCCCGCAGCCAGTCGGCGAGCCCCATGCCGTTCTCGTCGACCCCCTCGAACCCGCTGTACGCCGCGGAGTGCGCCCCCTTGTCGAACACGGCGGAGATCGCTCCCGAGGCGACCGCGGGCGCGAAGTTCGGGTGGAAGCCCACCCCCTCCGTGCCGGCGACGCAGTGCGCCGGCCAGGAGTGCACGAAGTCCGGCCGCTCGGAGAAGTGGTCGCCCGGGTCGACGTGGTTGTCGCGGGTGGCCACCACATGGCGGTAGCCCGGCTGGGCCTCGCCTATGAGCTCGGTGATGGCGGCGGCGACGTCGGAGCCGCCCGCCACGGCGAGGCTGCCGCCCTCGCAGAAGTCGTTCTGGACGTCCACGACGATCAAGGCGCGGTGCATGGCGGGTGTCCTTCGGTGGGGGATGGCTGGGATCGGTACGGAGGGGACGGGGCCGGGCGGCCGCCGGTCGTGAGCCGGGCGCGGTCCCGGGGCACGGGCCCACGGGCCGCGTGTACGTGTTCGAGCCTAAGGGCTGTCCCGTAAAGCCCTTAAGGAGTCCGGAGCGACCGGGGGAGGGGGTGGGGCCGCCGCCGTTCACGGAACGGCGGCGGCCCGCCGCCTCCCCCGCCCGTCACACGAATTCGGTGGGGATCACGGGCTCGCCCCGGGAGAGCTGCATCGCCGACATCGGCAGCGCCGCCCGGGCCGCGATGTGCCGCTCGCGCGCCGCGTCCAGCGGTTCGCGGGCGACCGCCTCGCCGCCCCTGACCAGCTCGACCAGCAGCTGCCGGTCCACGAGGTCCGCCGGCACCGGTCCGGTGCCGACCACCTCCGCCTCGGCCACCCCGTTCTCGTCCAGCCGGCGCGCGGCCCACTTGCGGCCGCCCGTCGACGACTTCGAACCGAGCGACTTCTTGGCCACCGGCCGCACCGGCTCCGCCGGATCGGCCGACCCCGCCCGCGCGACCAGCTTGTACACCATCGAGCAGGTCGGGTGCCCGCTGCCGGTCACCAGCTGCGTGCCCACCCCGTACGCGTCGACCGGCGCGGCCGCCAGCGAGGCGATCGCGTACTCGTCCAGATCCGACGTCACCACGATCTTCGTCTCCGTGGCTCCCAGCTCGTCCAGCTGCTGCCGCACCCGGTGCGCGACCAGCAGCAGGTCCCCGGAGTCGATCCGCACCGCGCCCAGCTCGGTCCCCGCGATCTCCACCGCCGTACGGACCGCCTCGGTCACGTCGTACGTGTCGACCAGCAGCGTTGTGCCCCGGCCCAGCGAGTCCACCTGGGCCCGGAACGCGTCCCGCTCGGTGTCGTGCAGCAGCGTGAAGGCGTGGGCGCTCGTCCCGACCGTCGGGATGTTGTAGCGGAAGCCCGCCGCCAGGTCCGAGGTGGTGTCGAAGCCGCCGACGTACGCGGCGCGCGCGGAGGCCACCGCCGACAGCTCATGGGTGCGCCGTGCACCCATCTCGATCAGCGCGCGCCCGCCCGCCGCCACCGACATCCGGGAGGCCGCCGCGGCGATCGCCGAGTCGTGGTTGAGGATCGACAGGATCACCGTCTCCAGCAGCACGCACTCGGCGAACGAACCCTCGACCCGCAGGACCGGCGAGCCGGGGAAGTACACCTCGCCCTCCGGATAGCCCCAGATGTCACCGCTGAAGCGGTAGTCGGCCAGCCAGTCGAGCGTGGGCCCGTCCACCACGTCACGCTCGCGCAGGAAGCCGAGCATCTCGTCGTCGAAGTGGAAGTTCTCCACCGCGTCCAGCACCCGCCCGACGCCCGCGACGACGCCATAGCGCCGCCCGTCCGGCAGCCGGCGGCTGAACGCCTCGAAGACCGAGTGCCGGTCGGCCGTGCCGGCCTTCAGCGCGGCCTGCACCATGGTGAGCTCGTACTGGTCGGTGAAGAGCGCGGTCGACGGCACGCCGACCCGTCGCCCAAGGTCCGCAGAGTTCATGCCACGGATGCTACCCCTATTTCGTCAGAGTGACGAGATGTCGGGGTCGCTTGTGCGCCGACCCCTCCCGGGTGGCAGCATGGGAGAGGTGAGCGTCGCCCCCACTGAGATCGAGCGTCCCGAATCGGCCGAGGAGAGCGTTGTCGTCCCCGAGCCCGATGTCCCCTGGGTGACGCTGGTCCACAACGACCCGGTCAACCTCATGAGCTATGTGACCTATGTCTTCCAGGCGTACTTCGGCTACTCCAAGGACAAGGCCCGCAAACTGATGCTGGACGTCCACCACAAGGGCCGCGCCGTCGTCTCCAGCGGCTCCCGCGAGGAGATGGAACGCGACGTCCAGGCCATGCACGGCTACGGGCTGTGGGCCACCCTCACCCAGGACCGCGGATAGTGCCCCGCCAGGACCGCGGACAGCGACAGAGCCGCGGACGGTGACGGGACCGCGGACCATGACCCTCCCGGCAAGCACAGCCCCGTCCGAACCATCATCGGAGTAAATCCATGGCCGGCCACTTCGAGGCCACCCCCGACGGCGGCGCGGCCGTCGCACTCGACGAGGTGGAGATCGCGATCCTGCGCTCCCTCGCCGTTCAGCTGCTGGAGCTCATCGGCCCCGGCGAGGAGCCCGCCGAGGGCCAGGACCCGCTCGCCGCCCTCTTCGCGGAGGGCCCCAGCGAACGGCCCGCCGACCCCGCGCTGGCCCGTCTCCTCCCCGACGCGTACGGCGACGAGGACGGCGAACTGAGAGCCGCCTCCGCCGAGTTCCGCCGCTTCACCGAGAACGACCTGCGCGCCCGCAAGCGGGACGACGCGCTGACCGTCGTCCGCACCCTGGACGCGCTGACCGTCGCCGGGGACGGCGGCGCCGTGCTCACGCTCTCCGGCGACGAGTGCCGCAAGTGGCTAGGGGCCCTCAACGACCTCCGGATCACCATCGGCACCCGGCTGGAGGTCTCCGACGACGAGGACGAGGCCGACGCGCTCTACCGGCTTCCCGACACCGACCCGCGCAAGCCGATGGTGATGGCCTACCTCTGGCTCGGCGCGCTCCAGGAGACCCTGGTGGAGACGATGACGCCGTAGCGGGTGCGCGGCGCGGCCGGTACGGAGCGCGGGCGGTACGACCGGTACGGCGTGCGGCCGACACGCGGCGCGGCAGGCGCGCGGCACGGTCGGCGGCCCGTGCCGGGGCCCGTCCGTGCCCGGACCTGCCCGCCCGGCCCTCCTCGCGCCCGGTCCCGTCCGCGCCCGGATCCGTTCGCGCCCGGACTCGTGCGCGCCCGTGACCCGTTTCCGTGACCCGCGCCCGGCGCCCCGTCACCCGAACGGATGTCTCCGCGTCACCGGACCCCGCCGCCCGTTTCTCCCCGTGGCACAAGCCGGACGGCGGTCCGGCGGGCCGCCCGCACGCCCATGACGCGTGCTCACGGTTGCGCGGACGCCGCCACGCTGGTTCCCAGGAACGGGGAGAGAGGCGCGGCACATGACATCGGCGCGGGTGGACGAGGGGCAGGACGGCCGACCGGCGGCGGACGAGGACACCGCCCCGGCGGGCGAGGGGTACCGGCGGACGCTCGGCGCCCGTCAGATCCAGATGATCGCCATCGGCGGAGCCATCGGGACGGGGCTCTTCCTCGGCGCGGGGAAGGCGATCTCCAGGGCCGGTCCCAGCCTGGTCCTGGCCTACGCCGTCGCGGGCGCGGTGATCTTCGTGATCATGCGCGCCCTCGGCGAACTCCTCATGTACCGCCCGGTCTCCGGCTCCTTCTCCGAGTACGCCCGCGAATTCGTCGGCCCCTTCGCCGGATTCGTCACCGGGTGGACCTACTGGCTCTTCTGGGTCGTCACCGGGATCACCGAAGTCACGGCGGCGGCCCAGTACATGACGTACTGGTTCAGCGTCCCGCAGTGGGTGTCGGCGCTGGTGTTCACGGTCGTCCTCTACGGAGTGAACCTGATCTCGGTCAAGGTCTTCGGGGAGCTCGAATTCTGGTTCTCCCTGGTGAAGGTGACCGCCATCATCGGCATGATCCTCATCTGCGTCGGGATCCTCACCCTCGGCTTCTCCGACGCCGGCGACACCGCCGCCGTCTCCCATCTCTGGGCCGACGGCGGATTCTTCCCGAACGGCGTCAGGGGCACCCTGATGACCTTGCAGATCGTGATGTTCGCCTTCCTCGCCGTGGAGCTCGTCGGCGTCACCGCGGGGGAGTCCAAGGACCCGAGGACCGTGCTGCCCCGGGCCGTCAACACCGTGCCGTGGCGCATCGCCGTCTTCTACGTCGGGGCGCTCGTGATGATCCTCTCCGTGGTTCCCTGGACCGAGTTCCGGCCCGGCGTCCCGCCGTTCGTCGCCGCGTTCGAGAAGATGGGGCTCGGCCTCGGCGCGGGGATCGTCAACTTCGTCGTCCTGACCGCGGCCCTCTCCTCGTGCAACTCCGGCATGTACTCCACCGGCCGGATGCTCCGCGACCTCGCGCTCAACGGGCAGGGCCCCGCGCGCCTCGCCCGGCTCACCCGGAACGGCACCCCGCTCGTCGGCACCACCCTCTCCGCCGCCCTGATGCTCGCCGGTGTCTGGATCAACTACCGGTGGCCCACCGACGCCTTCACCTACGTCGTCTCCTTCGCCACCATCTCCGGCATGTGGGCCTGGATCATGATCCTGGTCAGCCAGCTCCGCTACCGGCGCCTCACTCGCCGCGGCGCGCTCCCGTGCTCCGGCTTCCGGACCCCCGGAGCCCCGTACACCACCGTCTGCGCGCTGGCGTTCATCGGCGTGGTGGTCGTGATGATGGGCGTCGACGCGGACACCAGGATCTCGCTGTACTGCGCCCCGCTGTGGGCGGCGCTCCTCGGCGTCTCGTACCTGGTCCGCGGCGGGCGGACCGGCGGGACGCGCGACGGTCGCGCGGCCGGGGACGGGGGCGAGGGCGGTGCGGTCCCCGGGGGCGACGGGCGCGGCGCGGCCGGGGACGCTGCTCCCGGGGACGGCGTCACGGGCGCCGGCGCCACCGGGGCCCGATGAGGGCCCGGCGGGCGCCGGCGCGAGCCGGGTGCGGGTGCGGGTGCGGCGAGGGGCCGACGGGTGCCGGGCGCGGGTCCGGCGGAGGTGCGGCAGGGGCCCGGCGCGGGCCCGCGCCCGGGGTTCCGCGCGGGCTCGGGTCCAGCATGCGGGCACCCGCGTACCACATTCCGGTACGGTCTGGCGCCCATGCCTATCCTGACGCCATGCTGACCATCACCCAGGCGCTCCACGACCAGATCGTCGCGCATGCCCGCGCCGACCACCCCGACGAGGCGTGCGGCGTGGTCGCGGGTCCCGTCGGGACCGGCCGCGCGGAACGGTTCATCCCCATGCTGAACGCCGCCCGTTCGCCCACCTTCTACGAGTTCGATTCGGGCGACCTGCTCAAGCTCTACCGGGAGATGGACGACCGGGACGAGGAACCGGTGATCATCTACCACTCCCACACCGCGACCGAGGCCTACCCCTCGCGCACCGACGTCGCCTACGCCAACGAGCCCGGCGCCCACTACGTCCTCGTCTCCACCGCCGACGCCGACGACGCGGGCCCCTTCCAGTTCCGCTCCTTCCGCATCGTGGACGGCGAGATCACCGAGGAGGACGTCGAGATCGTCGAGGCGTACGAACCCGCCTGACCCGCGCCCCGGCGCCCGGCCCGTACGCCCGTCCGCATCGGGCCCGGCCTGGTGGACGGGTCCGGCCCCGCTCGGCCCCGTCCACCAGGCGAACGCCACTCATCCAGCAGGTGAGATCACACTCTTATTCGGTGGCCGGGAATCGATACGATGACCGCATGGTTCCCCCTGACGTGAGCGAGAAGACGCCGGGCACGCTGCTCGTAGCGCGGCTGCACGTCGACCTGTGCAGGCTCTCCAGCGCGATCTGTACGAACCGCCGGTCCGCCGGCCGCAGGGCCTGAACCCGGGGGTTCCCGGCCCGAGGGCCCGGTCGCGGCGCGCCGGTCCCGGCGGGACCGGAGCCGTGCGCCCGTGCCACGCAGCACCCCCGCTTCTTCTCCCCGCTTCCGAGCCTCCGACTTTCCGCATCAGCTTCCGAGCTTCCGACAGGAGCCCACGCCATGGCCATCGAGGTCCGCATCCCGACCATCCTCCGCACCTACACCGACGGCGCCAAGGCCGTCGAGGGTGCCGGAGAGACCCTCGCCGACCTCCTCACGGACCTCGACAGCCGCCACCACGGCATCCGTGAGCGCATCGTCGACGGCGAGGAACTCCGCCGCTTCGTGAACGTGTACCTCAACGACGAGGACGTCCGCTTCCTCGACGGCATCTCCACCAAGCTCAGCGACGGCGACAGCATCACCATCCTCCCGGCCGTCGCCGGCGGAATGCGCTGATGCGCTACGACAGCCCGCTCGCCGCGGTGGGCAACACCCCGCTGGTCCGCCTGCCGCGGCTGTCGCCGTCCGAGAACGTCCGGATCTGGGCCAAGCTGGAGGACCGCAACCCCACCGGCTCGATCAAGGACCGCCCCGCGCTCCACATGGTCGAACAGGCCGAGAAGGACGGCCGGTTGACCCCGGGCTGCACCATCCTGGAACCCACCAGCGGCAACACCGGCATCTCGCTCGCCATGGCGGCCAAGCTCAAGGGCTACCGCATCGTGTGCGTCATGCCGGAGAACACCTCCCAGGAGCGGCGCGACCTGCTCGCCATGTGGGGCGCGGGGATCATCTCCTCCCCGGCGGCGGGCGGATCCAACACCGCCGTGCGCGTCGCCAAGGAACTGGCCGCCGAGCACCCCGACTGGGTCATGCTCTACCAGTACGGAAACCCGGACAACGCGGGCGCCCACTACGCCACGACCGGCCCGGAGATCCTCGCCGACCTCCCGTCCGTCACCCACTTCGTGGCGGGCCTCGGCACCACCGGCACCCTCATGGGCGTCGGCCGCTACCTGCGCGAGCACAAGCCGGACATCGCCATCGTCGCCGCCGAACCGCGCTACGACGACCTGGTCTACGGGCTGCGCAATCTCGACGAGGGCTTCGTCCCCGAGCTCTACGACGCCTCCGTCCTCACCACCCGCTTCTCCGTCGGCTCGGCCGACGCGGTCGCCCGCACCCGCGAGCTCCTCCAGCAGGAGGGAATCTTCGCGGGCGTCTCCACCGGCGCCGCGCTCCACGCGGCGATCGGGGTCGGAAAGAAGGCGGTCAAGGCGGGCGAGAGCGCCGACATCGTCTTCGTCGTCGCCGACGGCGGCTGGAAGTACCTGTCGACGGGCGTCTACACGGCCCCGACGACCGAGGCCGCCATCGAGACCCT
>NZ_JBAGJZ010000065.1:0-38548 GCF_037034285.1 Streptomyces tyrfis | reverse complement strand
TGGGGCCCCCACGTCGTGTCCGGGCCCGCCGCGCCGCGGGTCCCGGCCCGGCGGTCCGGCGGACCCGGCCGGCGCCGTCACCCGGTTCGTCGCGCCAGGGACAGGGTGCGGCGGGCCGAGGCGACCACGGCCGCGTCCACGAACCGGCCGTCCGGCAGGGCCAGCGCGCCCTGCTCCGTCACGGCCGCCGCCAGGATCTCCTCCGCCGCCTCGACCTCCCGGGCCGTCGGCCGGAAGGCCCGCTCGATGACGGGGAGCTGACGGGGATGGATCGCCGCCCGGCCCAGGAATCCCAGCGACCGGCCGTGCGCGCAGGAGGCGCGCAGCCCGTCCAGGTCCCGCACGTCCGGGAACACCGACTGGGTGGGCGGCGTCAGGCCCGCCGCCCGGGCGGCGACCACGACCCGGCTGCGCGCCCAGTCGAGCCCGGCGTCGTCCCGTACCCCCAGATCGGCCCGGAGGTCCGCCTCGCCCAGGGCGATCGCGCGCACCTGAGGGTGGGCGGCGGCGATGGTGTACGCGTGCTCGACGCCGAGCGCCGACTCCAGCAGCGGACACAGCGCCACCCCCGGGGCCACGGCCGCGAGGTGGTGGACGGACGCCGCGTGCGTGATCTTGGGCAGCCGGAGCCCGGCGAGCCCCGGCAGGCCCGCCAGGGCGCGGACGTCCGCCTCGGTGTGCACCCGGACGTGGAGCGGCGGCGCGGCCGGGTCCCCGGCCGCCTCGGACAGCAGCTCGGCGGTGGCCGACCGCGCGTACTCCTTGCGGTCCGGCGCGACCGCGTCCTCCAGGTCGACGATCACCGCGTCCGCGCCCGCGTCGCGCGCCTTGCGCACCACCTCGGGCCGGTCGCCGGGGACGTACAGCAGGGTGAGCGGGACCGCCGCCGTCACAGCACGCCCTCCGCCCGCAGCGCGGCGACGTCGGAGGCCGGCAGACCGAGCCCGGCGAGGATCTCGTCGGTGTCCGCGCCGTGCGGCCGGCCCGCCCAGCGGATCGCGCCCGGAGTCCCGGAGAGCCGGAACAGGACGTTCTGCATCCGCAGCGGTCCCAGCTCCGGGTCGTCGACCTCGGTGACCGTGTCCAGGGCCCGGTACTGCGGGTCCTCCATCACGTCCCGGACGTCGTACACGGGCGCGATCGCCGCCTGCGCCTTCTCGAACGCGCGCAGCGCCTCCTCACGGGTGTGCCGGGCGATCCAGTTCCCGACCGCCTCGTCGAGTTCGTCGGCGTGCTCGGCCCGGGTGGCGCCGGAGCCGAACCAGGGCTCGTCGACGAGTTCGGGCCGGCCGACCAGCCGCATCACCCGCTCCGCGACGGACTGCGCGGAGGTGGAGACGGCCACCCAGTGGCCGTCCGAGGTGCGATAGGTGTTGCGCGGGGCGTTGTTGCGGGAGCGGTTGCCGGTGCGCCGCTGGACGTGGCCGAGCTGGTCGTACCAGAGGGGCTGGGGGCCGAGCACGGTCAGGATCGGCTCGATGATCGCCATGTCGACGACCTGCCCCTCCCCGGTCCTGTCCCGTCCGGCGAGCGCGGCCATCACGGCGTACGCGGTGGCCAGCGCCGCGATCGAGTCCGCGAGCCCGAACGGCGGCAGGGTGGGCGGTCCGTCCGGCTCCCCGGTGATCGCGGCGAATCCGCTCATCGCCTCCGCCAGCGTGCCGAAGCCGGGCCGGCGGGCGTACGGGCCGAACTGGCCGAAGCCGGTGACCCGGACCAGCACCAGCCGGGGGTTGACGGCGTGCAGCTCCGCCGGGCCCAGGCCCCAGCGCTCCAGCGTCCCGGGCCGGAAGTTCTCGATGACCACATCGGCGCCGGCGGCCAGCCGGAGCAGGATGTCCCGCCCGGCGGGGGCGGAGAGGTCGAGGGTCAGATTGCGTTTGTTGCGGCCGAGGAGCTTCCACCACAGGCCGACGCCGTCCTTCGCCGGGCCGTGCCCGCGCGAGGGGTCGGGCCTGCGCGGATGCTCGACCTTGATCACGTCGGCGCCGAAGTCGCCCAGCATGGTGGCGGCGAGCGGGCCCGCGAAGAGCGTGGCGAGGTCCACGACCCGCAGACCGGTCAGGGGCGGCTGCCCGGGCGCGTTCACGCGGCGTCGATCTCGCTGCGGTACGGCATGGAGACCGACGCGCCCGGCCGTTGCACGCAGAGCGCGGCGGCCGACGACGCCCAGGCCAGTGCCTCCGGCACGGGACGCCGCTCGCTCAGCGCCACGGCCAGGGCGCCGACGAAGGTGTCCCCGGCGCCGGTGGTGTCGACGGCGGTGACCTCGGGCGCGGGGAAGCGGGCGGGTTCGCCGCCCCGGGCCGCGTAGAGGCAGCCCTTCGCGCCGAGGGTGATGACGACCGCCGGGACCCGCTGGAGCAGGATCCCGGCCGCCGCGCGGGGATCGGTGACGCCGGTCAGCGCGGCCGCCTCGTGCTCGTTGGGGACCAGCAGGTCGACGCGGTCGAGGAGTTCGGAGGGGAGCGGGCATCCCCCGCTCGCGCGCGGCCCGGCGCCCGGCGAGGGCCGCACCGGGGACGGGGTGAGGATGGTGCGCACACCGTGGTCACGGGCCGTCCGAGCCCCCTGGGTCACCACGGACAGCGGCAGCTCCAGCTGGAGGAGCAGCAGGCCGGCGGCGGCGATGGCGGCCGTCTCGCCGGGGCCGAGCTCGGTGAGGGCGCCGTTGGCGCCGGGGATCACCACGATGGAGTTGGCGCCCAGGTCGTCGACGACGATGTGCGCGGTGCCGCTGGGGCCGTCGGCGGTGTGCAGCAGGTCGGTGTCGACCCCGGCGTGCTCCAGGCCGGCCCGCAGCCGGGCGCCGTACTCGTCGTTCCCGACCACGCCGATCATCGTCACCTCGCCGCCCGCGCGGGCGGCCGCGACGGCCTGGTTGGCGCCCTTGCCGCCGAGAACGGTGCGGAACTCCCGCCCCGTGACGGTCTCCCCGCGCCGCGGCGCCCGGGCGACGTAGGCGACGAGGTCCATGTTGGTGCTGCCGAGCACCGCGATGCCGGTCATGGGCGGTGTGCCTCCTCGGGGACGGGCCGGTGGTCCGGTCCGGCGGGGAGGGCCGCCCCGGACCGGGGAACGTCATGTGCGGATTGTCCACCCGGGGGCCGCCGTTCCGTGTCCGCCAGCAGCCCGGCGAGTTCCATCAGGTCGGTCCCCGCGAGCCGGGGCAGCGCGCACCCGGCGAGGGTGCGGCATGCTTCGCGCCACCCGTCCGGCACGGCCCCGATGCCGCCGAGCGCACCGGTCAGCGCACCGGCCAGGGCGGGCGCCGAGTCGGCCACCCGGGACAGGCAGGCCGCCGCGGGGACGGCCTGGTCGATCCGGCCGCGCGCGGCGGTGGTCAGGGCGAGGGCGACCGGGACGGTCTCGGCGGCGGCGATCCCGTAGCTGTAGACGTGGTCGACGATCTGGTGCTCCAGCACCGGTACGAGGGAGAAGACGCCGGCCGCCTCGCGGACGAAGCCACGGGCGATCCGAACGGCGTGGGCGGCGTTGCGGGCGATCTCCGTGCCGTCGGGGAGCCGGGCGAGCGCGGCGTCCACCGCGGCGTCCACGTCCGCGCCGCCCAGCGCCGCGGCGACGGCGGCCGCCATGGCGCGGGCGCCGTGCACCCCGTCGCCGTCCTGGGTGTAGCGGGCGTCGAACTCCGCGAGGCCGGCCGCGGCGGCGGGGTCGCCGGGGTGGGCGGCGGCGAGGACGGCGGCCCGTACACAGGCGGCGTCGTCGAAGTAGTGCGGGTTGTCGTGGCCGGTGGCGGGCGGGCGCAGCCCGGCGGCGAGGTTGCCGAGCCCGGCCCGCACCGAGATCCGGGCGCGCAGCGGGAGCACCGCCGACTCGACCTCGGGGGCGCGGGCGGCGGCCGCCGCGACCTCGGCCGCCAGCGCGTTCCAGGCGGCGTCGACGGCGGCGCGCAGCCGTTGGCCGGGGGAGGGGTCGTGTGGCGGTCCGGCCGCTTCACCGGTCGCCGCGGCGAGCACGGTCCCGGCGGCGAACGCCGCCCATTCGGCGTCGTCGGAGGGGCCGAGCCGCAGGGGTTCGGGCGGCTGGTTGAGCGCGATCGGGACGGGCAGCGTGGTGGTGGCGTTCTGCTCGGCGAAGGTGTCGAGCTCCCGGGTGAGGCGCCGGGTCCACTCGGGCATCCGGGCCGCCCGGTGCCGCGCGGCCGGCCAGCCCGCGGCGTCCCCGGCGGCCAGCCCCAGCAGCAGCCCCTCGATTCGGGCGCGGTGACCGGGGACCGCCCCGGCCCGGCCCGGGGCGGCCGGGCGGGCGGCGGTGTGCGAAGCGACGGGCGGGGTGGGGCGGGCGGTGCGGTCCGGGCCGGGGGAGGGGCCTCTGTCCCCGCCCGCGCGGGAGGGGCCTCCGCCCGTGTGTCCGCGTCCGCGCCCGTCGTCCCGGCCGCCCCCGCGCCCGTCGTCCCGGCCGCCCCCGCGTCCGTCGTCCCGGCCGCCCCCGTCACCGTCGCTCCCGTACCCCTCCCTCCCGTCCTTCTCCTCCCTCTCGTACTTCCCCTCCCTCCCGTCCCTGCCGTCCCCGTGGTCGTGCGGCTCGTCCGGTCGGGTGAGCAGTTCCGCGATGTCCAGGACGTGGTGGCCCCGCATCGACGGCAGGCAGCTGCCCCGGACCGGGCCGATCGCGTCCGCCCAGTGCCGGGGGATCGCGGACTCCCCGTTCAGGGCGCCGGCGAGAGCGCCCGCCACCGCGGCCGTGGTGTCCGCGTCGCGGCCCATGTTGACCGCGGTCAGTACCGCCGTACGGAAGTCGCCGCGGGCCGCCGCGAACGCGCCGAAGGCCAGGCCGACCGCCTCGGGCGCCAGGTCCGTCCACGGGTAGCCGCCGACGACCACCGCGGAACGCACCGCGCGCTCCATGGTCAGCCGGTCCGGGCAGAGGCGCTGCGCGGCGGTCACCGCGCGCCGCAGCGAGCGCGCCGTCCACGAGTCCATGGGAACGACGGACAGCGCCGCCGCGATCACCGACGCGACCCCGGCGCCCGTCATCGCGGCGGCCACCCCGGCCGCCACCGCCCGGCCCCCGTAGATGCCCTCTCCGTCATGGCTGACCTGGCCGTCCACCGCGACCAGCCGCGCCGCCTCGTCCGGCCGGCCCGCGGCGAAGACGCCGAACGGCGCCGCCCGCATCGCCAGGCCGTCGCTCCAGGCGTGCCGGTGCTGGGCGGAGATCGGGGCGGCGAGTCCCCGGCGGAGGTTCTCCAGGGTGCCCCGTTCGCTGAACCCGGCGCCCCGGAACGGTCCCTCGTCGAGGTCGGCGATCCACCGGTGCCAGGCCCGTTCCACCTGGGCCACGGTCAGCGCCGAACCGTGCCGGGCCAGCAGCAGCCCCGAGAAGATCGCGTACTCCGTGTCGTCCGTGCCCGCCGGGTCGTCGCTCACGAAGCCCTCGATCCGGCCCCAGCGGCGGCGGATCTCGGACGGCCGGAGGTTCTCCGCCGGCGCGCCCAGCGCGTCACCGACCGCGAGACCGAGCAGGCAGCCACGGGCCCGGTCGACGCGCGGCGCGCCGCCCGGTCCGCCCCGGACCTCCGCCCGCGGCGGACCATCTGAAGTCAACTTCATCGTCTGCCGACCCTTCGCTCGCGCCGAGCCAGTTCTGCTGATTGATCGATCTGTGCCACACGAGCACCGGGCAAAGGCTGATATTCGCGACAAAGCGACCAGTCGGATGATGGCTTCCGGACAGCAAGGAAGGCCGTACTTACCCGATTACGGAGGGTGGTAAGTACGGCCTTCCTTGCTGGCGGGAGCCCTTTTTCGTGCGTACTTTCGATGTTGCTCGGCGGGGTGGAGCACCTGGGCCCGCCGCTGGAAGGGGAGAACCGTGGCCATCATCGAGACCGACGCCGTACTGCACGAGGCGCACCGCGACAACCACACCCACCGCGATGTGAACGGTGGCTGGCTGCGTCCGGCGGTCTTCGGGGCCATGGACGGCCTGGTCTCCAACCTCGCGCTGATGACCGGGGTCGCGGGCGGGGCCGTCTCCCAGCAGACGATCGTGATCACCGGTCTCGCGGGGCTCGCCGCGGGCGCGTTCTCCATGGCGGCCGGCGAGTACACCTCCGTCGCCTCGCAGCGCGAGCTGGTCGAGGCGGAGCTCGACGTCGAGCGGCGCGAGCTGCGCAAGCACCCCAAGGACGAGGAGCGGGAACTCGCGGCGCTGTACGAGGCCCGGGGCGTCGAGCCGGAGCTGGCCCGCGAGGTGGCGCGGCAGCTGTCGCACGACCCCGAGCAGGCCCTGGAGATCCACGCCCGCGAGGAACTCGGCATCGACCCCGGCGACCTGCCCTCGCCGCTCGTCGCCGCCGTGTCGTCGTTCGGCTCGTTCGCGCTGGGCGCCCTGCTGCCCGTGCTGCCGTATCTGCTGGGGGCGACCGCGCTGTGGCCGGCCGTGCTGCTCGCGCTGGCCGGACTGTTCGGCTGCGGCGCGGTGGTGGCCCGGGTGACGGCGCGCAACTGGCTGTACAGCGGGCTGCGTCAGCTGGCGCTGGGCGGGGCCGCCGCCGCCCTCACCTACGGCCTGGGCACGCTGTTCGGCGTGGCGGTCGGGGGCTGACCGGCCGCTGACCGGGGGAGACGGGCGGGCCGCGCGACGGCCCGCCCGTTCCGCGTTCCCGGGGGCGGGCGCCCCCTGTGCGCCCGGCCCGGCCGGAGGCGCGCCCGTGCGGTCGGCGCCTGCCCCCGTACGGCCGGGCGCGCGTCCGGCCGGGGCGCGCCCGTGCGGTCCGGAGGCGCGTGTCCGCCCGTGCGCGGGCCCGCCCGGTCGGTCGCCGCCGCTCGGGTGATGCCGTTCCGCCGCCCGTGTGATGTACGTCTTCGCGGTCGACTCTGGGCGGGGCGGCTCCGACGGGCGTAAAATCGTCCTCCACGGCAGAGCCGCTCCTCAGCAGCCGTTACCCGGCGGTTTCGATTTCTCGGCCACCGGGCAAGAGCCGTAGCACCGCGGGCAACGACGCCTGCTCTCTGCGGTCCCCCCTCTCGGGCGCCGATCTTCCGACTGCGACACCATCCCCCAGAACAACCGGTTCAGGCATCGGTTCAGCACGTCTTCGGACCTCGCCGATGTCCGCATGTTGGAACGAACTTTCCGCTTCTTGAGAAGCGCCCCATCATGTAACCTGCACGCACTTTCGCGGAGGGCCAGCGTCGTCCCTCGGCACAGCACATGCCACGACGACGACGGGAGAGCCCATGCGTACCGACGCCTGGTCGCCCATGGACGGTCGCCCCGCCCGGCAGGGCCTGTACGACCCCCGTGACGAACACGACGCCTGCGGGGTCGGGTTCGTGGCCACCCTCACTGGTGTGGCCAGCCATGAGCTGGTCGAGCAGGCGCTGACCGTACTGCGCAATCTCGAACACCGCGGAGCCACCGGTTCCGACCCCGACTCCGGCGACGGCGCGGGAATCCTCCTCCAGGTGCCGGACGCCTTCCTCCGCGCGGAGGTCCCCTTCGACCTCCCCGAGGCCGGCGCGTACGCCGTCGGCATCGCCTTCCTCCCGGCGGGCGAGTCCGCCGAGACGCTCCGGAAGCTGGAGAAGATCGCCGCCGAGGAGGGGCTGACGGTCCTCGGCCGTCGCGAGGTCCCGGTCGCCCCGGACATCCTCGGCAACGGCGCCCGCGCCACCATGCCCGACTTCTGCCAGCTCTTCGTCGCGGACGGCGAGTCCGCCGGCATCGCCCTCGACCGCAAGGCGTTCGTGCTGCGCAAGCGCGCCGAGCGGGAGGCCGGGGTGTACTTCCCCTCGCTCTCCGCCCGCACGATCGTCTACAAGGGCATGCTCACCACGGGGCAGCTGGAGCCGTTCTTCCCGGACCTCTCCGACCGCCGCCTCGCCACCGCCGTCGCCCTGGTCCACTCGCGGTTCTCCACCAACACCTTCCCGAGCTGGCCGCTCGCCCACCCGTACCGCTTCGTCGCGCACAACGGCGAGATCAACACGGTCAAGGGCAACCGCAACTGGATGCGGGCCCGCGAGTCGCAGCTGGCGTCCGATCTGTTCGGCTCCGCCGACCATGGGCACAGCGGCTCCGCCGACCACGGGCACAGCGGCTCCGCCGACCACGGGCAGGGCGGCCCCGCCGGCCAGGGCCCCGGCGGCGGTCCCCGGGGGCTCGACCGGATCTTCCCCGTCTGCACCCCGGACGCCTCCGACTCCGCCTCCTTCGACGAGGTCCTGGAACTGCTCCACCTCGGCGGCCGCTCCCTGCCGCACGCGGTGCTGATGATGGTCCCCGAGGCATGGGAGAGCCCCGAGTCCCGGCACACCATGGACGCCGCCCGCCGCGCCTTCTACCAGTACCACTCCACGATGATGGAGCCCTGGGACGGCCCGGCCTGCGTCACCTTCACCGACGGCACCCAGGTCGGCGCGGTCCTCGACCGCAACGGGCTGCGTCCCGGCCGCTACTGGGTCACCGACGACGGACTCGTCGTGCTCTCCTCCGAGGTAGGCGTCCTGGACGTCGACCCCGCGAAGGTTGTCCGCAAGGGCCGCCTCCAGCCCGGCCGGATGTTCCTCGTCGACACGGCCGAGGGCCGCATCATCGAGGACGACGAGATCAAGGCCTCGCTGGCCGCCGAGCACCCCTACCAGGAGTGGCTGGAGGCCGGCGTCATCGAACTCGGCGACCTCCCGGAGCGCGAGCACATCGTGCACACCCACGCCTCCGTCGCCCGCCGCCAGCAGACCTTCGGCTACACCGAGGAGGAGCTGCGCGTCATCCTCGCGCCGATGGCCCGCACCGGCGGCGAACCGCTGGGCTCCATGGGCACGGACTCGCCGATCGCCGCCCTGTCCGAGCGCCCCCGGCTGCTCTTCGACTACTTCACCCAGCTGTTCGCTCAGGTCACCAACCCGCCGCTGGACGCCATCCGCGAGGAACTCGTCACCTCGCTGCGCTCCTCGCTCGGCCCCCAGGGCAACCTCCTGGAGCCGACCGCCGCGTCCTGCCGCAGCGTCACCCTGCCGTTCCCGGTGATCGACAACGACGAGCTGGCCAAGCTGATACACATCAACGCCGACGGCGACATGCCGGGCATGAAGGCGGCCACGCTCTCCGGTCTCTACCGGGTCGGCGGCGGCGCCGAGGCCCTCGCCGCGCGGATCGACCAGATCTGCGCCGAGGTCGACGCCGCCATCCTGGACGGCGCCCGCCTCGTCGTGCTGTCCGACCGGCACTCCGACGCCGAGCACGCGCCGATCCCGTCGCTGCTGCTCACCTCGGCCGTCCACCACCACCTCATCCGCACCAAGCAGCGCACCCAGGTGGGGCTGCTGGTCGAGGCCGGGGACGTCCGCGAGGTCCACCACGTCGCGCTGCTGATCGGCTACGGCGCCGCCGGCGTCAACCCGTACCTGGCGATGGAGTCCGTCGAGGACCTGGTCCGCGCCGGCACGTTCATCGAGGGCGTCGAGCCCGAGCGGGCCATCCGCAACCTGATCCACGCGCTCGGCAAGGGCGTCCTGAAGGTCATGTCCAAGATGGGCATCTCCACGGTCGCCTCCTACCGGGGCGCCCAGGTCTTCGAGGCCGTCGGCCTGGACGACGAGTTCGTCGCGACGTACTTCTCCGGCACCGCCACCAAGATCGGCGGCGCGGGCCTCGACGTCGTCGCCCGCGAGGTCGCCGCCCGCCATGCCAAGGCGTACCCCGCCTCCGGCATCTCCCCCTCGCACCGGACGCTGGAGATCGGCGGCGAGTACCAGTGGCGCCGCGAGGGCGAACCGCACCTGTTCGACCCGGAGACCGTCTTCCGCCTCCAGCACGCCACCCGCACCAAGCGCTACGACATCTTCAAGAAGTACACCGACCGGGTGAACGAGCAGTCCGAGCGCCTGATGACGCTCCGCGGCCTGTTCGGCTTCCGCAGCGACCGCGAGCCCGTCCCCGTGGACGAGGTCGAGCCCGTCTCCGAGATCGTCAGGCGGTTCTCCACCGGCGCCATGTCGTACGGCTCGATCTCCCGGGAGGCGCACGAGACCCTCGCCCTCGCCATGAACCGGCTGGGCGGCAAGTCCAACACCGGCGAGGGCGGCGAGGACCCCGACCGGCTGTACGACCCGGCCCGCCGCTCGGCGATCAAGCAGGTCGCCTCCGGCCGCTTCGGCGTGACCAGCGAATACCTGGTCAACGCCGACGACATCCAGATCAAGATGGCCCAGGGCGCCAAGCCCGGCGAGGGCGGCCAGCTCCCCGGCCACAAGGTCTACCCCTGGATCGCGAAGACCCGGCACTCCACCCCGGGCGTCGGCCTGATCTCCCCGCCGCCGCACCACGACATCTACTCCATCGAGGACCTGGCCCAGCTGATCCACGACCTCAAGAACGCCAACCCGGCGGCCCGCATCCACGTGAAGCTGGTCTCCGAGGTCGGCGTCGGCACGGTCGCCGCCGGTGTCTCCAAGGCGCACGCGGACGTCGTCCTGATCTCCGGCCACGACGGCGGAACGGGCGCCTCCCCGCTCACCTCGCTCAAGC
Source organism: Streptomyces tyrfis (assembly GCF_037034285.1). NCBI lineage: Bacteria > Bacillati > Actinomycetota > Actinomycetes > Kitasatosporales > Streptomycetaceae > Streptomyces > Streptomyces tyrfis. Next base: position 28,048 of record NZ_JBAGJZ010000065.1, on the reverse strand, counting down.
ACGCGGGCGGCCCCTGGGAGCTGGGCCTGGCCGAGACCCAGCAGACCCTGCTGCTCAACGGGCTGCGCGACCGGATCGTGGTGCAGACCGACGGCCAGCTGAAGACCGGCCGGGACGTCGTCGTCGCCGCCCTGCTGGGCGCCGAGGAGTTCGGCTTCGCGACCGCGCCGCTCGTCGTCTCCGGCTGCGTCATGATGCGCGTCTGCCACCTGGACACCTGCCCGGTCGGCATCGCCACCCAGAACCCGGTGCTGCGGAGCCGCTTCACCGGCAAGGCCGACCACGTGGTCAACTTCTTCGAGTTCATCGCGCAGGAGGTCCGCGAACTCCTCGCCGAGCTGGGCTTCCGCTCGATCGAGGAGGCCGTCGGACACGCCGAACTCCTCGACACCGACCGCGCGGTCACCCACTGGAAGGCGCAGGGCCTCGACCTGGCCCCGCTCTTCCACGTGCCCGACCTGCCCGAGGACGCCGTCCGCCACCAGCGGGTCGAGCAGGACCACGGCCTCGCCAAGGCCCTCGACAACGAGCTGATCAGGCTCGCCGCCGACGCCCTCGACGCGGACGGCGCCGAGAACGCCCAGCCGGTCCGGGCCCAGCTGCCGATCCGCAACATCAACCGGACCGTCGGCACCATGCTCGGCCACGAGGTGACCAAGCGGTTCGGCGGCGCCGGACTGCCCGAGGACACCGTCGACATCACCTTCACCGGCTCGGCCGGCCAGTCCTTCGGCGCGTTCCTGCCCGCCGGCGTGACACTGCGCCTGGAGGGCGACGCCAACGACTACGTCGGCAAGGGCCTCTCCGGCGGCCGGATCGTCGTCCGGCCCGACCGGGGCGCCGACCACCTCGCCGAGTACTCCACCATCGCGGGCAACACCCTCGCCTACGGCGCCACCGGCGGCGAGATGTTCCTGCGCGGCCGGACCGGTGAGCGCTTCTGCGTCCGCAACTCCGGGGCCACCGTCGTCGCGGAGGGCGTGGGCGACCACGGCTGCGAGTACATGACGGGCGGCCGTGCCGTCGTCCTCGGCGAGACCGGACGCAACTTCGCCGCCGGCATGTCGGGCGGGGTCGCCTACGTCGTCGACCTCGACCTCGACCACGTCAACGCCGGCAACCACGGCGCGATCGAGGCCCTGACCGACGCCGACCGGCAGTGGCTGCACGACGTGGTGCGCCGCCACCACGAGGAGACCGGCTCCACGGTCGCCGGGAAGCTGCTCGCCGACTGGGACACCGCGGCCTCCCGCTTCAGCAAGATCATCCCGTCCACCTACAAGGCAGTGCTCGCCGCCAAGGACGCCGCTGAGCTCGCCGGTCTCTCCGAACAGGAGACCACCGAGAAGATGATGGAGGCGGCGACCCATGGCTGACCCCAAGGGCTTTCTGACCACCGGGCGCGAGGTCGCCGAGACCCGCCCCGTCGCCGAGCGCGTCAGGGACTGGAACGAGGTCCACGTCCCCGGCGCACTGCTCCCGATCATCAGCAAGCAGGCCGGCCGCTGCATGGACTGCGGCATCCCGTTCTGCCACAACGGCTGCCCGCTCGGAAACCTCATCCCCGAGTGGAACGACTACGCCTACCGGGAGGACTGGCGGGCGGCGTCCGAGCGGCTGCACGCCACGAACAACTTCCCGGAGTTCACCGGGCGGCTCTGCCCGGCGCCGTGCGAGTCGGCGTGCGTGCTCGGCATCAGCCAGCCGGCCGTCACCATCAAGAACGTCGAGGTCTCCGTCATCGACAAGGCGTGGGGCAGCGGCGACGTCACCCCGCGACCGCCCGAGCGGCTCTCCGGCAAGACCGTCGCCGTGATCGGCTCGGGCCCGGCGGGGCTCGCCGCCGCCCAGCAGCTGACCCGGGCCGGCCACACCGTCGCCGTCTACGAGCGCGCGGACCGCGTCGGGGGGCTCCTGCGGTACGGCATCCCCGAGTTCAAGATGGAGAAGTCGCACATCAACCGCCGCATCGAGCAGATGCGCGCGGAGGGCACCAAGTTCCGTACCGAGACGGAGATCGGCCGCGACATCGACGCAGCCAAGCTCCGCCGCCGCTACGACGCGGTCGTCATCGCCGCCGGCGCCACCGTCTCCCGCGACCTGCCCGTACCGGGCCGTGAGCTGAACGGCGTGCACTTCGCGATGGAGTACCTGCCGCTCGCCAACAAGGTGCGCGAGGGCGACCTGACGGTCTCCCCGATCAGCGCCGAGGGCAAGCACGTCGTCGTCATCGGCGGCGGCGACACCGGGGCCGACTGCGTCGGCACCGCCCACCGGCAGGGCGCGCTGTCCGTCACCCAGCTGGAGATCATGCCGAGGCCGGGCGAGGAGCGGAACGCCCACCAGCCCTGGCCGACGTTCCCGATGCTCTACAAGGTCACCTCCGCCCACGAGGAGGGCGGCGAGCGCGTGTACTCCGTCTCGACCACCCACTTCGAGGGCGACGAGGACGGCAACGTCCAGGCTCTGCACCTGGTCGAGGTGGAGTTCAAGGACGGCAGGCCGGAGCCGAAGCCCGGCACCGAGCGGCGGATCCCCGCCCAGCTGGTCACCCTGGCCATGGGCTTCACCGGCACCGACCGGTCCAACGGCCTGGTCGAGCAGTTCGGCGTGGAGCTCGACGAGCGCGGCAACATCGCGCGCGACGCGGACTTCGCCACCAACGTCGAGGGCGTGTTCGTCGCCGGTGACGCGGGCCGCGGCCAGTCCCTCATCGTGTGGGCCATCGCCGAGGGCCGTTCCGCAGCGCGCGGCGTCGACCGCTACCTGACCGGGACCAGCACCCTGCCGGCCCCGATCCGCCCGACGGACCGCGCCCTGGCGGTCTGATCACCCCCCGAGGACGTCCCGTACAACGGCGTACGGAACCGAACGCGGCGCCCGCCCGTCCCCGACCCGGACCATCGGCGGGCGCCGCGGCGCGTCCGGAAGGGGCTGGCGGCGCGGCGCGTCCGGAAGGGGCTGGCGGCGCGGTGCGTGAGGGCGGACGATGAGTGCGGGTGGCGAGCGGTGCGCGAGGGCGGGCGGGGCCGTCCGCCGCGGACGGGCCCCCGGCCCCGCTCACGCCAGCAGCGCGGACGTCTTCAGCACCACCAGCAGCATCAGCACGGCGAGCAGCACCACGCACGCCGCCCCCTGGACCGCCGTCCGGCCCTTCGCCGGGGCGTACGCGTACGCGACCGTGACCACGCCACCGGTCAGCAGACCGCCCAGGTGGCCCTGCCAGGAGGTGAATCCGGCCGAGATCAGCATCCAGATCAGGAACCCGGCCATGAACCGGTTGACCGCCGCCATGTCGCGTCCCAGACGCCGGTTGATGACGTAGAACGCCGCCCCGAGGCCGAAGATCGCGCCCGAGGCCCCGACCGTGCCGTCGAACGGCGCGATCAGATACACCAGGACCGAACCGCCCAGCGCCGACAGCAGATACAGCGCCAGATACCGGACCCGGCCCAGCTGCTCCTCGACGACCCGGCCCAGATTCCACAACGCGTACATGTTGAAGGCGATGTGCAGGATCCCGAACGGCAGCGAGCCGAACGACGAGCCGCCCGGCGGAAGATGCAGGAACGCCCCGGTCAGCAGCCGGTACCACTCGCCGTCCACCACCCCGATCACGTCGAAGCCGGTGAAGTCGCCGTTCTCGTAGAGGTACCGGCTGCCGTCCGGCGCGGTCAGCCCGGCCCCCAGCATCGCGAACCGGTCGACGATCCCCGGACGGACCAACTCGCCCAGATACGCGAGGACGTTGAGGCCGATCAGCGCATACGTCACCAGCGGCACGGCGGTCCTCGCCACCACGCCGCCGAACACGGTGCGGGCCCGGCGGATCGACCGCTGTCCCTCCTTCACGCACTCCACGCACTGGTGGCCGACGGCCGCCTCCCGCATGCAGTCCGGGCAGATGAAGCGTTCGCAGCGGACGCAGCTCACATACGTCTCGTACGACGGGTGGCGGAAACAGGTGGTGACCGCGGCATCCACGGCGGGCTCCTCACGGTGGGCGGACAGGCAGCGGCCGGTGGGGGCGGCGGCGATCAAAATAGCGAACCGCCGCCGCCGGGGGCACGCGTGGGTGGCCCCGGGGCAGCGCCCGACGAGGCCGTAAGCTCGGGAGTCCGGCGCGTCGAAGATCGGAGCACCCGTATGACCGGCTCGTTCAGCAGCACAGGTCCGGCCATCGGCCTCCGGCAGATCGAGGAGACCGCGCCCGCGCTGGTCAGCCTCTACAAGAGCGCGTCGGTCTCCCTGACGAAGAACGGCATGAGCGGGGAACGGGCCGCGGTCTACCTCGTCCTCGACCACTCCGGCTCCATGCGGCAGTACTACCGGGACGGCAGCGTCCAGGCCCTGGCCGAGCGGGTCCTGGGCCTCTCGGCGCACCTGGACGACGACGGCCGGGTCCCCGTCGTCTTCTTCTCCACCGGCATAGACGCCGTCAGCGACCTGGCCCTGGACGACTACCGGGGCCGGATCGACGCGATCGCGTCCGGTCTGGGCCACATGGGACTGACCAACTATCACCTGGCCATGGACGCCGTCATCGACCACTACCTGGACAGCGGGTCGACCGCCCCCGCACTGGTGATCTTCCAGACGGACGGCGGACCGACCAGCAAGCACGCGGCGGAACGTTACCTCTGCAAGGCCGCCGAGCTGCCGCTGTTCTGGCAGTTCATCGGCTTCGGCAACAAGAACAGCAGACAGTTCGACTTCCTGCGCAAGCTCGACGAACTGCCCGTTCCGGAACGGCGTGCCGTCGACAACGCGGGCTTCTTCCACGCCGGACGCAAGCCGAGCCGGATGCCGGACGCCGAGCTGTACGACCGGCTGGTCGGCGAGTTCCCGCACTGGCTGGCCGCCGCCCGGGCCCGGGGGATCGTCGGGGACTGACCAGCCCCGGCCGCCGGGAGCGCGCCGGACCCGCCCGGGGCGGGGCGGCGCGCCGGGCGGATGTCCCGGGAATCCGGACAGAGGATGTCGGGTTTCCCCGATTTCCTGTCCCCATGACTTCGACGACATCGACGAGATCGACCCCACGGAATTCCTGGGCGGCGTTCCGGACCGCCCACCCCGCCTTCGCCGAGACCGTCCGGGCCCGCTTCGGGCTGTACCGGCACCACGTCCTCGCGACTCTCCGCAAGGACGGTTCGCCCCGGGTCACCGGACTGGAGGTGGACTTCCGCTCCGGCGAGCTGCTGCTCGGCATGATGCCCGACTCGCGCAAGGCGCTCGACCTGCTGCGCGACCCGCGCTTCGCCGTACAGGCCAACCCGGGACCGGACGCCGAGATGGCGGACGGCGACGTCCGGATCTCCGGCCGGGCGGTGGAGGTGACCGACCCCGGGTTCCTGTCCCTTTACCGGGAGGAGGCGAAACCGCCGGAGCCGTTCCAGCTCTTCCGCGCGGAACTGGACGAGGTGGTCCTGACCACCCTGGGATCCGACGAGATCGTGCTGAGGGTCTGGCGGCGCGGGGCGCCGGTGCGCACCCTCCACCGGCCCTCCGACGGCGCCCCGTACGAGGCCTGACCGTCCGGCGACGAGGCCCGACCGTCCGGGGAGGAGACCTGACCGCCCGGGGACGGGAGCCGACCGTCCGGGGACGGGAGCCGACCGTCCGGGGACGGGAGCCGACCGTCCGGGGACGGGAGCCGACCGTCCGGGGACGGGAGCCGACCGTCCGGGGCTCCGGGGGACGGGGCCTGACTCGTTCCCGGACGGGACCCGACTCGCCGGGCCCTCAGGCTCCTCCCGCCGTTCCCCGGGCCTCTCCCGCTGTTCCCCGGGCCTCTCCCGTCGTTCCCTCCGGCGCGGGGGAGGAGTCCCCGGGCCCCGCCAGCACCCGCGCCCGGCAGGCGCCCGGCGTCCCCCACGCGTCCCGCAGCGGACGGGCCTTGCGCAGCCACAGCGACAGGTCCAGCTCCTCGGTGTAGCCCACCGCGCCGTGCAGCTGCAGCGCCGCCCGGGCGGCCGCGTACCCCGCCTCGCCCGCCGCCGCCTTGGCCGCCGCGACCGACGCCCCGGCGTCCGGCGCCCCCTCGGCGAGCGCGACCGCCGCCCCGTACAGCAGCGGACGGGCGAACTCCAGCCCGAGCAGGACGTCCGCGAGTCGGTGCTTGACCGCCTGGAACGATCCGATCGCCGTGCCGAACTGGGTGCGCCGCCCGACGTGGTCGACCGTGGCCCGCAGCAGCGCCTCCCCGACGCCGAGCGCCTGCGCGGCCGTGGCGAACGCCGCCCACTCCCCGGCCCGCGCGGCCGCCCGGACCACGTGCGGACCGGACGCCAACGAGTCCCCGCCCGACGGGGGGCGCAGCAGCCGCCGGGCCGGGTCCGCCGACACCGCGAGCGCGCCGGGCCCGGGCGCCAGCCGCAGCTCGTCGCCGCTCACCGTGAACACGGCGTCCACCGCGTCCGCGTCCAGCGCGTACGGTCCGTGCCCGTCCATCCGCAGCGTCGCGGACGCCGCGCCGGACGCCAGGCGCGGCAGCCACTCCTTCGCCGCCGCGCCGCCCACGCCCGCCAGCAGCACCCCCGCCGCGACCGTCTCCACCACCGGACCGGGCACCGCGTGCCGCCCCAACTCGGTGAACGCGACCGCGAGTTCGACCGGGAGCGGTCCCACGCCCCCGTACTCCTCCGGTATCGCCAGCGCGAACACCCCGGCCTCGGCGAGGCGCGCCCACAGCTCCCGGCCCGGCCCGAAGTCCCCCGCGGCCCAGGCCCGTACCGCCGACGGGGTGCCGGCCGCCGTCAGCATCGCGTCCAGCGAGCGGGCGAAGTCCCGCTGCTCGTCGTCGAGGAGGAAACGCATCAGCGCCGTCCCTTCGGCAGGCCCAGCAGACGCTCGGCGATGATGTCGCGCTGGATCTCGTTGGTGCCCGCGTAGATGGGGCCGGCGAGCGCGAAGACATAGCCCTCGGCCCACGCGGAGTCCGCGCGCTCGGCGTCCGGGCCCAGCAGGTCGAGCGCCGTCTCGTGCAGCGCGATGTCGTACTCGGACCAGAACACCTTGTTGAGGCTCGACTCGGCGCCGCCGACCGCGCCCTCGGCGAACCGGGACGCGGCGGCGCCGGTGAACAACTGATACGCGCGCGCCCCGATCACCGCGTCCGCCACCCGGTCGCGCAGCGCGGTGTCCGACGGGTCGCCCCTCTCGCGCCAGAGCGCGGCCAGCCGGTCCGCGGCGGCCAGGAAGCGGCCGGGGGAGCGGAGCGTCAGCCCCCGTTCGTCGCCCGTCGCCGCCATGGCGATGCGCCAGCCCCGGCCCGGCTCGCCGATGACGTCCTCGTCCGGAACGAACACCTCGTCCAGGAAGAGTTCGGCGAAGGCGGGCTTGCCGTCCAGCCGCCCGATCGGACGCACCGTCACCCCCGGCGCCGACAGGTCGAACATCAGATACGTCAGCCCGTGGTGCGGCTTCGCCGCCCCCGGGTCCGAACGGAAGACGCCGAACGCCCGGTCCGCGAACGCCGCCCGCGAGGACCAGGTCTTCTGCCCCGACAGCAGCCAGCCGCCCTCCGTGCGCACCGCCCGCGACCGCAGCGACGCCAGGTCCGACCCGGCCTCCGGCTCGGACCACGCCTGCGCCCAGATCACCTCGCCGCTCGCCATCGACGGCAGGATGCGGGCCCGCTGCTCCTCGGTGCCGTGGTCGAAGAGGGTCGGGGCCAGCAGATTGATGCCGTTCTGCGAGACCCGGCCGGGCGCGCCCGCCGCGTAGTACTCCTCCTCGAAGACCAGCCAGTGGAAGAGGCCGAGGCCCCGGCCGCCGTAGGCGCGCGGCCAGGAGACGACCGACCAGCGGTCCGCGTGCAGCCGCGCCTCCCACTCCCGGTGCGCGGCGAAGCCCTCGGCGGTCTCCAGCGACGGCAGCGGTCCGGCGGGCACGTGGTCCCGCAGCCAGGCCCGCGCCTCGGCCCGGAACGCCTCCTCCTCGGCGGTGTACGACAGGTCCATCAGCCCTCCGCCCGCCCCGCCGCGTCCGCCCGCCCCATCGCATCGGGCGGGCCGGGGGTCCCCGCCCGTTTCATCGAGGCGACGTCCATGCCGCCGAGCGGGTCGGCCGCCGTCTCCGCGTTGTGCGCGTGCGCCAGGTGGTGCAGCCCGAAGACGGAGTCGAGCCCGGCGTGCAGCCCCTGGAGGTCCTCGGCCTGGTTGACCGCGCGCTTGGTCAGGGCCAGCCCCATGCGCGGCATCCGCGCGATCCGCAGAGCCAGCTCACGGGCCGCGGCGGCGAGCGCGTCCCGCTCCACCACCTGGTTCACCATGCCGATCTCGTGGGCGCGCCGTGCGGTCATCCGGTCGCCGGTGTACAGGAACTCCTTGGCGATCCGGGGCGGCATCACCCACGGGTGGGCGAAGTACTCGACGCCGGGGACGCCCATCCGGACCACCGGATCGGCGAAGAAGGCGTCCTCGCTCGCCACGATCAGGTCGCAGACCCAGGCGAGCATCAGCCCGCCGGCCACGCACGCCCCCTGCACGGCGGCGACGACCGGCTTCGGCAGCTCGCGCCAGCGCCGGCACATGCCGAGGTACACCTCCGACTCGCGGGCGAAGCGGCTCTCCGCGCCCGCCTTGTCGGAGTGGTCCCACCACAGCCCCGCCCGGCGCTCGAAGGGCAGATGGGCGTCGCGCCCGGGAGAGCCGATGTCGTGGCCCGCCGAGAAATGGTCCCCCGCGCCGCCCAGCACGACCACCCTCACCTCGGAGTCCTCGGCGGCACGGTAGAACGCGGCGTCCAGCGCGTAGGTCATCGCGGAGTTCTGCGCGTTGCGGTAGCGCGGGCGGTTCAGCGTCACATGGGCGACCGGGCCCCGGCGCTCGTACAGCACGACGTCGGCGTCGGTCCCGCCGTCCGGACCGGCGTCGGGACGACCGGCGGGCCTGGCGTGGGCATCGGGCATCGGCTCATCCTTCCCTAACAAGTGTTTGGTAGGTTAACGTACCGGGAGAGCACCGTCGAGAACCGCGTGGACCGGGATCGAGGAGGCACGGGCGTGGACGCACCGCGGTACGTATCCGGACACGGGCTGCTGGCCGGCCGCGGCGCCGTCGTCACCGCCGCCGCGGGCGCCGGGATCGGCGGAGCCACCGCCCGCAGGTTCCTGGAGGAGGGCGCCCGCGTCGTCATCGGCGACGCCCATGCTCGTCGGCTGGGGGAGACCGAGCGCGCCCTGGCCGAGGAGTTCGGCGCCGACCGCGTCGCCGCGCTGCCGTGCGACGTCACCGACGAGGAGCAGGTCCGGGCGCTCCTCGCGCTCGCCGAACGCCTCCACGGCGGCCTCGACATCGTCGTCAACAACGCCGGGCTCGGCGGCACCGCGACGCTCACCGAGATGACCGACGAGCAGTGGGCGAAGGTCGTCGACGTCACCCTCAACGGCACCTTCCGCTGCACCCGGGCCGCCCTGCGTTCCCTGCGGGCGGCGGGACGCGGCGGCGTCGTCGTCAACAACGCCTCCGTCGTCGGCTGGCGCGCCCAGAGCGGCCAGGCCCACTACGCCGCGGCCAAGGCGGGGGTCATGGCGCTCACCCGCTGCGCCGCGATCGAGGCCGCCGAGTACGGCGTGCGCGTCAACGCCGTCGCCCCCAGCCTCGCCATGCACCCGCACCTGGTGAAGGTCACCTCCGCCGAGCTCCTCGACGAACTGACCGCGAAGGAGGCCTTCGGCCGCTGTGCCGAGCCCTGGGAGGTCGCCAACGTCATCGTCTTCCTCGCCAGCGGCTACTCCTCGTACATGACGGGCGAGGTCGTCGCCGTCAGCAGCCAGCATGCCTGAGCGGACGTCCGCGGCCGCGCCCGCGACGCCCGGGGCGGCCGCCGCCGCGCCCGCCACACCCGGGGCAGGGCCCGGCGGACGGAGAATGGGCGGGTGCCTACCAAGAAGAAGCCCCAGGTGACCCCCTCTCCCGCGCGCCGCCGCGAACTGCTCGACACCGCCGCCGAGGTGTTCGCCGCGCAGGGATACAACGCCACCACCGTCCGCAAGATCGCGGACGCGGCCGGGATGCTCGCGGGCAGCCTCTACTACCACTTCGACTCCAAGGAGTCGATGATCGACGAGATCCTCTCGACCTTCCTCACCGAGCTCTGGGAGGGCTACGACACGGTGCTCGCCGCCGGGCTCGGCCCCCGCGAGACCATCGAGGCCCTCGTGACCGAGTCCTTCCGGGAGATCGACCGGCACCGCGCCGCCGTCGCCATCTACCAGAAGGAGTCCAGGCACCTGGCGACCCAGCCGCGCTTCCAGTACCTCGCCGACTCCCAGCGCAAGTTCGAGCAGGCGTGGCTGGGCACCCTGGAACGCGGCGTCGCCGACAAGACCTTCCGCGCCGACCTCGACATCCGCCTCACCTACCGGTTCGTCCGCGACACCGTCTGGGTCGCGGCCTCCTGGTACCGGCCCGGCGGACAGCACAGCCCCGACGAGATCGCCCGCCAGTACCTCTCGATGGTCCTGGACGGCATCGCCCTGGACACCCGGCCCGGGCGACACCCCGTGTGAACCCGCGCACCCCGCGTGCGCCCATGTGAAGGAGCGGCAGTCATGGCCGAGGCATACATCGTCGAAGCGGTACGCACCCCGGTCGGCCGGCGCGGCGGAGGACTCGGCGGGATCCACCCCGCCGACCTCGGCGCCCACGTACTCAAGGCCCTCGTCGAGCGGGCCGGGATCGACCCGGCGGCCGTCGACGACGTGGTCCTCGGCTGCCTCGACACCGTGGGCCCGCAGGCCGGCGACATCGCCCGCACCTGCTGGCTGGCGGCCGGACTGCCCGAGGAGGTCCCCGGCGTCACCGTCGACCGCCAGTGCGGCTCCTCCCAGCAGGCCGTGCACTTCGCCGCCCAGGGCGTCCTCTCCGGCACCCAGGACCTGGTCGTCGCGGGCGGCGTCCAGAGCATGACCCAGATCCCGATCGCCTTCGCCTCCCGCCGGGCCGCGGCGCCGCTGGGCCTGACGGAAGGGCCGTACGCCGGCAGCGAGGGCTGGCGCGCCCGGTACGGGGACGCGCCGGTCGACCAGTTCCACGGCGCCCAGCTGATCGCCGAGAAGTGGGGGATCAGCCGGCTCGACATGGAGGAGTTCGCCCTCCGCTCCCACCGGCGCGCGATCCGCGCCGTCGACGAGGGCCGCTTCGCCCGGGAGACCGTCGCCGTGGGCGACGTCACCACCGACGAGGGGCCGCGCCGCGACACCGGCCTGGAGAAGATGGCCGCGCTGAAGCCGGTCATGGAGGGCGGCACCATCACCGCCGCCTGCTCCTCGCAGGTCTCCGACGGGGCCGCCGCCGTGCTGCTGGCCTCCGAACGGGCCGTGGCCGAGCACGGCCTCACCCCGCGCGCCCGCGTCCACCACCTCTCGGTGCGCGGCGAGGACCCCATCCGCATGCTGTCGGCCCCGATCCCGGCCACCGCCCGCGCGCTGGCGAGGACCGGCATGACCATCGACGACATGGACCTGGTCGAGATCAACGAGGCGTTCGCCCCGGTCGTCCTGGCCTGGCTGAAGGAGACCGGCGCCGACCCCGACCGGGTGAACGTCAACGGCGGGGCGATCGCCCTGGGCCACCCGCTCGGCGCAACGGGCGCGAAATTGTTGACGACGCTGCTGCACGAGCTGGAGCGCACCGGGGGCCGCTACGGGCTCCAGACGATGTGCGAGGGCGGCGGCCAGGCGAACGTGACGATCATCGAACGGCTCTGACCCCCCGGGCCGACCCGATCCGCCCCCGATCCGCCCCGATCCGCCCCGGAACAGGCCCGGGACCGCCCCGGAACAGGCCTGGGACCGGCCAGGGACCGGCCCGGGACCGGCCCCGGGCCGCCGGAGCGCGGGCCCGGAGACACGGGCCCGCGCCGGGCCGGCGCCCCGGGACCGGGAGCCGGAGACTCCGGCCGCCCCCGTGTCGCGCACCCGGTGCGTCCGGCGGAACGTGCTACGGTGGACGCGTTGCAGTTTTGGTACCCATGAACATGATGTGCGCCTGACGGGAATGCTTCGTCAGGCGCATTATTGTTTTCCGGCTTTCTCCGGATGGGGCTCCATGCGGCGACTCGGAATCCGCGAGGTGCGGATCTCCGGCACTGCACCTGTTGAGGAGAATGACATGGCCACCGGAACCGTGAAGTGGTTCAACTCGGAAAAGGGCTACGGCTTCATCGAGCAGGACGGCGGCGGCGCCGACGTCTTCGCCCACTACTCCAACATCAGCTCCTCCGGCTTCCGTGAGCTGCACGAGGGCCAGAAGGTCTCGTTCGACGTGACGCAGGGCCAGAAGGGCCCGCAGGCGGAGAACATCGTTCCGGCCTGACCCGTCGGACGCGCGACCCGCAGCCGGGGCCCGCACCGTGAAGGTGCGGGTCCCGGCTTGTGCTGTCCCCGTGGCCCCGGGCCCGCTCCCGCAGGCCGTCGTCCCATCACGCTGTGTTCCCAGCCGTCCCGGCAGTTCCCCCGGGGTTCTGGGAAATTCCAGGAATCCCCAGGAGGGCAATTCCGTATGACCCGCTCCGAACGCCAGGACCGACCCGCCGCCGACCGCCCGTCGAGGGGGCGCGGCACGGCCCCGGCGAAGGCGGCCGCCAAGGGTTCCGGCAAGGGACCCGGCAAGAGTTCCGGCAAGGCGTCGTCCCGTCGCAGGACCACACCGCCGCAGGGAGAGTTCGCCCTGCCCGAGACCACCACCCCCGCACTGCCCGCCGTCGAGGCGTTCGCCGAGCTGGACATGCCGGAGGCGCTGCTGAAGACGCTCGCGGCGCAGGGCGTCACCGCACCCTTCCCCATCCAGGGCGCCACCCTGCCGAACTCGCTCGCCGGCCGGGACATCCTCGGCCGCGGCCGCACCGGCTCCGGCAAGACCCTCGCCTTCGGCCTCGCCCTGCTGGCCCGTACCGCGGGACGGCGCGCCGAACCCCACGCCCCGCTCGCCCTGGTCCTCGTCCCCACCCGCGAGCTCGCCCAGCAGGTCACCGACGCGCTGACGCCGTACGCGGCCGCCCTGCGGCTCCGCCTGGCCACCGTCGTCGGCGGCATGTCGATCAACCGGCAGGCCGCCGCGCTGCGCCGGGGCGCCGAGGTGCTCGTCGCCACCCCCGGGCGGCTGAAGGACCTCATCGAACGCGGGGACTGCCGTCTCGACCGGGTCTCCGTCACCGTGCTCGACGAAGCCGACCAGATGGCCGACATGGGCTTCATGCCGCAGGTCGTGGCGCTGCTCCGGCAGGTCGAGCCGGACGGCCAGCGGATGCTGTTCTCCGCGACGCTCGACGCGAACATCGACCGGCTGGTCAGGATGTTCCTGACCGACCCCGTGGTGCACTCGGTCGACCCGTCGGCGGGCGCGGTCACCACGATGGAACACCATGTGCTGCACGTGGCGGACGAGACCGACAAGAAGGCGGTCGCCCTCCGGATCGCCGCCCGCGACGGCCGGGTGATCATGTTCGTGGACACCAAGCGCGCCGCCGACCGCTTCGCCAAGCGGCTCCTCGCGAACGGGGTACGGGCCGCGGCCCTGCACGGCGGGCGCTCGCAGCCGCAGCGCAACCGGACGCTGGACCAGTTCAAGAACGGCCAGGTCACCGCACTCGTCGCGACGAACGTGGCGGCGCGCGGCATCCACGTCGACGATCTCGACCTCGTCGTGAACGTGGACCCGCCGACCGACCACAAGGACTATCTGCACCGCGGCGGGCGCACCGCCCGGGCGGGCGAGTCCGGCAGCGTCGTCACCCTGGTGCTGCCCGCGGAGAAGCGGGAGATGACCCGTCTGATGGCGGACGCGGGGATCGCCCCGCGCACCACCCGGGTCGCCTCCGGCGACGAGGAGCTCGCCCGGATCACCGGGGCCCGCGAGCCCTCCGGCGTCGCGGTCGTCATCGAGGTCCCGCAGCAGGCCGCCCCGCAGCGGCGGCGCACCCGGGCCGCCGAGTCCGGCCAGGACGGCGCGGGTGCCGGCTCGGGCGGCCGCCGGCGCAGGCGCGGCGGATCCGGCCGGGGCGCCGGAGGCGAGGGGCGGGCCACCGCCGGCGCCGGCCGGGGCGGCGAGAGCCGGGTCCCGGGCGGCGCCGCGGCCGGTGCCACCTCCCGCGAGTCCGGCGCCCGCGGCCGATCGGGCGGCACGGGCACGGCGACGGGCGGCCAGTCCCGGCCGACCGGAACCGGGCGTTCCCGCTCCGGACGCTCCCGGACCCGCGCCGGGGACGGCGGTGCCGAGCGAACGGGGCGCGGGGGCCGGGCCGCGTAGCCGTACCCCCGCCCCGTGCGCGGGCGGATCGCCCGGGACGGCCCGCCGCCCGCCCGCCGCACACGCTCCGGGGCGCACGCCGCGCCCGCCGCACCCGCGCGGGGCAGGGAGGGCGCGCGCGGGCGGCGGACCGGGAGGAGACGCGGGCGACCGCGGCCGGGGCGTCCTGGGGCCCGGTCGCGATCACCGCGCCGCCGTTCCCTCCCCGGACGGTGGTGGCGACGGCGGGAAGGGGACGGCCGCGGCCGGGGCGGCCGGGGGCGAGACGGCGAGAGACGCCGCGGGCGGGGACGACGCGGCCGGAACCGGTGGCGCGGGGTCGTCCAGCGCCCGGGTGACCGTGCCCAGGGCCGCGTGGGCCTCCGCCATCACCCGTTCCACCAGCTCCGCGCAGCTGGGCAGGTCCTCGATCACCCCCGCCACCTGCCCCGACGCCATCACCCCCAGGTCGGTGCGGCCGTCCACCATGGACGCCTTCAGCAGCATCGGGGTGTTGGCGGCGAGCAGGATCTGGCTCCAGGACAGGTCCCGGCCGTGCCGCATCGCGAGGCCGTCCCGCACCATTTGGGACCAGCCGAGGCCGGAGATCCGCCGGAAGCCCGCCGCCCGGCGCACCGCCTGGGCCAGCGCCCGCACCCGGCCCGCGTGTTCCAGCGCGGCGACCATCTCCGTGCGCAGCATGCGGTGCGGCAGCCCGTCCACGGCCGTGGTGACCGTGACGTCCTTGACGCCCGCCGCCAGATAGCGGGCCTTCACCGCGTCCGGCACCGTCGAGTCCGACGTCAGCAGGAACCGGGTGCCCATCGCGATGCCCGCCGCCCCGTACGCCAGCGCCGCGACCAGGCCCCGCCCGTCGTGGAAACCGCCCGCCGCGATCACCGGGATGTCCACCGCGTCGACCACCTGCGGCAGCAGCACGGTCGTCGCCACCTCGCCGGTGTGCCCGCCGCCCTCGCCGCCCTGCACGACCACCGCGTCCGCGCCCCACGCCGCGACCTTCTCCGCATGGCGTCTGGCGCCCACCGACGGGATCACCACCACGCCCGCGTCCTTCAGCTCCGCGATGAGATCCCTCGACGGGGCCAGCGCGAAGGACGCCACCCGCACGCCCTCCTCGACGATGATCCGGACCCGCTCGCGCGCGTCCCCGGCGTCGGCGCGCAGATTCACCCCGAACGGCTCGTCCGTACGGGACTTGACCTCCCGCACCGCCGCGCGCAGCTGCCGCGCGGTCATCGTCGCGGAGGCCAGGACGCCGAGCGCCCCGGCGCGGGCGGTGGCGGAGACCAGCCGGGGGCCCGCCACCCACCCCATGCCGGTCTGGACGACGGGGTGACGGACGCCGACGAGGTCGGTGAGCGCGGTCCGCATCAGCCCCGCACCTCGCGGTTCCGGGCGCCCGCCGGGTCGATGACCTCGCGGATCAGGGACAGCTCCGCCGCGGTCGGCTCCCGGGTGACCGGGACCTCGCCGTCCGCGTCGGCGAGGTCGAAACCGGTGGCCGCGCGGACCTGCTCGACGGTGACGCCGGGATGCACCGAGACCAGGCGCATCGAATGGTTTGGGGTCGCGAAGTCGAGCACCGCGAGATCGGTGACGACCCGCCGGACGCGATGGTGGCGCAGCGCCGAGGGACCGGCCGCCGCGGCATTGTCGTAGCCGACCCCGCAGACCATGTCGACGCGCTCCACGAAGACCCTGGGGGAATGCCGGGGAACCCAGTAACTCACCGGGTTGTTCAGGGAGTTGACGGGAGCGCCGCGCACTCCGAGCAGCTGCCGGTCGGGGCGGCGCCAGTCGCCGATGCAGGAGATGTTCTGGTTGCCGAACCGGTCGAGCTGGCTCGCGCCCATCATCACATGACGCCTGCCGCCGGTGACCATGGCGAGGTGCTGACGGTACGGCAGCCAGCCCTCCGTCACCCCGTCCGGGCCGATGATCAGCGCCTCGCCGTCGGTCAGCAGCAGATCGGGGGCGAAGGTGAGCCGGGCCAGCCGGGCGCCGACGGACGGGACGGCGCCCATCGGGCTGGCCAGCACCTCGCCGTCCCCGCGCCAGGCGTCGGCGCAGGCGATCACGCAGTACTCGGCCCGGGTGGCCGGGGAGCCCGCGGCGACGGCGGCGGAGCGGTCCGCGGTGCGCTCCGCGGCGTGGTCTGTGGCGTGGTCTGTGGTGCGGTCCGTGGTCACTTCTGCTCCTCGTGCCAGGTCCGGACGGCCGACTGGTAGCCCTTCTCGTCGCCGCGCGCGGGCAGGAAGCGCTCGCGGAACCCGGTCCAGGCGGCGGGGTCGGCGGCGGCGGTGGCGTACGCCCGCTGGAACGCCTCGTCCCGGGGGTGGTCGGGGGCGCACGAGGTGAAGTGCGCGCCGTTCGGGGTCTCGACCACCCCGGTGACGTAGTGCCGTTTGACGATCAGGGTCTGCGGGGCCGCCTTCTCCGTCAGCTCCGCGGTGTCCACCAGGCGTTCGCAGGAGACGTACGCGCTGTCGGCGGCCTCGCAGAACAGGTCGTCGAAGTACGGGTCGGGGCCCAGGTACTGACTGTTGCCGAACCGGTCGGCGCGGTTCATGTGGACCAGCGCCGCGTCCATCCGCAGCGCGGGCATGGCGACGAACTCCTCGCCGTCGGCGTACGGCGAAGTCACCGTCCGCAGCCCGGGGTTGACCCGCATCACGTCCGAGCCGATGCCGGCCCGGACGGGGAGGAACGGCAGCCGGTTCGCGGCGGCGTGCAGCCCCCACATGAGCATGGCCTCGTCGAGCTCCGTCAGCTCGAACGCGCCGCGCTGGCGGGCCGCCCTGAAGTGCGGTTCGAGCGGGATCGAGTCGAGCGTGACGAACGCCGTGACCAGCCTGCGGATCTTCCCGGCGGCGGCGAGCAGACCGACGTCCGGGCCGCCGTACGCGACCACGGTCAGATCGGTGACGTCGGAGCGCAGCAGCTCCCGCACCAGCGCCATGGGTTTGCGGCGCGAACCCCAGCCGCCGATGCCCAGCGTCATCCCGCTGGAGAGCCGGGAGACGACCTCGCGCGCGGTCATGGTCTTGTCGGTCCTCGCGTCCGCCCCGGCCGGGGCGCCGGAGCCGGGCGGGCTGCCGGGCGGGGCGTCGGCCGCGGGCGGCGGGGCGACGGAACCGGTCGGGGCCCCGGCCCCGGTTCCGTCCGGCCCCCCGCTTCCGGCCGAGGTCGCGGTGTCGGTGTCGGTCACGGTCGTTCCTCCCTGCCGAAGGTGTCACGGACCCGGTCGGCGACCCCGCTGAGACCGGCCTCGAAGGTGAACCCCTGCTCGAAGCGGTAGCTGCGGTGGACGTCCACCGGGTCGATGCCGTTGATGGCCGCCTTGGCCAGCCGGATCAACCGTCCGTCCTTGCCCGCGATCTCGCCCGCCAGTCCGAGCGCCGCGTCGAGGAGCCGGGCGCGCGGGACGACCTCCCAGACCGAGCCGTGGGCGTGCAGCTGGGCGGCGGTGGCGGTGCGCGAGGTGTAGTACAGCGCGCGCATCAGGTGCTGCGGCACGAGCCGGGCGAGATGGGTCGCCGCGCCCAGCGCGCCCCGGTCCAGCTCGGGCAGGCCGAAGACGGCGTCGTCGCTGGCCACGATCGCGTCCGCGTTGCCGACGAGCCCGATGCCGCCGCCGAGACAGAAGCCGTGCACCGCGGCGACGACCGGGACCTCGCACGCGTAGACGGCCGAGAACGCCTCGTAGCAGCCGCGGTTGGCGCCGATCAGGGCGTCGTGCCCGGGGTCGCGCTGTATCTCCTTGATGTCGACACCCGCGTTGAACCCGCGCCCCCGGGCGGCCAGCACGACACAGCGGGCCTCGGGATCGCGGCCCGCCGCGCGCAGGGCGTCGGCGAGCTCGTGCCAGCCCCGCACGGGCAGCGCGTTGACGGGCGGGTGGTCGACCGTGACGAGACGAACGCCCTCGGCCGGGCTTGTGGTGGAGACACCCATGAGCGAATCAGCTACCTTTCCACCAAACATTTGTTAGGTGTGGAAGGTAGCAGTCTGCCCCCGCATCGCCAACAGGGAGAGGCGTGATGACCGCGAGCGGTGAAGCGAGCAGGGAAGGAAGCGGTGCGGCGCGGCGCGAGGAGGGCGGCGGCGGGCTGTGCGCCGGGCGGGTGGTGGTCGTGACCGGCGCCGGGCGCGGCCTCGGCCGGGCCCATGCACTGGCCTTCGCCGCCGAAGGCGCGAGAGTGGTGGTCAACGATCTCGGGGTCGCCGCCGACGGGGCCGGAGGATCGGGCGGTCCGGCCCGGCGGGTGGCCGACGAGATCGCGGCGGCGGGCGGCGAGGCCGTCGCCCACACCGGCGACATCGCCACCGAGGAGGGGGCCGCGTCGCTGGTCGCCACCGCGCTGGAGACCTTCGGGCGGCTGGACACCCTGGTCAACAACGCCGGGTTCCTGCGCGACCGGATGCTGGTGAACCTGGCCGAGGACGAGTGGGACGCGGTGATGCGGGTCCACCTCAAGGGCCACTTCCTGCCGCTCCGCCGGGCGGCGGCCCACTGGCGCACGGAGGCGAAGGCGGGCCGCGCTCCGGTCGCCCGGGTGATCAACACCAGTTCGGGCGCGGGGCTGCTGGGCAGCGTGGGGCAGGGCAACTACTCGGCCGCGAAGGCGGGCGTCCTCGGCCTGACCCTGGTCGCCGCCGCCGAGCTGGGACGGTACGGGGTCCAGGTCAACGCCATCGCCCCGGCGGCCCGGACCCGGATGACCGAGCGGACGTTCGCCGAGACGATGGCGGCGCCGGGGGAGGGGAGGTTCGACGCGATGGCCCCGGAGAACGTGTCCCCGCTGGTGGTGTGGCTGGGCTCGGCCGCGAGCGAGGGGGTGACCGGGCGGGTCTTCGAGGCCGAGGGCGGGCGCATCACGGTCATGGAGGGCTGGCGGCCCGGCCCCACCGCGGACCGGGGCGCCCGGTGGTCACCGGCCGAGGCGGGCGAGACGGCCCGCGCACTGCTCGCCCGGGCGGAGCCGGGACGCCCGGTGTACGGCGCGGAATGACGGGCGGCGACGGCCCTGCTCCCCGCCGCCCCTCCCGGCCGCCCGGCCCTCCCGGCCGTCGTGCCGCCGGCCCGGCCGTCGTGCCGCCGGCCCGGCCGCCGCCATGCCCGTGCCTTCGGCCGGGGCCCGCGCCGCGGCCGCCGTGCCTTCGGCCGCCCGGATCTCAGGTGTCGCAGTCCAGAACCGTCCGGCACAGCCCGCACCGGGCCCGCATCGGGCCGCGCACCGGGACCCGTACGCGCTGGTGGCAGACGGGGCAGGCGAAGGAGACCCGCAGCCCCTGCGGGCCGTTCTCGAAGGCGTACGGGGCGACGGGGTCCGGGCCGCCCGGGGCGGCGGACGTGCCGGGCAGCGCCCGGGCGGCCCGCCGGTCCGCGGCGTAGCGGTGCCGGGCCGCCCAGCCGGCGGCGGCGAGGGGCGGCCGCCGGGCGTCGCGCCCGGCTCGCGCCCGGCCCTTCGTGTAAGCCGTGTACGCCTGGGGGCTGGTGAACCACGGGGAGGGGTCCTCGCCGAAGACGGACGCCCGCTGGGCGAGGACGTACCCGAACTCCTCCGGGGTGAGATAGCCCAGCTTCTGCCGGGACACGGCGTCCTCCCGGAAGGCGTCCAGCAGCAGCCAGCCGGCGCCCAGATAGGTCGTCACGGTGTCGGTGAGGATCTCGTTGTCCCGGGTGCCGGGGAACTCCAGGCCGAGACGGTGCAGCAGCACATGCGTGATCTCGTGCGCGAGCGCGGCGCCGACGTCCCTGCGATGGGTGCGGAAGCGGTCGTTGAGCTCGATGAAGTACTCGGGGCCCGCGGTGAGTTCGACGGCGGCGGCGTGTTCCATCGGACGGAAGGAGACGACCATCCGGGCGTCCGGCAGCCGCAGATGCCGGACCACGGCCCGGGCCACCCGCTGGGCGCCGAGGTGCAGATCGTCGTCGTCTGAGAAGGCGACCTCGGCCGGGGCGAGGCTCATGGCGTACCTGCTGACCCCGTCGTACGACATCCTCCGGTACAGCGCCGTGATCGCGGACCGGACGGTGTCGAGATGCGGGAAGCCATGGACGACGGGACCGCCCCCGCCCCGGACATGGGCGACCGGATCGCCGTCGCCCCGCATACGGGCGACCGGGCCGCCACCTCCGCCGTCGTCGCCGCCCCGGCCGGGTCCGCCGGTGCCCTCACGGCCGCCGTGCGCCACGTGCCCACCCCCGTCCGCGACGTCCGACCGGCCTCCACTGTAGCCGTGAGTCCGTCGCTGATCTTGGCCGAAAACGAAACCTTGTGGAGGTCGTGATCGCTTCCCGATAATCCCAACCATGTCTTTGTCGGGAGCATGACCATCGGGTGGGTTCCATCCACGGCAGGTCTCCGGACGGGGACGGGTGCACCCCGCGAGAACCCGGGCGGTCCCCACCAGACCCCCCACGAGGACCGCCCACCGGTCCTCGCCGCCCCTTTCACCGACCCTCACCCCACAACCCCCCACCCCAACCCCCCACGAAAGAAGGCAGTGCCTTGAAGCAGCTTCTGCGCGCCGCGAAGAGATGTGCCGTCATGGCCGCCGCGATCCTCGCGGCCGTCAGCCTCCAGCCCGCCGGAGCCTTCGCGGCTCCCGCGCCCGTCGTCGGCGGAACCCGCGCCGCCCAGGGCGAGTTCCCGTTCATCGTCCGGCTGTCGATGGGCTGCGGCGGCGCCCTCTACGCCAAGGACATCGTGCTCACCGCCGCGCACTGCGTCGACGGCTCGGGCAACAACACCTCCATCACCGCCACCGCGGGCGTCGTCGACCTCCAGTCCTCCAGCGCCGTCAAGGTCAAGTCCACCAAGGTCCTCCAGGCCCCCGGCTACAACGGCATGGGCAAGGACTGGGCACTGATCAAGCTGGCCAAGCCGATCGACCTGCCCACCCTCAAGATCGCCACCACCACCGCGTACAACAACGGCACCTTCACCATCGCCGGCTGGGGCGCCGCGACCGAGGGCGGGGCCCAGCAGCGCTACCTGCTCAAGGCCACCGTGCCGTTCGTCTCCGACGCCGAGTGCCAGGCCGCGTACGGCGGCGACCTCGTCCCGGGCGACGAGATCTGCGCCGGCCTGATCGACACCGGCGGCGTGGACACCTGCCAGGGCGACTCCGGCGGCCCCATGTTCCGCAAGGACGACTCCGGGGCCTGGATCCAGGTCGGCATCGTCAGCTGGGGCCAGGGCTGCGCCAGGCCCGGCTACCCCGGCGTGTACAGCGAGGTATCGACCTTCGCGGCCAACATCGCCTCGGCGGCCGCCACGCTCTGACTCGGGACCGGAACGAAGCTCGGAACCCGAAGCCCGGAACGAAGCTCGGAACCCGAAGCTCGGACCCGGAGCCCGAAGTGTGAAGTGCGAAGCTCGGGTTACGGAACCCGGGGCCCGACACGGAAAGCCCGAAACCCGGGGCCCGAGGCCCGAACCTCGGGCCCCGGGAAACGCGCGGCCCGGGGTTCACGCCCCGGGCCGCGCACCCCGGCTCACGCCCGGTCGGTCCCGGCCCCGCCCGTCGCCCGCACGGGCAGCCCCGGGCCCAGTTCCACATACGGCGCGCCCGCGTCCTCCAGCTCCAGCACCCACACCTCGTTGGCGCCCTCCCGCAGCACCGGCCCCGGCACATACAGCGTCCGCTGCGCGCCCACCGACCAGTACCGCCCCAGGCAGAACCCGTTCACCCAGACGAACCCCCGCGTCCAGCCCGGCAGTTCGAGCCCCGCGTGCCCGGCCCCCGCCGCGTCCGCGACCTCGAACGTCCCCCGGAACAGGCCGGTACGACCCGCCTCCCCGGCCTCCCCGGCGTCCGCCGCGCTCCGGAACGCCACCCCGGCCGTCGCGTCCGGCTCCTCGAACGCCTCCAGCCGCAGCGCCCGCGCCCGCACCCCGTGCAGATACTGCCGCTCGTGCAGCACCCCGCCCGTGATCCCCTTGGACTCGCCCAGCCGCGGCCCGTAGTTCACCCGGCCCAGCGACTCCACCCACAGCTCGACCTCGGCGGGCCCGGCCACCGGCTCGTCCAGGGCGCCGTCCTCCTCGCTCAGCACGCCCGCCCGGACCCCGTCCACGTACACCACGGCCCGGTCCCGCAGCCCCGAGACCCCCAGGTCGTACGGCCGGCGCGGACCCGGGACAGCCACCCGGTACCGCACCACACCCCGGTCGACCCCGAGCTCCTCGAACGTCGGCGGCACCCCCGAAGGCCCCGCCTCCTCGTCGCCCAGCGCCTCCAGCACGGCGGCGAGCGGCGCCCAGTCCGCCAGCTCCGCCCGCACCGGGACGGACAGCGGCACCGGCTCCGGCGGCAGCTCCGGAAGCGGCCCGTCCGCGTACTCCGCGAGCACCTCCCGGAACCGCCAGAACTTCTCCGTGGCACGCCCGTACTCGTCGACCGGCGCGTCGTAGTCGTACGACGTCACCGTCGGCAGGAAGTCCCGGTCCTGGTACGGACCCGACCGGTTCGCCCCCGCCCACCCGGCGAAGTTCGTCCCCCCGTGCGCCATGTAGACGTTCACCGACGCCCCGCACTCCAGGATCTCCCGCAGCGCCCCGGCCGACTCCGCAGGATCGCGCACCACCGCCTCGGCGCCCCAGTGGTCGAACCACCCGCACCAGAACTCCATGCACATCAGCGGCCCCCTCGGCTGATGCCGGCGCAGCACCTCGAACGCCTCCCGCGCCCCCGACCCGAAGTTCGCCGTCGCGAGCAGCCCCGGCACCGAACCGCCGGTCAGCATGTGGTCCTCCGGCCCGTCCGACGTGAACAGCGGCACCGTCACCCCGTGGTCCCGCAGCATCCCGGCCACCCGCCGCAGATACACCTGGTCCGTGCCGTAGCTCCCGTACTCGTTCTCCGCCTGCACCATGATCACCGGGCCGCCGCGGCCGATCTGCCGCTCCACCACCTGCGGCAGCAGCGCCGAGAACCACCGCTCCACGGCGGCCAGGTACTCCTCGTCACGGGTCCGCGCCCGCCGCCCGAACCGACCGGTCACCCAGACCGGCAGCCCCCCGTTCTCCCACTCCGCGCAGATGTACGGGCCCGGGCGGACGATCGCCCACAGCCCGGCCCGCCGCGCCGCGTCCAGGAACCGGCCCAGCGCCCCCACGTCCCGCAGCCGGCCCGGCCGGGGCTCGTGCAGATTCCACGGAACGTACGTCTCGACGCAGTTCAGCCCCATGGCGCGCAGCATCGCCAGCCGGTGGTCCCACTGCGCCTCATGGACCCGGAAATAGTGCAGGGCGCCCGACAGCAGCCGCACGGGCTTCCCGTCGAGCCGGAAGCAGTCGTCCCCCACGGTGAAGTCAGCCATGGCGCTCGTAACTCTCCTGTGCGTGCGGCTCCCGGCGCGGCACGCTCCCCGTCGCACCGGGAAGCGGGCGAACCCGGGAGGAATGTCGTACCCCCAGCCTCGCCCCCTGGCACGCACCCGGTCCATGGACAAAGATCACTGCTGTCTTGGACACAATTGTTCGGAAGCGTCCGACCGGCGCGACCGAGGGCCGTCCCGCCGGGGACGACGCGGCGGCCCGCAGGGGGGAAGGAAAGGAAGGCCGATGTACCACACCTGGATGCGTTTCTTCACCCCCAGCCCGCTCCACCACCGGCTGGGGCTCGTCTGCCTGGGCGTGGGGCTCCAGCACGGCGCCCTGCCGACCGTCGGCCCCCGCACCCTCGACCACCACGTGGCCGTCGTGATCAACTCCGGCAGCGGCTGGTTCGGCGCCCCCGACGGCCGCCGCATACCCGTCGTCGCCCCCAGCCTGATCTGGCTGACCCCCGGCACCCCGCACCACTACGGCGCCGACCCCGGCACCGGCTGGGACGAGAGCTTCGTCGACTTCACCGGCCCCGCCACCGCCACCTACACCGAGCTCGGCTACATCGAACCGGCCCGCCCGCTCGTCCCGCTCGCCGACACGGCCGGCCCTCGCGCCGCCGTGGGCCGGATGGTCCGGGCCGCACGCCTCGGCAACCCGCTGCTGGAGGTGGAGACCGGCGCCGCCGTCCACGAGCTCCTCGTCGCCCTGCGCCGGGCCCGCGCGGACGTCGGCCCCGACGGCGACCCCGTCCTCCAGGCCCTCGCCCGCGACGCCTTCCAGCCGCTGTCCGTCGCCGAGCACGCGGCCCGGCACGGCATGACGCCCGCCGAACTCCGCACGGCGGTACGGCGCGGCGCGGGCTGCAGCCCCAAGGACTACCTCCTCGGCATCCGGCTCGGCCGCGCCAAGGAACTCCTCGTCGCCACGGACCTGCCGGTCGCCGCCGTCGCCCGGCGCGTGGGCTACGACGACCCGGCGTACTTCTCCCGGCTCTTCGCCCGCCGGGTCGGCACCGCCCCGGTCCGGTTCCGCGAACAGCAGGGCCGCAACGTGCCGGGCGGCTGGAGCGACCAGGTGCCCGACCCGGCCCACCCGCCGACCATCCCCCCGCTCGGCCCGGCCCTGTGACCCGTCCGGCACGTGGGACGGCCCCGGGACGGTCCGGGCGTCCGGGCACCGCGACGCCGTACCGCCCACGCCCGTCCGGCTAAGCTCGCTGCCCATGACCACCAAGGACATCGACGCGTCCGTGAGCGCGGAACTGAACCGGCTGCGCGAGAGCATCGACAACATCGACGCCGCCGTCGTCCACATGCTCGCCGAACGCTTCAAGTGCACCCAGCAGGTCGGCCACCTCAAGGCCGCCCACCACCTGCCCCCGGCCGACCCGGCCCGCGAGAGCCGGCAGATCGCCCGGCTGAGGCAACTGGCGGAGAGCGCCCACCTCGACCCGGCCTTCGCGGAGAAGCTGCTGAACTTCATCGTCGCGGAGGTCATCCGCCACCACGAACGGATCGCGGAGGAGTCGGCGACCGGCCCCGAGCAGCCGCCGACCGGCCAGAACGCCTGACCCGCGGCCGCCGGCCGCCGGCCCCCGTACCCCCCTGGACACCCCCGAGCACCGCCGAACACTCCCGTACACCCCGGACGCCCGAACCCCGGACGTCCCCCGCACCCGGGCCGGACCCGTCAAGGACGACGAGGCCCCACCCCGCCCGCCGCGCCTGCCCCACCCGGCACCTCCGCGACATCCACGGCGCCCGGCACACCCGCCGCGCCCGCCGTACCCATACCTGCCGCACCCGCCGCACCCGCCGCGCCCGGCACAGCCGCCGTGCCCGGCGCACCGGCCGGGCCCAGCGCGTCCACCGCGTCCACCGCGAGCTCCCACGGGTATCCGCCCGGCCGCCGCTCGCCCGGCCGGTTCGGCACGAAACCACCGTTCCCGAACAGCACGTCCACCCCGGCGGAACGCAACGTCCCCACCGACCGTAGGAACTGCGGATGCGCCACGAAGGCCGTGTTGACGCACGGCATGGTCACCGTCGGGATCCCCTTGCCGATCCCCTCCGCGACGACCCCCACCACGAACGACGAAGTCAGGCCCAGCGCCCAGTGGTTGAGTGTGTTGAACGAGGCCGGCGCCAACAGGATCGCGTCGGCCCTGGGCCAGACGTCGGGCTCGCCCGGCCGCTTGTACTCCGAACGCACCGGATGCCCGGTCGCCTGCTCCAACTCCGGTAACTCCTCCCGCAGCCACCGCGCCGCGGTCGGCGTCAACCCGAGGCACACATCCCACCCCCGGTTCCGCAACATGCCGATCACACGGGAGACATCGAGGACCGGGGGAGCGGCGGAACCGAAAAAGTACAGCGTTCTGGCGGTCATGGGCGCCATCCCACACCGAGGACCGGGCCGTACGCAACCGCCCAACCTCCCCCGATACGGGTGGATTCGGGGCGATAGCCATCTGCGGAACGATCTCCCGCGTATACCGTCCTCGATAACCCCACGAGCGAGGAACGGAGGCCAGTATGTGCAGCCCGCATGACGATGCCGTAGGAGTCCGCATCAGGGAGCAACGACGGCTGGCCCACCTGACACAGCGGCAGCTGGCCGACCGGATCCCGTACTCCTACAGCCTGCTCAACCAGGTCGAATGCGGAGCGAAGCCGGCCGGCGCCGACTTCGTCGCGGCGGTCGCCCGCGCACTGCGCGTCGACGTCACGACCCTCACCGGACAGCCGCCCCACACCACCGAACCACAACGCGGCCGCCTCGCCGCCCTCGTCCGCCCCATCCGCGAGGCACTCGACGTCTACGACCTCGGCGCCGACGAGACACTGCCCCGCGTACCCGCCCGCGCACTCCACGCCGCCGCCGACCGGCTGTGCGCCGACGTCCGGGCCACCCGGCTGCGCGACGCCGCCCGCCGCCTCCCCGGCACCATCGCCCAGCTCACCACCGAGGTATGGCGGGCCCCGACGACCCGGCTCTGGCAGGCCCTCGCCTCCACCTACCGCACCGCCCACGACATCGCCGTCAAACTCGGCTACTACGACCTCAGCTCCGTCGCCCTCGACCGCATGGACTGGGCCGCCCAGCGCGCCTCCGACCCCTGCCTGGCCGCGATCCGCCAGTACATGCGCGCACTCGCCTACTTCCGGGAGGGCGAGTACGCCATCGGACAGCGCCTCGTCCGCTCCGGCCACAGCATGACCGCCGCCATCGAGCCCACCACCGAGACCATCACCGTCACCGGCCAACTCCACCTCGGCGCCTCCGTGATCGCCGCCCGCGCCGGCCGCGGCACCGCCGTCGAGGAACACCTGGCGGAAGCCGAACGCTGCGCCGGACTCGTCGGGGACGTCCCCGAGATCCACTGGCTGTCCTTCGGCCCGACCAACGTGGCCCTGCACCGCATGTCCGCCGCCATCGAGATGCACGAGTACGACGAGGCCCTCGTCCAGGCCCGCCACATCACCCTGCCCCCCGCACTCGCCACCTCCCGGCGCGCCCACTTCCTGATCGACCGGGCCCGCTGCGAGATGGAGACCGGCCGGACCGAGGCCGCCCTCGCGAGCATCGCCGCCGCCCGCCGCGCCGCCCCCGAGCAGACCCGCTACCACCCCGGCGCCAGGGAGACCGTCAAGGGCCTGGTGCACACCTCGCGCCGCACCCCCGAGACCCTGGGACACCTGGCCGCCTGGATCGGCCTGTGACCCCTCCGGCCCCGCCGGCGCGCCCGGCCCCGGCGGCCCGGACCGGCGACCCGGTCCCGGGGACCGGCCCGGCGAGCTCCGGCCGCGGTGACCCGCCCCCGGCGGCCCGGCGCGCACCGGCCGCGCTCACGGATGTGTGAGCGTTGTGCCCGCCCCCGTCCGGGACCCTGGTTCCTCACCACCCGACCACGGCGAACGAGGGCCATCATGACCGAGACCACGGAGACCACGGAGAGCCTCCCCGTCCCGGCACAGCCGGAACGCTGCTGCCACGACGGAAAAGTGACCACCCACCCCATCAAGGTCGACGAGGTGTACGCCGCGTCCGGCGTCGGAACCAAGGTGTACGCCTGCCCCGGCCACGCCCCCCTCTACGACGACCGACGGACCGCCACCGCACCCGACGAGGAACGGGCCGGATGAACACGATGCCCCGGTACGCGGAATGGATCATCGGCGCGGACCGCGGCGAGGACGCGCCCCCACCCGTCCGGCACCTGGAATGCACCACCTGCCGGGAACGCTCCGAAGCCTGCACCTCACAACTCGGCCCGGACTCCTGGGCCCTGCGCCACGCCGCCCGCAGCGGACACCGAGGATTCCGCGAGACCGTCACCGCGCTCCTCCGCGTCGCCCCCGCCCCCGGAAGCCCACCGGACCAGCAGGACGGGGCATGACCGGGCCGGTCCGGCCGCGACCCCCCACCCCTACGGGGACGTTGCCGTCCGCTTCG
>NZ_JBAGJZ010000064.1:0-38905 GCF_037034285.1 Streptomyces tyrfis | reverse complement strand
AACCGCGCGCCACGCCGGGGATCGGCGGGCCGCGCCCGGGATCATTGGGAGGAGCCCGAGAGCTGGAGCCCGATGATGCCGACGATCACCAGCGAGATCGACACCAGCTTGAGGGTGGAGACCACGTCGTTGAGGAAGACCATGCCGTAGATGGCGGTGCCCGTCGCGCCGATGCCGGTCCACACGGCGTAGGCGGGTCCCACGTCGAGCTTCTTCAGCGACAGCGTCAGCAGGCCGAAGCTGCCGAGCGCGAAGGCGCAGAAGGCGACCGTGGGCCAGAGCCGGGTGAAGCCGTGCGACAGCTTCAGACAGACGGCGAAGCCGGTCTCCAGAAGTCCCGCGACCACGACCAGCAGCCACGCCATCGTCAGTGCCCTCCCACGCCGGTGGCCGCCTTGCCACATTGGCTGTGATTATGCACTTACCGGTCTCGGTAGATCGCAAACGCGCCCGATCGATCCCGAACGTGCCGGACCGATCGACAAGCGCCGGACCGGTTGATCTCGGACGGTCGTCATCGGTCAACCATGACCGTGGGCGATCAGTCGGCCGGGGCTGGTCGCGGCCGGCCGGGTCCGGTCGGGCCGGCCGACCGGGGACGGCCGGGGCCAGAGGCCGACCGGGGACGGTCACGGCCGTTCGACCGGGTACCGGCCGGGTCAGTCGCCCTCGCGCCGCTCCCGGGTGGACAGCAGCCGCCGCAGCGAGTCCAGCCGCGCCGGATCCGCGTGCCCGTCCGCCACCCAGCCGTCCAGGGCGCATTCCGGCTGGTCGCCGTCGTGGGTGCAGCCCCGGGGGCAGTCCTCGGTGCCGGGCTCCAGGTCGGGGAACGCGTGGATCACCCGGGAGGGGTCGATGTGGTTCAGACCGAAGGACCGCACGCCGGGAGTGTCGATCACCCAGCCCCGGTCACCGGCGAGCGGCAGCGCCAGCGCCGACGTGGTGGTGTGCCGGCCGCGCCCGGTGACCGCGTTGACGAGCCCGGTGGTACGCCGCCGGTCCTCCGCCACCAGCGCGTTGACCAGCGTGGTCTTCCCGACGCCCGAATGCCCGACGAAGGCGGTGACCCGGTCGGCCAGCTGTTCGCGCACCCGCTCGGCGGCGTCGCCGTTCTCCAGCTCCTCGCGGCTGGTGACGACGAACGGGACGCCCAGCGGGGTGTACGCCTCCAGCAGCTTGTCCGGGGCGGCGAGGTCCGACTTGGTGAGCACGAGGAGCGGGGACAGCCCGCCGTCGTACGCGGCCACCAGACAGCGGTCGATCATGCGCGGGCGGGGTTCCGGATCGGCCAGCGCGGTCACGATCGCCAGCTGGTCGGCGTTGGCGACGACCACCCGCTCGAACGGATCGTCGTCGTCCGCCGTGCGGCGCAGCACCGAGTGGCGCTCGCCGATGCGGACGATCCTGGCCAGGGTGTCCTTGTCGCCGGACAGGTCGCCCACGAGGGAGACCCGGTCGCCCACCACGGCCGCCTTCCGGCCCAGTTCACGGGCCTTCATCGCCACGACCGTACGGCCCTCGACGAGGCAGGTGAGACGGCCCCGGTCGACGGTGAGGATCATGCCCTCCTCGGCGTCCTCGTGCTTGGGGCGGACACGGGTGCGGGGCCGGTTGCCCTTGCGGTTGGGGCGGATCCGGACGTCGTCCTCGTCGGGGTTCTTGCCGTAGCGGCGCATCTCTCAGGCCCCGAGCATTCCGGTCCACATCTGCGGGAAGTCCGGCAGGGTCTTGGCGGTCGTCGCCACGTTCTCGATCTCCACTCCGGGGACGGCCAGGCCGATGACCGCGCCCGCGGTGGCCATCCGGTGGTCGTCGTACGTGTGGAAGAGGCCGCCGCGCAGCGGGCGCGGGCGGATGTGCAGCCCGTCGGCGGTCTCGGTGACGTCGCCGCCGAGTTCGTTGATCTCCTTGGTGAGCGCGGCCAGCCGGTCCGTCTCGTGCAGCCGCAGGTGGGCGACGCCGCTCAGCGTGGAGGGCCCGTCGGCCAGGGCGGCGACCGCCGCGATGCCCGGGGTGAGCTCCCCGACCTCGCTCAGGTCCACGTCGATGCCGTGGATCCGGCCCGAACCGGTGAACGTGAGACCGCGCTCGGTCAGCTCGCAGCTGCCGCCCATCGCGGTGAAGATCTCGCGCAGCGCGTCACCCGGCTGAGTGGTGCGCTCGGGCCAGTCCGGGATGGTGACCCGGCCGCCGGTGACCAGCGCCGCGGCGAGGAACGGCTGGGCGTTGGAGAGGTCGGGCTCGATGGTCAGATCGCGGCCGAGCAGCGCGGAGTGGGAGACCCGCCAGACGTTCGGCTCGCCGCCCGTCTCCGGCTCGTCGACCTGCGCGCCGACGGCCCGCAGCATGTCGACGGTCATCCGGATGTGCGGCATGGAGGGCAGCCGGGCGCCGGTGTGGCGCACCTCCACGCCCTGGTTGAAGCGCGGCGCCGACAGCAGCAGCGCCGAGACGAACTGCGAGGAGGAGGAGGCGTCGATCTCCACCGCCCCGCCGTCCAGCGCCCCGCCGCCGTGCACCGTCATCGGCAGCGAGCCGCGCCCGTCGTCGTCGATCCGCGCGCCCAGCGCCCGCAGCGCGTCGATCACGCCGTTCAGCGGGCGCTCGTACGAGCGGGGGTCGCCGTCGAACCGGATCGGCCCGTCGGCCAGGGCGGCGACCGGCGGCAGGAAGCGCATGACCGTGCCCGCGTTGCCGACGTCGACCGTGGCGGGACCGTGCAGCCCGGCCGGGATGACCCGCCACGCCTCGCCGGACGCCTCCGGGCCGCCGGCCACGGAGGAGCTGGACGACACCGTCTCCTCGATGCCGACGCCCATGGCGCGCAGCGCCTCGGCCATCAGCAGGGTGTCGCGGGAGCGCAGCGGACGGCGCAGCCAGCCGGGCTCGGCGGCCAGGGAGGCCAGCACGAGCGCGCGATTGGTGACCGATTTCGAACCGGGCACGGTGACGGTCGCGTCGACGGCTCCGGTCGCGTGCGGAGCGGGCCAGAGGGCGGGGTGCACGGGGGTTTCGGTCATGAACCTCACTTTAGTGGTTCACCGCAAACCGGATTCTCGATCAAATGGTCCGAAACGGGTGCGTAATCAAAGCGTGGCAGACGCCAACCGGCCATCACCGGACACCGCCGGGCCGTGCGGCGTCACTCCTTCGGGTAGCGCCCGGCGGTCGCGACCGGTCACCGTCGAACGCGCTCGCGCACCCGCGGACACGGCGGCGACCCCCGACCGGACGCGCGCTCCCGCCGCAACGCGCCCGCGGCCCGCGAACACGGCCGCGCACCGGCCCCACGGGCGGGCGCCGGCCGCGCACCGGCCTCACAGACCGAGCAGCCACCGCCCGCCGCCGATCAGCGAGCAGAGCGACACCGCGTGGAAGAGGAACAGCCAGAGCGCGGCCGGCACGTCCGTCAGCCGCGACAGCTGGTCCGCGTCCGAGTCGGGCGCCCCGCCGTACCGCCGCTTCGACTGGAGCTCGAAGGCCGGCCGCACCCCGCCCAGCAGCAGGAACCAGACGGCGGTGTACGCGAACAGCGACTGCACGGCGGCCGAGGCCAGCCAGGAGACCAGCAGGAACGCCGACCCCGTGAGGACCACGGCGAGCGCTCCGTACACATTGCGGATCATCACCAGCATCACCGCGAGCAGCGCCGTGGCCACCCAGAGCAGCAGCGTGATCCTGCCGTCGACCAGCAGCGCGGCCCCGCCGAGTCCCAGCAGCGGCGCGGCGGTGTAGCCGGCCGCCGCCGTCAGGATCATCCCCATGCCGGTCGGCTTGCCGCGGCTGACCGTCAGCCCGCTGGTGTCCGAGTGCAGCCGGATCCCCGTCAGCTGCCGCCCGGTGAGCAGCGCCACCAGGCCGTGCCCGCCCTCGTGCGCGATCGTGATCGCGTTGCGGCTCAGCCGCCAGAGCGGGTTCGGCACGACGGCGATCAGCGCGAGCGTGCCGGTCACCACCACCAGCCACTGCTCGGGCGCCGGCTGGGTGCCGAAGACGCGGTCCCACAGATTCCCCAGATCGGTGCTGTCCATCGGGCGGGCGGCTCCTCGTGGTAGCGGTTCGCGGTATCTGCGTCCGGTCACCGGGACGTTCGTGGCAGTCTGGCACTCATGTGCGGACGGTATGCGGCGAGCCGGCGGCCCGAGGATCTGACCGGGCTCTTCCGGGTCGAGAAGTGGGACCCGGCGGAGACCCTGGCTCCCGACTGGAACGTGGCGCCGACCAAGGAGGTCCACGCCATAGTCGAGCGCCCCCTCAAAGACGCGGCGGACCGGCGTCCGGTTCGCCAGCTGCGCGTTCTGAAATGGGGACTGGTGCCGTCCTGGGCGAAATCCCCCGAGGGCGCCGCGCGCATGATCAACGCCCGGGCGGAGACCGTCCACGAGAAGCCGTCCTTCCGGCGCCCCTTCGTCGCCCAGCGCTGCATCCTGCCCGCCGACGGCTACTACGAGTGGGTCACCGGCGCCGAGGAGCGGCAGCTGGAGGAGAAGGGGAAAAGGAAGCGGCCGCGCAAGCAGCCCTACTTCGTGACGCCCGCCGACGGATCGGTCTTCGCGATGGCCGGACTGTACGAGTTCTGGCGCGACCGGACGCTGCCGGACGACCACCCGATGGCCTGGTGGGCGACCTGCTCGGTGATCACGACCGAGGCGGAGACCACCCCGCTCGCGGTCGCCCCCGCCGAGGGCCCGGCCACACTCGCCGAGATCCACCCCCGGATGCCGCTGATGCTGACCCCGGACCGCTGGGACGCCTGGCTCGACCCGTCGTGCACCGACGTCGCGGAGCTGCGGTCGCTGCTGACCCCGCCGCCGGCCGGGCTGATGCGCGCCTACCCGGTGGGCACCGCCGTGAGCAACGTCCGCAACAACGGCCCCGAACTCCTGGCGGAGCTGGCCGGGCCGGAGGTGGGCACCCTCTTCTGACCGGACGGGCCGCGTCTCCGACCGGTTCCGGCCGGTTCGGGCCGGGGCACGGCAGGATGAGGGCCGTGAGTACTACGGAGACGGCCCGCAGGGCCGAGACGGTGGACACGGACGCCGGGCCCGCCAGGATCACCTGGCTCCCGGCGAAGCGGGCCCGGCTGGTGCTCGCCGTCGGCCACGGGGCGGGCGGCGGCGTCGAGACCCGCGACCTGCGGGCCCTCGCCGCCGCGCTCCCGGCGCACGGCGTGACCGTGGCCCTGGTGGAGCAGCCGTGGCGGGTCGCCGGGAAGAAGGTCGCGCCCGCCCCGAAGACCCTGGACACCGGCTGGCGGGGCGTCTGGCCGGCGCTCACCGCCGCCGGGCCGCCCGTGGTCGCGGGCGGCCGCAGCGCCGGCGCCCGGGTCGCCTGCCGGACGGCGGCGGAGCTCGGCGCCCGCGCCGTCCTCGCGCTCAGCTTCCCGCTGCACCCGCCGGGCAGACCGGAGAAGTCCCGCGCGGACGAGCTCCTCGGGACCGGCCTGCCCACGCTCGTCGTCCAGGGCGGCAACGACCCCTTCGGACGGCCCGCCGAGTTCCCGCCGGGGGAGTACGAGCTGACCGAGGTGCCGTACGGCGACCACGGCTTCGCCGTGCCGAAGAGGTCCGGACTGACGGAGGACCGCGCGATGGCGGTCCTGACCGACGCCGTGACCGCCTGGCTGGCCGGACTCGGCTGAGCCGCGCCCCCGGACGGTCGCCGGCCGGGCCGCGCCGACGGGCGGCCCGGAATCCGGCCGGGCCCGGTGCGCCCGGCGGTCCGGGCGGCGCCCGCACGCGCCTCGGGAATGCCGGGCCGGGGGCCGCTGTTGTGGATGGCATCGGTGCATCGACGTCGCATCGGTGCCCAAAGCCGTCCGTGGAGAGGGAGTCCGTCGCATGGGTTCGACCATCTGCCCGCGTCGCTCGAACGCCGCCGACCTGGAGTGGACGGTCCTGCATGCGGCCAGGACCGCTCCGGACCGCGCGCCGGGCGCATCGGAACGACAGCCCGTCCCCGGGCGAGGTCGACTATTCTCCGATTCGAGCGGGTCCGGTTTCGGCTCCGCCACAGCGTTGGAGGAGGTGGGTCCGGTCACTGGGACCGACACAGGGACCGACGACGGCCGCGCGGAGGAGACGGCTGCCGAGCGCAACGCGCGCTTCGAGCGGGACGCCCTCGGTTACCTCGACCAGATGTACTCGGCCGCGCTGCGCATGACGCGCAACCCCGCGGACGCCGAGGACCTGGTCCAGGAGACCTATGCCAAGGCGTACGGCTCCTTCCACCAGTTCCGTGAGGGCACCAACCTCAAGGCGTGGATGTACCGCATCCTCACCAACACGTTCATCAACTCGTACCGCAAGAAGCAGCGCGAACCCCAGCGCAGCGCCGCCGAGGAGATCGAGGACTGGCAGCTGGCGCGCGCGGAGTCGCACATGTCGACGGGGCTGCGCTCGGCCGAGTCGCAGGCGCTCGACCACCTGCCGGACTCGGACGTGAAGGCCGCCCTGCAGGCCATCCCCGAAGAGTTCCGCATCGCCGTGTATCTCGCCGACGTCGAGGGCTTTGCCTACAAGGAGATCGCGGACATCATGGGGACACCCATCGGTACGGTGATGTCCCGACTGCACCGGGGCCGCCGCCAGCTGCGCGGCATGCTGGAGGACTACGCCCGCGAGCGCGGGCTCGTCCCGGCCGGCGCCGGGGGGTCGGACGATCGGAAAGGCTCGGGCTCATGAGCTGCGGAGAGCCGCATGAGACGGATTGCTCAGAGGTCCTCGATCACCTCTACGAGTTTCTCGATCACGAGATGCCCGACAGCGACTGCACCAAGTTCGAGGTGCACTTCGAGGAGTGCTCCCCGTGCCTGGAGAAGTACGGCCTCGAACAGGCCGTGAAGAAGCTGGTGAAGCGGTGCTGCGGCCAGGACGACGTACCGAGCGATCTGCGATCCAAGGTGATGGGCCGGATCGACCTGATCCGCTCGGGGCAGGCGGTGCCGGAGCAGGACGTGGCGTCCCCGGAGGGCGAGCGGGAGACCGACCGGCCGGCCGCCGCCAAGGAATGACGCCCCGAGAACGACGCCTCCGGGGAACGACGCCCGGGGAATGACACCCCGAACGGGGAATGACATCCCGGGGAGCGACGCTCTCGTACCGCCACGCGTGACGCCATCGCGGGCCCGCACTCCTTCGCGGGCCCGCGAGTCCGTTCACGGGACCGTGCGCGCTCCTTGCCAGTGCGCTCCTGCCCGTGCGCGCTCCGTGTCCGTGCGCGCTCCGTGTCCGTGCGCGCTCCGAGCCCGTACACGGCCCGCGCGCTTCGCCCACCGGCCCGCCGCCGAGCGATCCGTCCGGGCCGCGCCCCCGCGTCCCGGACGTTCCGCGTGCCCCTTCGCGCATTCCCGCGCCTCCCGCCTCCGCGGCGGGCCCGGGCGGGGAGCCGCCGGCCCGGGTTCCGGCCCCGGGGCGGTCTGGTCGCAGCCCCGCGCGGGTAACCCATGGGTAATGAGCGGGCGTCCGGCCCGGCATGGTTGGATGCGAAGAAGAGAGCGGAAATCGAGGGTGCCCAGAGTGCCCAGCAGTAGCCAGCGCGGGTGAAGGAGCGGGGCCGGGGTGCGTGCATCGCAAGGCGGAGGATCGAGGCAGCGCGGAGCGTCGGTGACGGACGACAACACCGCGAGGCGCGTGTCCCGGGCCCGCGACGCCGCGAAGCCCGCTGCCGGGCCCTCATAGTCGGGACGGGCGGGAATCGTGAGGATCTTCGGGAAGGTACGGCATCGGCCCTCCGCCTCTTGGCGGCAGGCCACGGACCGCGCGTTCACGCTGATCGGCGACGGCCGGTACGAGGACGCGGGCGCATTGCTCACACGTGCGGCGGACCTGGAACCCTGGCTCTCGGAGTCATGGTTCAACCTGGCGCTGCTGCACAAGTTCCGCCACGACTGGGAACAGGCCAGAGCCGCCGGACTGCGGGCCGTCGCGCTGCTCGACAAGGAGTCCGGCGCCCCCGACTGGTGGAACGTCGGGATCGCCGCCACGGCGCTCCAGGACTGGCCGCTGGCCCGCCGCGCCTGGCAGGCGTACGGCCTGAAGGTGCCGGGCGCCGGCCAGCACGCCTCCGCGGCGGGCAGCGAGCCCGTGGGCATGGAGCTGGGCAGCGCCGCGGTACGGCTGTCGCCGGAGGGCGAGGCCGAGGTGGTATGGGGGCGCAGGCTGGATCCGGCCCGGATCGAGGTGCTCTCCATCCCGCTGCCGTCGTCCGGCCGCCGCTGGGGCGAGGTCGTGCTGCACGACGGCGTGCCGAACGGCGAGCGGGTCACCGCCGCAGGTCCCGCGTACCCGGTCTTCGACGAGATCGAGCTGTGGGCGCCGTCGCCCGTCCCCACCTGGGTCGTGCTGCTGGAGGCGGCCACCGAGGCGGACCGGGACGCGCTGGAGCGGCTGGCGTCCGACGCCGGGTTCGCCGCGGAGGACTGGTCCTCGTCCGTGCGGCTGCTGTGCCGGGCCTGCTCGGAGAGCCGGATGGAGAGCGACGAGGGCGACGGAGACCACCTGGACCCGCACGACCACAGCGAACCGGGCCACCCGGGCCCGCTGGGGCACCGCACCGCCGGGGAGCTGTGGGTGCCCGAGCGCGAGTGCGGGATAGCGGCGCCGGCCGGACTGGTGCGCGGGCTGCTGGACGGCTGGGTCGCGGACAGCCCGGACAGCCGCGAGTGGCGGGATCTCGAAGAAGTCTGCTGACCGGTGCCCGTAGGCTGTACGGGCACCGGTCGCGGTGCTCGGGTGCTCGGGGCCCGGACGCCACGCATGGCTCCGGTCGCCCGGGTTTCAGGTTGTGAGGAAGGCGTACGGCGGACATGGCGCAGCAGGAGACGGACGAGCGGACCAGCATCGACGACGAGGGCTTCGTCGTGGACACGGAGGACTGCGAGGCGCGCGAGACGGCGTACCGCGAGCGCGGCACCTCCCGTCCGATCACGGTCGTGGGCAACCCGGTGCTGCACAAGGAGTGCGAGGACGTCACCGAGTTCGGCGACGACCTGGCCCGGCTGATCGACGACATGTTCGCCAGTCAGCGGACCGCGGAGGGCGTGGGCCTGGCCGCGAACCAGATCGGCGTCGACCTGAAGGTCTTCGTCTACGACTGCCCGGACGACGAGGGCGTGCGGCACGTGGGCGCCGTCTGCAACCCGGTGCTGGAGGAGCTGGCGCCCGAGGAGCGGGTGCTGGACGACTCCAACGAGGGCTGCCTCTCCGTTCCCACGGCGTACGCCTCGCTGGCCCGCCCGGACTACGCGGTGGTGCGCGGCCAGGACGCCCAGGGCAACCCGATCAAGGTCCGGGGCACCGGCTACTTCGCCCGCTGCCTCCAGCACGAGACGGACCACCTGTACGGGTACCTGTACATCGACCGGCTCTCCAAGCGCGACCGCAAGGACGCGCTGCGGCAGATGGCGGAGGGCACGCCCCGCTACGAGACCGTGCCGAACGACTGAGC
This sequence comes from Streptomyces tyrfis, assembly GCF_037034285.1. NCBI lineage: Bacteria > Bacillati > Actinomycetota > Actinomycetes > Kitasatosporales > Streptomycetaceae > Streptomyces > Streptomyces tyrfis. The sequence continues at coordinate 29,458 of NZ_JBAGJZ010000064.1, read as the reverse complement.
GCGGGCCGGCCGTCCCGGCGGGGCCCGTCGCCGTCCGCCGGGACGCCGGACGCGGAGAGGCCGGAAGGCCGGTCGCCGGGACGCCGGTCTCGCGTGCCGGCTTTCGTCCGCCGACTCCCGTTCACGGGCTTCCATCCACCGGCGGGCCCGGTCCGTCCTCTCCGGGGCAGGGCCGGGCCCGCCGCGTCTCGTGCTCACCTCGCGTCAACTCCCTTTCTCCTCCCCGTGGTTGACGCGCGTCAACTCCTCCGACAGGCTCTCTGGCCACATCTTCGTCACGCCTCGGCAGCGACAGGGAGCCCCTTTGATGCTCAAACGCGCCGCACGACTCCTGCTCAGTATTGTCATGACCATGGCTTTCGCTTGGGGCGGGCCGTGGTCACCGCCGGCACCGCGCAGGCCGACGGCTGCTACACCTGGACCCGCACGCTGTCCGCGGGCGCCACCGGCAACGACGTCGCGCAGCTCCAGATCCGGGTGGCCGGGTACCCCGGGTACGACTCCGTGCTCGCCGTCGACGGCTCCTACGGCCCGGCGACCACCGCCGCCGTCAAGCGGTTCCAGGCGGCCTACGGGCTCGCCGCCGACGGCATCGCCGGCCCGGCGACCCAGGCCAAGCTGTACGCCCTCCAGGACGACGACTGCACCCCGGTCCACTTCGGCTACGCCGAGCACAACCAGTGCAACAGCACCTGGGCGGGCGGCGCCGTGGCGGCGGGCACGGCGAAGGCGAACGCGCTGAGCACCATGTGGAAGCTGGAGGCGCTGCGGCACGCGCTCGGCGACCAGCCGATCCGCATCACCAGCGGCTTCCGCTCGTCCTCCTGCAACAGCGCGGTCGGCGGCGCGGCGGGCAGCCGCCATCTGTACGGCGACGCCGCCGACCTGGGCGCCGGGCCGCACTCCCTGTGCACCCTCGCCAAGCAGGCCCGCAACCACGGCTTCAACGGGATCCTCGGCCCGGGCTATCCGGACCACGGCGACCACGTCCACGTCAACCAGGGCCCCAGCCACTACTGGTCGGCCCCGAACTGCGGCGTCTGACGCCCGCTCCCCGGTCGTGCCCCCTTCCCGGCCGCGCCCCGGGCGTCCGCTCCGGCCCTGCCCCGCTCCCGGCCGCCCCCGTCAGGCGGCCGGGCCGCGGAAGGTGCGGCGGTAGGCGTGCGGGGTGGTGCCCAGCGACCGTACGAACTGGTGGCGCAGCGCCGCCGCCGTCCCGAAGCCGGTGCGCCCGGCGATCGTGTCCACCGTCTCGTCGGACGTCTCCAGCAGGTGCTGGGCCAGCAGCACCCGCTGACGCAGCAGCCAGCGGTACGGCGTGGTGCCGGTCTCCTGCTGGAAGCGGCGGGCGAAGGTGCGCGGCGACATGTGCGCCCGTGCCGCGAGCTGGTCGACCGTCATCTCCCGGTCGAGATGGCGCTCCATCCACGCCAGGGTCTCCCCGACCGTGTCGCACCGGCTGCGCGGCAGCGGCCGTTCGATGAACTGCGCCTGGCCGCCGTCCCGGTGCGGCGGCACCACCATGCGGCGGGCGATCGCGTTGGCGGTGTCGGAGCCGTACGCCTGCCGGACCAGGTGGAGGCAGGCGTCGATGCCGGCCGCCGTGCCCGCCGAGGTGATGACCGGGCCGTCGTCCACGTACAGCACATCGGGCTCGACGACGGCGCGCGGACAGCGGCGGGCCAGCTCGTCGGTGTGACGCCAGTGGGTGGTGCAGCGGCGCCCGTCCAGCAGCCCGGCCGCGCCCAGGACGAACGCGCCGGAGCAGACGCTCAGCACCCGCGCTCCCCGGTCCACGGCCCGGCGCAGGGCGTCGAGGACCTCCTCGGGAAAGTCCCGGCCGCCGGAGTCGCCGGAGGCCGGCACGGCGATGAGATCCGCCTCCTCCAGCCGGTCGAGGCCGTACGGGGCGCCGATCGTGAACCCGGCGTGCGTCCGCAGCACCGGTCCCTGGGCCGACACCACGGCGAAATCATGGACCGGCAGGCCCTCGGCGCTGCGGTCGAGGCCGAAGACCTCGCACAGCACCCCCAGCTCGAAGGGGTGGACCTCGTCCAGCAGCAGAGCGGCGACATTGTTCAGCACCCGACCAGTGTGGCAGTAAATCAATGGTGCATGGCAGTCCTGCCACTGCCGGGGCGCGGGCGCGCGGACGAGAGTGGAGCCATGAACACGCTCCTGAACATCCTGGGCGTCTCCGCTCTCATCGTTCTCTTTCTGCTGCCCACGCTGTTCGGGCTCGCCCGGGAACGCCGCATCGACCGCGAGCTGCGGGAGGCGGAACGGCGCCGCGCGAAGAGGCCGCCGGAAACGGCGGACGCCGTGCGGCCCGACACGGCCGCACGGCGTCCCCACCTCAGAAGCTGGGCCCGGATCTAGGGCCGGGAGGTCAGAAGTCCTCGTCGAGGTCGACCGAGCCCTCCACCGCCACCTGGTACGCGGACGGCCGGCGCTCGAAGAAGTTCGTCAGCTCCTGCACGCCCTGGAGCTCCATGAACGAGAACGGGTTCTCGGAGCCGTAGACCGTCGGGAAGCCGAGACGGGCCAGACGCTGGTCGGCCACGCACTCCAGGTACTGCCGCATGGAGTCGGTGTTCATGCCGGGCAGGCCGTCGCCGCACAGGTCGCGGGCGAACTGCAGCTCGGCCTCGACGGCCTCCTTCAGCATGTCCGTGACCTGCTGCTGGAGCTCGTCGTCGAAGAGCTCCGGCTCCTCCTTGCGGACCGTGTCCACGACGTCGAACGCGAAGCTCATGTGCATCGTCTCGTCGCGGAACACCCAGTTGGTGCCCGTGGCGAGGCCGTGCAGCAGGCCCCGCGAGCGGAACCAGTAGACGTACGCGAACGCGCCGTAGAAGAACAGCCCCTCGATGCACGCCGCGAAGCAGATCAGGTTCAGCAGGAAGCGGCGGCGGTCGGCCTTCGTCTCCAGCTGGTCGATCTTCTCAACCGAGTCCATCCACTTGAAGCAGAACTCGGCCTTCTCGCGGATCGACGGGATGTTCTCGACCGCCGCGAACGCCGCCGCCCGGTCGTCCGGGTCGGGCAGGTAGGTGTCCAGCAGCGTCAGATAGAACTGGACGTGCACGGCCTCCTCGAACAGCTGACGGCTCAGGTACAGCCGTGCCTCGGGGGAGTTGATGTGCTTGTACAGCGTGAGGACGAGATTGTTCGCGACGATCGAGTCGCCCGTCGCGAAGAACGCGACCAGCCGGCCGATCATGTGCTGCTCGCCCGGCGAGAGCTTCGCGAGGTCCGCGACGTCCGAGTGGAGGTCGACCTCCTCGACGGTCCAGGTGTTCTTGATCGCGTCCCGATAGCGCTCGTAGAAGTCCGGGTAGCGCATGGGGCGCAGGGTCAGTTCGAAGCCCGGGTCGAGCAGGTTCTTCTCGGAGTTGGTGTCGGTCATTACTGGCAGGCCTCGCAGGACTCGGGGTTTTCCAGGGAGCAGGCGATCGCGTCCGCGTCGGCGACAGGCGCCTGCTGGGCGGGAACGGGGGCGGTCGCCGCCGTGCGGCCGGACGCCGCGCGGGCGATCCGGGTGGCGGGGCGCGAACGCAGGTAGTACGTCGTCTTCAGCCCCCTCTTCCAGGCGTACGCGTACATCGAGGAGAGCTTCCCGATGGTCGGCGTCTCCATGAAGAGGTTCAGCGACTGGCTCTGGTCCAGGAACGGCGTACGGGCCGCCGCCATGTCGATCAGGCCGCGCTGCGGGATCTCCCACGCGGTGCGGTACAGCGCGCGCACGTCCTCGGGGATCCAGGCGAAGCCCTGCACCGAGCCGTTCGCCTCGCGCAGCGCCTCACGGGTCCGCGCGTCCCACACGCCCAGCCGCTTCAGGTCGTTCACCAGGTACGCGTTGACCTGGAGGAACTCACCGCTGAGCGTCTCGCGCTTGAAGAGGTTGGAGACCTGCGGCTCGATGCACTCGTACACGCCCGCGATCGAGGCGATCGTCGCGGTCGGCGCGATGGCGAGCAGCAGCGAGTTGCGCATCCCGGTCTTCGCGATCCGGGCGCGCAGCGCCTCCCAGCGCTCCGGCCAGTTCAGCGCGGCGCCGTAGTGGTCGGGGTGCAGCACCCCGCGCGCGGCGCGCGTCTCCTGCCAGGCGGGCAGCGGACCGGACCGGTCGGCCAGATCGCAGGACGCCTCGTACGCGGCGAGCATGATCCGCTCGGAGATCCTCGTGGAGAGCGCGCGCGCCTCGGGGGAGTCGAACGGCATCCGCAGCTGGAAGAAGACGTCCTGGAGCCCCATGGCGCCCAGGCCCACCGGGCGCCACTTGGCGTTGGAGCGGGCGGCCTGCTCGGTCGGGTAGAAGTTGATGTCGACGACCCGGTCGAGGAACGTCACGGCGGTGCGGACGGTGGCGTCCAGCCGCTCCCAGTCGATGTCCCCGCCCGCGACGAACGCGCCGAGGTTGACCGAGCCCAGGTTGCAGACGGCCGTCTCGCCGTCGTCGGTGACCTCAAGGATCTCGGTGCACAGGTTCGACGAGTGGACGACGCGGCCCGGCTCGGCGGTCTGGTTCGCGGTGCGGTTGGCGGCGTCCTTGAACGTCATCCAGCCCTGACCGGTCTGCGCGAGGGTGCGCATCATCCGGCCGTACAGCTCACGGGCCGGCATCGTCTTGCGGGCCAGACCCTTCGCCTCGGCCGCCCGGTACGCGGCGTCGAACTCGTCGCCCCACAGGTCGACCAGGCCGGGCACGTCGGACGGGGAGAACAGCGACCAGTCGCCGTCCGCGTCGACCCGGCGCATGAACTCGTCCGGGATCCAGTGCGCCAGGTTGAGGTTGTGGGTGCGCCGCTGGTCCTCGCCCGTGTTGTCGCGGAGCTCCAGGAACTCCTCGATGTCCGCGTGCCAGGTCTCCAGGTAGACGGCGGCGGCGCCCTTGCGGCGGCCGCCCTGGTTGACCGCGGCGACGGAGGCGTCGAGCGTCTTCAGGAACGGCACGATCCCGTTGGAGTGCCCGTTGGTGCCCCGGATCAGCGAACCGCGGGCCCGGATGCGGGAGTACGGCAGACCGATGCCGCCCGCGTGCTTGGAGAGCCGCGCCACCTGGTGGTAGCGGTCGTAGATCGAGTCGAGCTCGTCGAGCGGCGAGTCCAGCAGATAGCAGGAGGACATCTGCGGGTGCCGGGTGCCGGAGTTGAAGAGCGTGGGGGAGGAGGGGAGGTAGTCGAGCTGGCTCATCAGCCCGTACAGCGCCGCGACCTCGTCGACCGCGCGCGGCGACTCGTCCTCGGCGAGCCCGCACGCCACCCGCAGCATGAAGTGCTGGGGCGTCTCGACGACCTGGCGGGTGTGCGGGTGGCGCAGCAGATAGCGGCTGTAGAGGGTGCGCAGTCCGAAGTAGCCGAACCGGTCGTCGGCGCCGTCGGCGAGGGAGCGCTCGACCAGCGCGTCCAGGGCGGCGGCGTGCGCCCGGACGAACTCGGCGGTGCGGTCGGCGATCAGGCCCTCGCGGTGGCCGACGGCGACGGACGCGGAGAAGGAGACCGCGCCCTGGCCGGCCGCCTCGTCCGCGATGGCGCGGGTCAGCAGCCGGGCGGCGAGCCGGGAGTAGGCGGGGTCCTCGGAGATCAGGCCCGCCGCGGCCTCGGTGGCCAGCGACCGCAGCTCCGCCTCGTCCGACCGGGCACTGCGTCCGCGCAGCGCGGCGGCGGCCACCCGGCCGGGGTCGGTGTCGGGCAGGTCGGCGGTGAGAACGGTCAGGGTCCGCAGGAGCGCGGCCCCAGGTCCGTCGTGTGCGGTTCCCTCGGACTCGGCCGCTTCGGACACGACTGAGGCCGGATCGGCTGGCGCGATGGTCACGCGGTGCTCTCCCTCGCTCGGCTCGGGGCCGGCGGGGAACGGGGCAGCCGGGCAGCCGGGCCCGGGGCGGGGCGGCACTGCCTACGGCGTCCACCGGCCTTTCCGCGAGGCCCGGACGTCTGGCATCCGGTTCGGTCGAGCCGGACGCGCTGCCGGCAGGTCCTCGGACTTGCTTCCAGGTGCGCAAAAGCACACTGAACACACCGTTGCGGGACAGTTCCGGATTCGCACCGGATTCCCCTGCGACGACAGCGAGCATGAGCATACATGTGGGGGCCGCCGGATGAGGCCGCCCCCAGATGTTGTGTCGGCCGACTCGTGTCGAGGCCACAGAACGCCCTCTGCGGCCCTGGCGGGAGCAAGCCGGACGGCCCGCCGCACCCCTCGGGAAAAGGGGTCCGGCGGGCCGTCCGGGGGCTCTGCGGAGGTCGTTCTCAGTGTCCCGCGCCGGGCGCCGCCGTCGCGCTCGGGGGCTCCGGCACGGCCGGCGGCGGCTCCGCGGCCACGTCCGGGTCGCCCGCGTCCGCCGTGTAGTCGGCGGGCGAGGTCTCGTCGGTACCGGCGGGCGCCTTCAAGGCGTTCAGGACGAGGGTCAGCGCCACCGTCACCACCACGTTCAGCACGAACGCCGTCAGGCCGATGTAACCGATCTCACCGATGCCGGGGATCTCCGCGGACGATCCGCCGAAGTGCGCCTGGGTCGGGCTCGCGACCCCGTACGCGGCCACCGTGCCGTACACCATGCCGACGGCCCAGCCCGAGAGCAGCGCCCAGCGGTGGAACCAGCGGGTGAACAGACCGCCGACCAGGGCCGGCATCGTCTGCAGGATCCAGATCCCGCCCAGCAGCTGGAAGTTGATCGCGACCGTCTTGTCCATGGTGAGGACGAAGGCGAGCGCGCCGACCTTCACCAGCAGCGACACCAGCTTGGAGACCCTGGTCTCCTGCTCCGGGGTGGCGTCCGGCCGCAGGAAGTCCTTGTAGACGTTGCGGGTGAAGAGGTTGGCCGCGGCGATCGACATGATCGCGGCGGGCACCAGCGCGCCGATGCCGATGGCGGCGAACGCGACGCCCGCGAACCAGTCGGGGAACATGTCCTCGAACAGCTGCGGAATGGCCAGCTGTCCGTTCTCCACCTCGATCCCGGCGGCGATCGCCATGAAGCCGAGCAGCGCCAGCAGGCCCAGCATCAGCGAGTACAGCGGCAGGATCGTGGTGTTGCGCCGGATCACGTTCCGGCTGCGGCTGGAGAGCGTCGCCGTGATCGAGTGCGGATACATGAAGAGGGCCAGCGCCGAGCCCAGCGCCAGGGTGGCGTACGCCCACTGTCCCGACTCGGCGGGGGCCAGGGAGCCGGTCGGCTTCCCGCCCGGCGGACCCGCGAACTTCTCCTGCGCGGCGGCGAAGATGTCGTGGAACCCGCCCAGTTCGACCGGGATGTAGACGACCGCCACCGCGATCACCAGATAGATCAGCCCGTCCTTGACGAACGCGATCAGCGCCGGGGCCCGCAGCCCGGAGGAGTAGGTGTACGCGGCGAGCACCGCGAAGGCGAGCAGCAGCGGCAGGTCCTTCACGAACCAGTGCGTGTTCTCGCCGCCGCCGACGCCCATCACGTCCAGCACCGCCTGGATGCCGACGAGTTGCAGCGCGATGTACGGCATGGTGGCGAGGATGCCGGTGACCGCGACCGCCAGCGACAGCCCCTTGGAGCCGAACCGCCCGCGCACGAAGTCCGAGGTGGTGACGTAGCCATGGCGGTGCGAGACCGACCACAGCCGGGGCAGGAAGGTGAAGATCAGCGGATACACCAGGATGGTGTACGGCACGGCGAAGAAGCCCGCCGCCCCCGCCGTGTAGATCGCCGCCGGAACGGCGACGAAGGTGTACGCGGTGTACAGGTCGCCGCCGAGCAGGAACCAGGTGACCCAGGTGCCGAACGACCGGCCGCCCAGGCCCCATTCGTCGAGGCTGGCCTCGTTCTCGGCCTTCCGCCAGCGCGCGGCCATGAAGCCCATGACCGTCACGGCCAGGAAGAAGAGGACGAAGACGCCGAGCGCGACGCCGTTCACGCCGTCCCTCACGCCCGCTCACCCGCCTCGCGGGCGCGCTGGTCGCGCTGCCACAGCCGGTGGGCGAGCGCGGTGAGCGCCGTGGAGACCAGCACCCAGAGCATCTGGTACCAGTAGAAGAACGGAATGCCGATGAAGGCGGGATCCACCTTCGCGTACGAGCTCACCCAGAGCATCGCGACGAACGGCGCGACGAGGCAGAGGGCGACGACCACCCGCACCGGTGTGATCGCCGGCGGTCTTCCGGCGGGGCCCGCCGGCACGTTCCCGGGCCCCGCCGGCACGTTCTCGGGATGCGCTGACTCGTCCTTCGGGATTGCTGGCACGCGGCGACTCCGTCCCCTCGCTGATCACCTGGCTGTGACGCGCAGGAAATCTAGGGGAGGGATCCGGTCACCGTCACCCCCCGGCCGCGATTCGGCCCGGAAACGATTCCATGGGCGGGTGCACATATTCGAAATATGGTCAGACATGCGGGAGTTGGGCCGTCCCCGGGCGCATGGAACGCCCCCGTGGCGAGGGGGTTCCACGGGGGCGGTCGGCGCGGCGCGGGCGGCGCGGGCGGGTCAGTCGACCGGCCGCTTCAGACGGGCCACGAACTTGTAGCGGTCGCCGCGGTAGACCGAGCGCACCCACTCCACCGGCTCGCCCCGCCCGTCGACCGAGTGTCTCGACAGCATCAGCATCGGCAGGCCCACGTCCGTGCCGAGCAGCCCGGCCTCGCGCGGCGTGGCGAGCGAGGTCTCGATGGTCTCCTCGGCCTCGGCGAGGCGGACGTCGTACACCTCGGCGAGCGCGGTGTAGAGCGAGGTGTACTTCACCAGCGAACGGCGCAGCGCCGGGAAGCGTTTGGCCGAAAGGTGCGTGGTCTCGATCGCCATCGGCTCCCCGCTGGCGAGCCGCAGCCGCTCGATCCGCAGCACCCGGCCGCCGGTCGTGATGTCGAGCAGCCCGGCGAGCGTGTCGTCCGCCGTGACATAGCCGATGTCCAGTAGCTGGGACGTCGGTTCCAGTCCCTGGGCGCGCATGTCCTCGGTGTACGAGGTGAGCTGGAGCGCCTGCGAGACCTTCGGCTTGGCGACGAAGGTGCCCTTGCCCTGGATGCGCTCCAGCCGGCCCTCGACGACCAGCTCCTGGAGCGCCTGGCGCACGGTCGTGCGGGAGGTGTCGAACTCGGCGGCCAGGGTCCGCTCCGGCGGCACGGGCGTGCCCGGCGGCATGGTGTCCGTCATGTCGAGGAGATGTCGCTTCAGGCGGTAGTACTTCGGCACCCGCGCCGTCCGTGTGGCGGCCCCCGCCTCGTTCTCCGCACTGCCCCCGCCGGCGCCCATGGCCCGCCTTCCCGACTGCTGCGTTGCTGCCGTCACCGGCTCCTCCGTCTGTCGCGGCTCACATGGTGGCACGGTCCGGTCACGGGTCGTCGCCCTCCCTTAGGTGTCGGTCCTATAACGGACGCGAGTGCACTTCTTATACACCCTTGACACCCCAAAAGGTCTAGGCCAAGCTCCCGGTACTGGTCTAAACCATTAAAGACCAGGTCCAGCCCCAGCAGTACTCGTCGAATGTCTTCGCGGTGGTGGGCGGGGTTGCAGTATCCCTGAGGAGGGTTTGGCGTGAAGCGCAAGCTCATCGCGGCGATAGGCGTCGCGGGCATGATGATCGGCCTCGCCGCGTGCGGTTCGAGCGACGATAAGTCCTCGTCCAAGGACCCGAAGGACCGTAAGGAGACGCTCACCGTCTGGCTGATGTCGGACGCGCAGAGCACCTGGCCCGAGCTGGTCAAGGACGTCAACAGCCAGTTCAACGCGAAGTACCCCAACGTCAAGGTCAACGTCCAGTACCAGACGTGGGCGGACAAGGCCAAGAAGCTCGACGCCGCTCTGGCCGGTGACAAGTTCCCGGACGTCGTCGAGCTGGGCAACACCGAGACCATGACGTACATCCTCAACGGGGCTCTCGGCGAGATCGACCCGAAGAAGTACGAGAACTCGGACACCTGGATCCAGGGGCTGAAGGACACCTGCTCCTTCGAGGGCAAGCAGTACTGCGTGCCCTACTACGCGGGCGCCCGCGTCGCGATCTACAACAAGGACATGTTCAAGGCCGGCACCGGCAAGGACACCCTCCCCGCCACGCAGGACGAGCTGTTCGCCGCCCTCGACAAGGTCGGCGCGAAGTACGGCAAGGACAAGGCGTTCTCGCCGCTCTACCTGCCGGGCCGGTACTGGTACGCCGCGATGTCCTACGTCGCGGCCGAGGGCGGCCAGATCGCCAAGTACGACGAGGGCAAGAAGGAGTGGAAGGCCACTCTCTCCACCCCCGAGGCCCAGAAGGGCATCACGGACTTCGTCGAGCTGGTCAAGAAGTACAACCACGGCGACAAGACCAAGGACGAGGCGGACCACGCCAACGTCATGGCCAACGAGAAGACCGCGCTGCTCTACGGCAACGGCTGGGAGGCCGGCAGCGTCGTCGACTCCAAGGCGAACGGCAACCCGAAGCTGGAGGGCAAGATCGCCACGGCGGGCATGCCCGGCCCGAACGGCAAGGCCCTTCCGTCCTTCATCGGCGGTTCCGACCTGGCCACCATCTCCAAGTCCAAGGTCCAGGACCTCGGCGAGGAGTGGATCTCGATGTTCACCAGCGAGAAGTCCGAAGAGGTGCTCGCCTCCAAGAACATCCTTCCCAACAACACCAAGCAGCTTGAGCCGCTGAAGGCCAAGCCGGAGACCGCGGCCATCGCCAACGCCGTGCCCGACGCCTGGTTCACCCCGATCGCCCCCGGCTGGACGGCGATCGAGAAGAAGGAAACGCTCGAGATCATGCTGCTCGACATCATCAAGGGCAAGTCGGTCGCGGACGCCACCAAGGCGGCCGACGCGGAGATCGACTCGCTGATCAACAAGGAGTCCTGAGTCTCCCGACTCAGACATCCGGTGCGGTGAGTTCGTGAGCCACCGCATTCAGTGATCACCCGCGGGGGGTGGCGGTCCGAGAGGGCCGCCACCCCCCGCCCTCCGGTACCAGGTCCGAACGGAAGGCCAGCACAGTGAGTGCCGCCGATATGAAAGCAGCCGACCCGCCGGTATCCGTCCCGCGGGTCTCCAGAGGGGCGCGACCCCGACCCGCGAAGAACGGGAACCGCCCGCCGCGGAAGGCCGGCGCTCTGCTGCCGTATCTCCTGATAGCCCCGGCGTTCATCGCGATCGCCGCCGTCTTCGTGTGGCCGTTCATCAAGACGGTCATCATGTCCTTCCAGGACGTGGGCCGTCGCGAACTGTGGTCGGGACAGGCCGCACCCTGGGTGGGCTTCGACCAGTTCACCAACATCCTCGGGGACGGCGAGTTCTGGGACGTCGTCTGGCGGACCATCGTCTTCATGGTCGTCTGCGTCGCCGCGACCATGGCCGTGGGCCTGGGCCTGGCCATGCTCATGCAGCGGATGTCCACCTGGGTACGGCTCCTGCTGACCGCCGCGCTGGTCGCCGCCTGGTCCATGCCGCTCCTCGTGGCCACCTCCATATTCCGGTGGTTCGCGGACTCCGACTACGGCGTCCTGAACATGGTGCTGACCAAGTACCTCGGGATCGACGCGCAGGGGCACAACTGGTTCCTCGACCCGAAGCAGGGCTTCGTCATCATCGGCGCGGTGGTGGTCTGGGGCGCCGTTCCCTTCGTCGCCGTGACCCTGTACGCCGCGCTGACCCAGGTTCCGAAGGAACTGGAGGAAGCCGCCGCGCTCGACGGCGCCGGCACCGTCGGGGTCTTCCGCTACGTCACCTGGCCGGTCATCAAGCCGGTGTTCCAGATGGTCGCCACTCTGTCCGTGCTGTGGGACTTCAACGTCTTCGGGCAGATCTTCCTGATGCGCGGCAACAAGCCGGAGCCCGAGTACTCCGTCCTCGGCATCTACTCGTTCGAGAAGGCGTTCGAGTCCAACTCGTTCAGCCAGGGCGCCGCCATCTCGCTCATCACGGTCCTGCTGCTGTCCGGCGTCGCCGTGTACTACCTGCGCCAGCTGCTCAAGATCGGAGAGGTCGAGTGAGCACCTCCGCCCCCCAGGTCCTCCGCCCGGACCGCAAGAAGAACCGCATCGGCTACAACATCGCGGGCCTCGTGGCGTTCGTGCTGATGGCGTTCCCGGTCTACTGGCTGATCGTCAGCGCCCTGCGCCCCAACGCCGAGATCCGCAGCTACGACCAGACGCTCTGGCCGACGTCGATCACCTTCGACAACTTCTCGCGCGCCGTCAAGCAGCCGAACTTCGGCACGGCCATCGAGTCCAGCCTCATCGTGTGCGGCGTCGCCGTCCTCGGCGGCATGCTGCTCGCCACGATCGCGGCCTTCGCCATCGGCCGGTTCCGGTTCCGCGGGCGCAAGTTCTTCATGATCGTGCTGCTCGTCGTCCAGCTGCTGCCCCCGACGGCCATGCTGATCCCGATCTACATCCAGCTCAACGACCTCGGCGGACTCAACGAGTACTGGGGCGTCATCGTCATCTACCTCGTCTCCACCCTGCCGTTCGCGACGTGGATGATCCGCGGGTTCGTCGTCAACATCCCGCAGGAACTCGAGGAGTCGGCCATGGTCGACGGCTGCAGCCGGATGGGAGCCTTCTGGCGCGTCACCTTCCCGCTGCTGGCCCCGGGTCTCGCCGCCGCGTCCATCTTCTCGCTGATCACGGCGTGGAACGAGTACCTGCTCGCCTACGTCGTCCTGCAGGACAACGAAAAGTACACGCTGAACGTGTGGCTGATGAACTTCACCACCTCGCGCGGCATCGACTACGGCGCACTGATGGCGGCGTCGACGCTGATCGCCATCCCGGTCGTGGCCTTCTTCCTGCTGGTGCAGAAGTACATGGCGACCGGCCTCACCTCCGGCGCCGTGAAGGGATAACGCCCCATGACCACCCTGACATCCGCCACGGACACCGTCACCCGCGACGCCCTCGCCGTCCTCCAGCCCGGATTCACCGGCACCACCGCCCCGGACTGGGTGCTGCGCCGGGTCGACGAAGGGCTCGCCTCCGTCGCCCTGTTCGGCCGCAACGTCCAGACGCCCGAGCAGGTCACCGCGCTCACCGCCCAGCTCAGGGCCGAGCGCGAGGACCTCCTCGTGGCGATCGACGAGGAGGGCGGCGACGTCACCCGGCTGGAGGTCCGCACCGGTTCCTCCTTCCCCGGCAACCTCGCGCTCGGGTACGTCGACGACGTGGACCTGACCCGCGCGGTCGCCCGGGAGCTGGGCCGCCGGCTCGCCGAGTGCGGCGTCAACCTCAACTGGGCCCCGTCCGCCGACGTCAACTCCAACCCGGACAACCCGATCATCGGCGTGCGCGCCTTCGGCGCCGACACCGGGCTCGTCGCCCGGCACACCGCCGCGTACATCGAGGGCCTCCAGGCGTCCGGCGTCGCCGCCTGCACCAAGCACTTCCCCGGGCACGGCGACACCGCGATCGACTCGCACCACGCGATGCCGCGCATCGACGTCGACCTGGAGACGCTGCACGCCCGTGAGCTGGTGCCGTTCCGCGCCGCCATCGAGGCCGGCTCCAAGTGCGTGATGAGCGCGCACATCCTGCTGCCCGCCCTGGACCCGGACCACCCCGGCACGGTCAGCCCGCGCATCCTCACCGGTCTGCTGCGCGAGGAGCTGGGCTACGACGGCCTCATCGTCACCGACGCCGTGGAGATGCGGGCCATCGCCGGGACCTACGGCATCGAGCGCGGCTCCGTCCTCGCCATCGCGGCCGGGGCCGACGCGCTGTGCGTCGGCGGCGGCCTGGAGGACGACGGCACCGTGCTGCGGCTGCGCGACGCGCTGGTCGCGGCGGTGCGCGCCGGCGAACTCGCCGAGGAGCGGCTCGCGGACGCGGCCGCACGGGTACGGGCCCTCGCGTCCTGGGCGCAGAAGGCCGGGGGGGCCGGTTCGGAGCCGGGCGCGGCAGCGCAGGAGGGGACCGCGCCCGGCGCCGGAGCCGGCTCCGGCATCGGCCTGGTCGCCGCCCGCCGCGCGGTGCGGGTGACCGGGTCCGCCGAGCCGCTGACCGGGCCCGCGTACGTCGCCTCGTTCACCTCCGCGTCGAACATCGCGGTCGGCAACGAGACCCCGTGGGGCGTGGCCGCGGAGCTGGACCGGCTGGCGCCGGGCACCGAGAGCGGCGTGTACGGCGGCGACGCCGAGGACCCCGCCGACGCCGTGCTGCGGGCGGCGGGGGAGCGGCGCGTCGTCGTGGTCGTCCGCGACGCCCATCGCCACGCCTGGATGGGCCGGGCGCTGGACGCCCTGGTGGCACGGCGCCCCGACACGGTCGTGGTCGAGATGGGCGTCCCGCAGGCGCCCGCCCGGGGAGCCCTGTACATCGCCACCCACGGCGCCGCCCGGGTCTGCGGCCAGGCCGCGGCGGAGATCATCGCCGGCGCCGCCGGGGCGCGGGAGGACTGAGACCGCGGTGCGGCGCGGGACGGGGCCGCACCGCACCCCGCTCCGCGCCGCATCCCGCTCCGCACGCGCGTATCCGCCGACGCCTGTCCGACGCCGTCCGGCTGCCGTCCGACACCCGTCCGGCTGACGTCCGACTCCTGTCCGCATGACGGGCGTAGCGTCCGCCATGCGGACAGATTCCGAACCGCCGACGCGACGAGGCCCGGAACACCTCAGAGGTGTTCCGGGCCTCGGGCCGGGACGCGCCTACAGCCCCTGCCAGGACGGCTTCGAGGCGTACGCGGCGCGGAAGTAGTCCGCCAGCTTCAGCTTGGACGCGGCGGCCTCGTCGACCACCACCGTCGCGTGCGGGTGCAGCTGGAGCGCCGAGGCGGGCACGACCGAGGCCACCGGGCCCTCCACCGTCTGCGCCACGGCCTCCGCCTTCCCCGCGCCGGTGGCGAGCAGAATCGGGTGGCGGGCCTCCAGGATGGTGCCGATCCCCTGGGTGATCACGTGGTGCGGCACCTGGGAGATGTCGTCGTCGAAGAAGCGCGCGTTGTCGATCCGGGTCTGCTCGGTGAGCGTCTTGATCCGGGTGCGGGACGCGAGCGAGGAGCACGGCTCGTTGAAGCCGATGTGGCCGTCGGTGCCGATGCCGAGGAGCTGGATGTCCACCCCGCCGGCCTCGGCGAGCGCCTTGTCGTACGCTTCGCAGGCGGTCTGGATGTCCTCGGCGGAGCCGTCGGGGCCCATGAAGGACGCCTCGGACAGGCCGAGCGGCTCGACGACCTCGCGCAGCACCACGGAACGGTAGGACTCCGGGTGGCCCGCGGGCAGTCCGACGTACTCGTCGAGCTGGCAGACGCGGACGCGCGAGACATCCACGGCGCCGGAGCGGACCTTGTCCGCCAGCGCGCGGTAGATGGGCAGCGGGGTAGAGCCGGTGGCAACGCCGAGCAGGGCGTCGGGCTTGCGGCTCAGCAGGGCGCCGATGGCCTCTGCGATGAGTTCGCCGCCTGCCTGGGCGTCCGGGACGATGACAACTTCCACGCGGGGCCTGCCGATCTGAAGAGTTGAATCAGGTGGTATAGACCAATCAAGTTCCCAATCTAGCAGAAGCAGGCAACGCGGACACGGCGTGCGCGAGGCGTGGACGGAACGCCTCCGGAACGGCCCGTGCCCGCCCCTCCGGAACCCCGCTGGCGGGCCTCCGCCTCCCCGTGTTCGACTGGTTCCAGAGGTGTTCCCGGCGTACTCGGACCACCCAGGGAGGCGCTCGGCATGGCAGTCACGTACTCGACCGGGGGGAGCGAGCGGCCGGGCCGGATCATGGCCGGCGAGATGGCCGAACAGCCCGCCGTGCTGCGCCGCGTCCTGGACCGGGGCGCCCCCGCGATCCGCGAGGTGGCCGCGGCCGTCGCGGCCCGGGAGCCGCGCTTCGCCCTGCTCGCCGCCCGGGGCACCTCGGACAACGCCGCGCTCTACGCCAAGTACCTGCTGGAGATCCGGCTCGGGCTGCCCTGCGGCCTCACCTCGATGTCCACCACCACCGCGTACGGCGCGAAGCCGAGGCTCCGGGACGTCCTGGCCGTCACCGTCAGCCAGTTCGGCGGCTCGCCCGACCTGGTCGCCTCCACCAGCGCGGCCCGGGAGGCCGGGGCGATCACCCTGGCCGTCACCAACAACCCGGACTCGCCGCTCGCCGCCGTCTCCGAGTACCACATCGACGTCCTGGCGGGCCCGGAGCGCGCGCTGCCGGCCACCAAGACGTACACCGCCTCCCTGCTCTCCCTCTATCTCCTCGTGGAGGGGCTGCGCGGCGGCGACGGCGCGCCCGCCGGAGTCCTGCCGGACGCGGCCGAGGCGGTCCTGGCCCGCCACGAGGAGGTCAGGACCCTGGCCTCGCGCTACCGCTTCGCCGGGCGGATGGTCATCACCTCGCGCGGCTACGGCTACCCCACGGCGAAGGAGGCCGCCCTCAAGCTGATGGAGACCAGCTACATCCCGGCCCTCTCCTACTCCGGCGCCGATCTGCTGCACGGCCCGCTCGCCATGGTCGACAACGTCTCCCCGGTGATCGCCGTGGTCACCGACGGCCCCGGCGGCGAGGCGCTCCGGCCGGTCCTGGACCGGCTGCGGGGCCGCGGCGCGGACCTGGTCGTGGTGGGGCCCGAGGCTCGGGTGGCGGAGGCGTCCGCCGGCTTCGTGCTGCCCACGTCCGGGGTCGCCGAGGAGGTCCAGCCGGTCCTGGAGATCCTGCCGCTGCAGAGGCTGGCGTACGAGGTGGCCATCGCGCGCGGCCAGGACCCGGACGCGCCCCGCGCGCTGGCCAAGGTCATCGAGACCCGCTGAGGACCGCCGGTCGTGCCCGGCGGTTCGCCCGGCGACGGCCGCTGCGGCCCGGCGCGCCGTCCGGCGGGCCCGCCCGCCCAGGTCTGCGCCCGTTCGCGGAGCACCCGCCCAAGACACCCGCGGGCCGCGGCACCGGGACGGGACCCTCAGCCCGCCCGGCGCCGCAGCCCGGAATGCGACCGGCCCATCGGGCGGTCCGCTACGGCCGGCGGTGTGCGGTGCCGTCGGCCGAGAGGCGCCCACGCGGTCAGGGCAGAGAGCGCGGGTGCCTCGATCCGCTCTCCTGTGCGGGGAGAGCGGAAGCTCTGTCCTGAGCATTGTGGACTAGACCATTCGCTCGTGTCCATCCATCGGGGCGGCCCAATTCCGCGCCCCCGTTCCCTGACACGTACGACGGGGTCGCATGGTTCGGAACCTTGCCCCGTACGCGGGTACGCTCGCACACGTGCCCTCCATGAACGACCTCGTCCGCCAGCACACGGCCCTCGGTGACACCGACCTGGAATGGCTGCACCTGCTGGTCTCGGAGTGGCAGTTGCTCTCCGACCTCTCCTTCGCCGACCTCGTGCTCTGGGTCCCCACCCGCGACGGCACCCGCTATGTGTCCGTGGCCCAGATGCGGCCCAACACCGGCCCCACCTCCTACCAGAACGACATGGTGGGCCACCTGGTGCCGCGCGGCCGCCGGCCGATGCTCGACGTGGCCCTGGACGAGGGCCGGATCGTGCGCGAGGGCGACCCGGAGTGGCGCGAGGAGGTCCCGGTCCGGGTGGAGTCGATCCCGGTGCGCCGGGACGGCCGGGTGCTCGCCGTGATCGCCCGCAACACCAATCTGCTGACCGTGCGCACGCCGTCCCGGCTGGAGCTCACCTATCTCCAGTCGGCCTCCGACCTGGCCCAGATGATCGCCGCCGGGACCTTCCCGTTCCCCGGTCAGCAGGTCGACATGGACGCGTCGCCCCGGGTCGGGGACGGGCTGCTCCGGCTCGACGCCGACGGGGTCGTCCAGTACGCCAGCCCCAACGGCCTCTCCGCGTACCACCGCCTCGGCCTCGCCTCCGACCTGGTCGGTCAGCACCTGGGCTCGATCACCGCCGAACTCGCCCCGTCCCGGGGGCCGGTGGACGAGGCCCTGGTCAAACTGGCCAGTGGCTACGCGCCCCGCGAGTTCGAGGTCGAGGGCGCGAGCGGGGTGATCCAGCTGCGGGCCATTCCGCTCAAGCCCAAGGGCGTCCGGATCGGTTCCCTGGTGCTGCTCCGGGACGTCACGGAACTGCGTCGCCGCGAGCGGGAGTTGATCACCAAGGACGCCACCATCCGGGAGATCCACCACCGGGTGAAGAACAATCTCCAGACCGTCGCCGCCCTGTTGCGGCTCCAGGCCCGCCGGATGGACTCGGTGCGCGGGCGCGAGGCGCTCAGCGAGGCGGTGCGGCGCGTCGGTTCGATCGCCATCGTCCATGAGACGCTGTCTCAGAATCTGGACGAGCGGGTGGAGTTCGACGAGATCGCGGACCGGGTCATCGCGATGGTCGCGGAGATCTCCCCGGGCAAGGTCACCTGCCGCCGCACCGGACGCTTCGGCGTGCTCGACGCCGAGGTGGCCACGCCGCTGGCGATGGTGCTCACCGAAGTCCTGCAGAACGCCCTGGAACACGCCTTCACCCTCGCCGAGCACGGCACGGTGGACGTGTCCGCGGTGCGGGGCGGCACCTCCGTGGAGCAGCGTCTCCTGATCACGGTCCAGGACGACGGCTGCGGTCTGCCCGAGGGGTTCGATCCGCGGAGCGCCGGCAACCTGGGGCTGCAGATCGTGCGGACGCTGGTGGAGGGGGAGCTGGGCGGGACGTTCGGCATGGTCCCCGCGCCCGAGCGCGGCACGCAGGTCGTCCTCGACATACCGGTCCGGGCCCAGCGCTAGGGCCTGGTCCCGGCGGAGCTCCGGCGGACGCGCCGCCGGGACCGCTCCCGCCGCCCCGGCCGTTCACGGCAGCGAGCCCGGACCGTATGGAACGGTCCGGGCTCGCTGGTCATGCATGCGCTTCGGGGGGTACTGCGCGCTGCGACTCGGGGGCGGGGTTGTGCGTACGCGCTGTACGCGCCGCCGGGCTGAGGCTCGTAGCGGTGGCGTCGGCTCAGGCGCTGGCGTTACGCGCCCGGTTGCGAGCGGCGCGACGCTTCATCGCGCGGCGCTCGTCCTCGCTGAGGCCACCCCAGACGCCGGAGTCCTGGCCGGACTCGAGCGCCCACTGCAGGCACTGCTCCATGACGGGGCAGCGGCGGCAGACGGCCTTGGCTTCCTCGATCTGCAGCAGCGCAGGACCGGTGTTGCCGATGGGGAAGAACAGCTCGGGGTCTTCCTCACGACAAACGGCGTTGTGACGCCAGTCCATGGCTGCTACCTCTCCTTGGTGTTGCATACAGTGCTTGTGAATGTGAACGCTTTCACGAATCCCCCCGCAGGTAACGGGCCGACGCCCAGACGAACTGGTTGTGGTCCTGTGAAATGAGGAGGGGTTCTGGCTCTCAGTGGAGGCCGGTGTTGCGGGCCGTCCCGATCGCCACGTAGAGATTCGCAAACCTCAGCGGCGGATACAACCCCTTCTGGAAAGTTTTTTTTGATTCCTCGGTGTCGACTAGGTCACAGCCGTACTTCTATGGGGTGGAGCGCAGCCCAAACGTTCGACTTAAAGGACTTTGGGCCCTTCCACTCACACAATCACACGCAGTGCACGGCGTACGCCTGTGAACGTCACACTCGTGCGCACTCCGAGATGGTCCCCATCCATCTGAAAAGGCAAGGGCGCCTTTGAATGCAAGGTGAAGTCCGTGAGGTCGTGAAGTGAGAGCGCGTGCTTGCCGCGGGGGCCCTTCTCGGGGCTCGAAGTGAGCAGCTGGGTGCCGTAGCGGGCGACCGCCGCGGTGGACAGCCGCTTCAGTCCGAGCACGTCCAGACCGGTGTCGAAGGAGGCTCCCGGCGAGGCGTACATGGGGCGATTCCCCAGGTAGGTCCAGGGGGCGGTGTTGGAGATTATGGCGAGCGCGAGATCGTCGACCGGTTCCTGGCCGGGGCTCTCCAGGGTGATCGATCCGTTTCGCCGGCGCGGTTCCTCCAGGAATTGCCGGACCACCTGGCGCACATAGAGCGCGTGCGTCGACCGCTTCCCGAGTTCGCGCTTCTGTTCGACTCGGCCGACCACTCCCGCGTCGAATCCGAGGCCGGCGCAGAAAGTGAACCAGCGTTCCGGGACCGACTCGTCCTCGGTGCCCGGGGTGCCGGCCGCGAGCCCGAGCCCGACCGTCCGTTCGGTGCGGTGGGCGAGCGCGTCCAGGATCGCGCCGGTCGCCTCGACCGCGTCGTTCGGCAGGCCCAGGGCGCGCGCGAAGACATTGGTGGAGCCGCCGGGGACCACCGCGAGCCGGGGAAGGACGTCCAGGTCGGGACCGTTGTGGAGCAGGCCGTTGACGACCTCGTTGACCGTTCCGTCGCCGCCCAGCGCGACCACGAGGTCGATCTCGCCGGAGTCCGCGGCCTCCCGCCCCAGGTCCCGGGCGTGCCCCCGGTACTCCGTGGTCACGGCCTCCAGCTTCATCTCGCTGGCCAGGGCGTGGATGAGCACGTCACGGGTCCGCGCACTGGTGGTGGTAGCAGCTGGATTGACCACGAGAAGTGCGCGCATGACGGCCAGAGTACCTACTTGGCGGTATCGCCCTGAAGTCTTACCCCATGGCCTTCACGCAGGGTGATGGGTCGCGTGCGAGGGGCGCGGGCCCGTCGGCGCGGCTCCGCCGATTTCCGCGCCGGCCGCCGTCCCGGTCGCGTGCCGTTCGCCACCCCGGCTTCGCTTTCGGGGTGCCGGGGTGCCAACCTGCAGGGGTGAGTACTCAGCAGAACACGTCCGAGCCGTCGTCCGCGTCGTCCGTGCCGGCGGCGTCGGCCGGACCGGCGAAGCCGAGCAGGATCACCCTCGTCGCGGGACTCACCGCCCTGGAAGGGGTGGCGCTGGTCGTCGGCGGGATCTACATGCTGGTGATGGGGCTGCTCGGGCAGCCCGAGAGCCCGCAGCAGGCGGAGATGGGCGGTCTGACGCTGGTCGCGCTGGGCCTGATCCCGCTGATCGCAGCGCGCGGCCTGCTGCGGCGGCGCAGCTGGAGCCGGGGTCCCGCGCTCATCACGCAGATCATGGGACTGCCGGTGGCCTGGACGCTGCTGCGGTCCCACGGGGTGCTGATCCCCGCCGGGATCGTGCTCGCCGCGGTGGTCCTGACGGCGCTCTACCAGCTGGTCAGGCCGACGACCATCGACGAGCTGGGCATCCGCCGCCCCGGCGCCACGCCCCCGGACGCCTGAGCCGGCCCCCGGGCCGCCCCGTCACCGGCGCCGCGGCCCGGGCGGGGCGTCTCGGGCGCGCGGCGTCCTCGGCGTGCGGGGCCGCGCGGCCGCGGGACGGTCTCATTCCTCGACGAGCAGCCGCTCGCGCAGCTGGGCCAGGGTGCGGGCCAGCAGGCGCGAGACGTGCATCTGGGAGATGCCGACCTCCTGCGCGATCTGCGACTGGGTCATGTTGCCGAAGAAGCGCAGCAGCAGGATCCGCTTCTCGCGCGGCGGGAGGTCCTCCAGCAGCGGCTTGAGCGATTCCCGGTACTCGACGCCCTCCAGCGCCTCGTCCTCCGAGCCCAGTGTGTCCGCGACCGCCGGGGACTCGTCGTCCGTGTCCGGCACGTCCAGCGAGAGGGTGCTGTACGCGTTGGCCGATTCGAGCCCCTCCAGGACCTCTTCCTCGGAGATGCCCAGCCGCTCCGCCAGTTCGTGCACCGTCGGCGAGCGGCCGTGCAGCTGGGAGAGCTCGGCGGTGGCCGTGGTCAGCGACAGCCGCAGCTCCTGCAGACGCCGCGGCACCCGGACCGCCCAGCCCTTGTCGCGGAAGTGCCGCTTGATCTCGCCGACGACCGTGGGGGTCGCGTACGTCGAGAACTCGACGCCGCGGTCCGGGTCGAACCGGTCCACCGACTTGATCAGGCCGATCGTGGCGACCTGGGTCAGATCGTCCAGCGGCTCGCCCCGGTTGCGGAACCGGCGGGCCAGGTGCTCCACGAGCGGCAGGTGCATCCGCACCAGCCGGTTGCGCAGCTCCGCCCGCTCCGGCGAGCCGTCGGGGAGGCCGCGCAGTTCGATGAAGAGCGCCCGCGCCTCACTGCGGTCCTGTGGATCGTGGTGCCCGTGCTCGCTCATCTGGCCTGCCCGCTCCGCCTGCGACTGCCCCACCGCGACCGTACGGCTCGCAGGCCCGTCCGCCCCGTCCTCCGGATGGGGCAGGGCCTGCTGCTCAGGGATGCCCGCCGTACGCACCACCCCTGGTCGGATCGTCTCGTCCCGCACCGGACCGTCCCCGTTTCCGTAGCTCACGCCGGCCCGGGTCCCGCGCCGCGCTGTTTGTAGAGGCTGATGCTCACCGTACGGTCGTCCGCCACCGAGGAGTCGACCTTCCCGGCCAGTGCGGAGAGCACCGTCCAGGCGAAGGTGTCGCGCTCCGGCGCCCGGCCGTCCGTGGTCGGCGCCGACACCGTCACCTCCAGGGAGTCCTCGATGAGCCGGAAGACACAGCTGAGGACGGAACCCGGCACGGCCTGCTGGAGCAGGATCGCGCACGCCTCGTCGACCGCGATGCGGAGATCCTCGATCTCGTCGAGCGTGAAGTCCAAGCGTGCCGCGAGACCGGCCGTGGCCGTACGCAGCACCGACAGGTAGGCACCCGCAGCCGGCAGCCGGACCTCTACGAAGTCCTGATTCCCGGGCTCGCCTGCGATCTGGGACACCCTCACCTCCAAGGTGGCACAAACTCTTCCGAGGATCCGGGAAGGGCACCCCGGAGCCATGTGGTACGTCTTCGGTTCTGGCCCGGCGACGCTATCGCGATCCATGATGCCGTGTCGCCGAACCCCCGGGACCTGCCGACGGATCAGGGTCGGACAGGTCCCAGCCCATGGCTGTCACTCATGGTAAGTCAATGACCACACACGGTGGCTAGGGGTCTGCGGCGATCAATTACGGACAACAGACGCCGGATTGACGTACCCAGGCAACGGCCCCTCGAACCGTCCCGCGCGGAACACCGGACGGCCGGAGTCCCCGCGCGGGCGTCCGGGAGCGCACCGGCGGCCGGGCCGACGCCCGGGACCGGAGACGCCTGCCTCGGCTCAGACGATCGCGCCGTCCACGAAGCACCACCGCCAGCTCTCGCCCGGCTCGAAGCTCCGCATCACCGGGTGACCGGTCTCCTCGAAGTGCCCGGTGCCGTGGCGCAGGGGCGACGAGTCGCAGCAGCCGACGTGGCCGCAGAACAGGCAGAGCCGCAGGTGCACCGGTTGCGTACCCGCCGCGACGCATTCGAGGCAGGTCCCGCTCAGCGGCTCCGGCTCGGGGTGCGGCAGTGCGGACACAT
Source organism: Streptomyces tyrfis (assembly GCF_037034285.1). NCBI lineage: Bacteria > Bacillati > Actinomycetota > Actinomycetes > Kitasatosporales > Streptomycetaceae > Streptomyces > Streptomyces tyrfis. Next base: position 6,345 of record NZ_JBAGJZ010000064.1, on the reverse strand, counting down.
GCGGGCATTCACTCATGATGGTCAGGTTACGACGGATGCGAGGACCCTGAACATGGATGTACTTCCGCTGGTGGCGCTGGTCGCGGCGAGTGCCGCCGTCGCGGGGGCGGCCCGCCGCACCCCCGTGCCGGCGCCCCTGCTGCTGGTGGCGGTGGGGCTGATCGCCGCCTATGTGCCGGGGGTGCCGACGTACGCCCTGGACCCGGACATCGTGCTGCCGCTGGTGCTGCCGCCGCTGCTCTACACGGCGGCCGTCGACAGCTCGTACCTCGATCTGCGGGCCAATCTGCGGCCGGTGGCGCTGCTCTCCGTCGGCTACGTCCTCTTCGCGACGGTGGCCGTCGGCTGGCTCGCGTATCTGCTGGTGCCGGACCTGCCGCTGACCGCCGCGCTGGTGCTGGGCGCGGTGATCGCGCCGCCGGACGCGGTCACGGCCGCCGCGATCGCCCGCCGGGTGGGGCTGCCGGGCCGGGTCACCACGATCCTGCAGGGCGAGTCCCTGGTGAACGACGCCACCGCGATCACCGCGTACAAGGTGGCCCTCGCCGCGGCCGTGGGGGAGGGCATGAGCTGGAGCGCCGGGATCGGCGAGTTCCTGCTGGCCGCGCTCGGCGGGGTCGCGGTCGGTCTGGCGCTGATGGTGCCGCTGCACTGGCTCCGCACGCACCTGAAGGAGGCGCTGCTGCAGAACACGCTCTCGCTGCTGATCCCCTTCGTGGCGTACGCGGTGGCGGAGCGCGTGCACGCCTCCGGGGTGCTCGCCGTGGTCGTCGTCGCGCTCTACCTGGGGCACCGCGCCTGGCAGGTGGACTTCGCCACCCGGCTCCAGGAGGCCGCCGTCTGGAAGATGGTCGCGTTCGTCCTGGAGTCGGCGGTGTTCGCGCTGATCGGGCTCCAGCTGCCCGTCGTGCTGAGGGGGCTGGGCGCCTACGCGGTGGCGGACGCGCTCTGGTACGCGGTGGCGGTGTTCGTGGCCGTCGTCGTGGTCCGGTTCCTCTGGGTCTTCCCGGCGACGTATCTGCCCCGCTGGCTGTCGAAACGGATCAGGGAGCGCGAGCCGGACACCGACTGGACGGCGCCGCTGATCGTCGGCTGGGCCGGCATGCGCGGGGTCGTCTCGCTCGCCATCGCGTTCTCCGTCCCGCTGCTGACGACCGACGGACAGGCCTTCCCGGCCCGGAACCTGGTGCTGTTCCTGACCTTCACCACGGTCATCGGGACCCTCGTCGTCCAAGGGCTCAGCCTGCCGCCGCTGGTGCGCGCGCTGAAGCTCCCGGGGCGGGACGCGACGGCCCAGACCCTGGCCGAGGCCCAGGCGCAGAACGAGGCGTCCGAGGCCGCCGAGGCCCGGCTGAACGAGCTGCTCGCCGACCCCCGCAACGCGCTGCCGGGCCCGCTCGCCGACCGCCTGCGCGGCATCCTGGAACGCCGCCGCAACGCCGTGTGGGAAAGGCTGGGCGCCGCCAACCCGATGACCGGGGAGTCGGCCGACGACACCTACCGGCGGCTGTCCGGGGAGACGCTGGAGGCCGAGCGGTCGGTCTTCGTGCGGCTCAGGGACGAGCGGCGGATCGACGACGAGATGCTCCGCACCCTGCTCAGACGGCTCGACCTGGAGGAGGCGGCGGCCTACCGGGAGGAACCGGACACGCCCTGAGCGGGCGGGGAGCGCGCGTGCCCGGGCCGGTCACGGGGGTGCCGGGCACGGGCGGTCTCGGCGTTGCCCGGTCCGGGCGCGGGCGGGTGACTCGGCGCGTCCCGGCCCGGCGGTTCGGCGATGTATCGCGGCGGCTCGGCGGCTCGGCGGCTCAGCGGTTCGGTGGAGCGGCCTCGGCGGCCTCGGGGCCCGGCCGGCCCGTGACGACGGCGGCGACCGCCGTCCCGGGCGGGAACGCGCCCTCCTCGGCCAGCGCCGTGAGGGCGTACAGCAGCTTGGCCACGTAGAGCCGCTCGACGGGCAGCCCGTGCCGGTGCTCGAAGTCGTCCGCGAACGCGTGCAGTTCCGGGGTGGTACGGGCGTAGCCGCCGAAGTGGAAGCGCTCGTCCAGCGACCACGCCCCCGCCGGGCCGCCGAACGCCTCCCGCTGGAGCTCCCGCACCGCGTCCCCGTGGAAGCCCCCGCGCAGCACGGGGACGCCGAGGGCCCGCTGTCCCGGCGCCAGGCCGGCGGCGAGCCCGGCGAGGGTGCCGCCGGTGCCGCAGGCCACCGCGGCCACGTCGGCCCGGCCCCGCAGCTCGCGGCCCAGCGCGGCGCAGCTCCGTACGGCCGCGGCGTCGCTGCCGCCCTCCGGGACGACCCGGCAGTCCCCGAAGCGGCGCCGCAGCCCGGCCAGGACCTCCGGGCCGGTCTTCGCGCGGTACGTCGCACGGTCCACGAAGTGCAGGGTCATCCCGTCCGCCGCGCATCTGGCGAGGGAGGGGTTGAGGGGGCGGCCGGCCAGTTCGTCCCCGCGCACCACCCCGATCGTCCGGAAGCCGAGCAGCCGCCCGGCGGCGGCGGTGGCCCGCAGGTGGTTGGAGTACGCCCCGCCGAAGGTCAGCACGGTGTGCCCGGCGGCGGCCCGCAGATGGGGGGCGAGTTTGCGCCACTTGTTGCCGGGGAGGTCGGGGTGGATCAGATCGTCCCGCTTGAGCAGCAGCCGCACGCCGTGCCGCTGGAACCGCTCGTCGGCGACCTCCCGCAGCGGGGAGGGCAGGCGGGGCCGCAGGAGCGCCTCGGGGTCCACGGAGCTGTTCATCCGTTCATTTGACCAGGTCCGGACGGAGGCGGTCGAGGGGCGCCGGACGCCGGGGACGCCCGCGCGCGCGATGCCCGGAGACGTCACCGACGCGGTGACCGCGGGCGTTCCGGGCATCCGGCGGCGGTGGGGGCGGGGTATGGGCGAACCGATCCGGCCACCTCGCCCGCGACCGTCGAACGCGTCTCAGTCCTGGGCGAGCCAGAGGTCCGGGCCGAACACCTCGTAGTGGATGTCGGCCGCCGGGACGCCCTTGGCCAGCAGCCGGCCGCGCACGGCGCGCATGAAGGGCAGCGGGCCGCAGAGGTAGGCGCGGGTGCCGGCGGCGAGCGTGAGGCCGCTCAGGTCCACCCGGCCGGTGCGGTCGGCGGGGTGGCCCGGCTCCGGGTGCTCGTACCAGAAGTGGGCGGTGGCGTCGGGGAGCTTGCCGGTGAACAGCGCGTGCTCCTCGCGCATCGCGTGGTCGGCGGGGGAGCGGTCGCCGTGCACGACGGTGACCGGGGCGCGGTGGCCGGTGGTGACGAGGTGCTCCAGCATCGAGAGCATCGGGGCGCAGCCGATGCCCGCGGAGGCCAGCAGCAGCGGGGCGTCCGCGGAGTCCAGCACGAGGTCGCCGTACGGGGCGGAGACGCGCAGCCGGCCGCCGGACCGGAGCCCGGCGTGCAGGTGGTTGGAGACCTCGCCGTCCGGGGAGCCGTCGCCGCGCACCCGCTTGACGGTGATCGAGCGCAGCTCGGACTCCGGGGCGCCGGAGAGGCTGTACTGGCGTATCTGCCGTGCCCCGTCGGGGAGTTCGACCTGCACCGAGACGTACTGGCCGGGGCGGAAGGCGGGGGCCGGAGTCCCGTCGGCCGGGCGGAGCCGGAAGGTGGCGACGTCGGCCGTCTCCTCGATCCGGTCGGCCACCTCCCACTCGCTCCAGACGTCGCCGGCGACCACGCCCCGCTGCGCGTACAGCCGCTCCTCCCGGGCGATCAGCGCGTTCGCCATCAGCCAGTAGACCTCGTCCCAGGCGGCGGCGACCTCGGGCGTGACCGCGTCGCCGAGCACCTCGGCGATGGCGGCGAAGAGGTGCCTGTGCACGATCTCGTACTGGGGGGCGGTGATCCCGAGCGAGGCGTGCTTGTGGGCTATGCGGGAGAGCATCACGTCGGGGCGGGTGTCCGGGTGCTCGACCAGGTGGGTCGCGAAGGCGGCTATGGAGCCGGCGAGCGCCTGGCGCTGGGCGCCGGAGGCCTGGTTGCCGCGGTTGAAGAGGTCGCGCAGCAGCTCCGGGTGGGCGGTGAAGAGCTTGCGGTAGAAGAGATCGGCGATGTCCCCGATGGCCGCTCCCACGGCGGGGAGGGTGGCGCGGATGGTGGCGGTCGACGACTCGGAGAGCATCGATGACTCCTTGATCTCTGCGGAGCTCTGAATTGGTATTTCAGAGTCGTATTTTTGGGCAGGGCACATCCGGGCGGGTGGCGCCCGGATGCGCCCAGGGGTGGGCGCGGCCGGGCGCGCGGACGGCGCCCGGGGTGCGGGGGCGGGCCGGTGCGGCCCGGGCGCGGCTCAGTCGGGGGACGGGCGGCCGGCGCTGATGCCGATCAGCAGCGGCCCGGTGGGGGAGGAGACGAGTTCGTCGACGGTGATCGGGTCGAGCGAGGCGTAGAAGGCTTCCTCCGCCCGGCGCAGCGCGCCGCGCAGCCGGCAGGCCGAGCGCAGCGGGCAGGGGGTGGACCCCTCGCACTCCACGACGTCGCCCGGCCCCTCCAGCTCCCGGACGACCCGGCCGATCGACGCGGACCGGCCGGCTCCGGTGAGGCTGAGCCCGCCGCCGCGGCCCCGGCGCGCCTCGACCAGGCCGAGGTGCTGGAGCCTGGCGACGACCTTCGCGGTGTGCGTGTACGGCACCCGCATGGTCGCCGCCACCTCCCGGGTGGTCGGCGGATCCTCGTTCTCGACGACGGCGAGGCGCATCAGCACGCGCAGCGCCACGTCGGTGAATCTCGTCAGCCGCATGGCTGTCACGGTAGATAAGTTGCATCCGAGATGCAATTTAAGGGGCGTGGCGGGGACGCCCGCCGCCGCGCGCCCCGACCGGCGGTGTCCTGCCCAGTCCGGGGCCCGGTCAGTCGCACTCTTTTGTGTAATGGTGCGCCGCCCTCCGGTGCTGAAAGGCTTTTTCGCGCACGTCAGTTGATCATTCGAGAGGACGACAGATGTCCGTTGGTGAAGAGGTTCGGAACGCGACGTTGCCGCCGCAGCAGAGTCTGGGCACGGCGGCGGCGCGGAACCTCGCGACGACCACCAAGTCCGCCCCGCAGATGCAGGAGATCACCTCGCGGTGGCTGCTGAAGATGCTGCCGTGGGTCCAGGTGCAGGGCGGCACCTACCGGGTGAACCGGAGGCTGAGCTACTCGGTCGGGGACGGCCGGGTGACCTTCGTGCAGACCGGTGAGCGGGTCGCGGTCATCCCCGCCGAACTCGGAGAGCTCCCGGCCCTCCGCGACTTCGGCGACCAGGAGGTCCTCGGAGAGCTGGCCCGGCGGTGCGAGCAGCGGGAGATCGCCGCGGGGGAGGTGCTGGCGAGCGCGGGGGAGGCGGCGGACCGCGTCTATCTGCTGGCGCACGGCAAGATCGCCAAGGTCGGCACCGGCAAGTACGGGGACGAGACGGTGCTCGGGGTCCACGCCGACGGGGCCCACTTCGGCGACCACTGTCTCGTCGACGGCGAGGCCGTCTGGGAGTACACGGCCCGCGCGCTCACCGCGTGCACGGTGCTGACGCTGAGCCGGGCGGACGTGCTCAACCTCGCGGAGCGCGCCGACTCGCTCCGCGAACACCTCGCCGGGCGGCTGGACATCCCGCAGCAGCGCACCAACAAGTACGGCGAGGCGGCGATCGACCTCTCCGCCGGCCATGTCGGCGAGGCCGTGGTCCCGCACACCTACGTCGACTACGAGGTGTCGCCCCGCGAGTACGAACTCTCCGTCGCGCAGACGGTGCTGAAGGTCCACAGCAGGGTCGCGGACCTCTACAACCAGCCGATGAACCAGACCGAGCAGCAGTTGCGGCTCACCGTCGAGGCGCTGCGCGAGCGCCAGGAGCACGAGCTGATCAACCACCGCGAGTTCGGCCTGCTGCACAACTGCGACTACGGGCAGCGCCTCCAGCCGCACGACGGCGTGCCCGGCCCCGACGACATGGACGAACTCCTCTCGCGGCGGCGCGGCTCGAAGCTCTTCCTCGCCCATCCGCGGGCCATCGCCGCGTTCGGCCGGGAGTGCAACAAGCGCGGTCTGGTTCCGGAGAGCGTCGAGGTCGGCGGCCACCACGTGCCGGCCTGGCGCGGCGTGCCGATCTTCCCGTGCAACAAGATCCCGGTCACCGAGGCCCGTACGACGTCGATCATCTGCATGAGGACGGGCGAGGCCGAGCAGGGCGTCGTCGGCCTCCAGCAGTCCGGCATCCCCGACGAGATCGAGCCCAGCCTGTCGGTCCGCTTCATGGGCATCGACGAGCAGGCCATCATCTCCTACCTGGTGACGGCCTACTACTCCGCGGCGATCCTCGTGCCGGACGCGCTCGGCGTTCTGGAGAACGTCGAGGTCAGCCGCTGGCGCTA
>NZ_JBAGJZ010000063.1:0-39184 GCF_037034285.1 Streptomyces tyrfis | reverse complement strand
CCGGGCGGTCCTGGCGGAGGTCAGACGGTCTTGACGACCTCGTCGTAGGCGAGGCGCGGCAGGCGGGGGAACCAGGCGTCCTCGCCCGGCTTGCCGATGTTGACGACCATCAGCACGCTGTGGTCGCCGTCCAGGAACTCCTTCTCGATGCCCGCGGCGTCGTAGCCCGTCATCGGGCCGGCGGCCAGGCCGGCGGCGCGGACGCCGATGATGAAGTACGCGGCCTGCAGCGCGCCGTTCAGCGCGGCGGACGACTCGCGGACCGGGCGCTCGGAGAAGAACGCGTCCTTGGCCTGCGGGAAGTGCGGCAGCAGGGCCGGGAGCTCCTCGTGGAACTCGTTGTCGGTGGCGAGGATCGCGACCAGCGGGGCGGTCGAGGTCTTCGGCTGGTTGCCCTCGGACATGTGCTTCACCAGGCGCGCGCGGGCGTCGTCGGAGCGGACCAGGACGACGCGCAGCGGCGACTGGTTGAACGCGGTGGGGCCGTACTTGACCAGGTCGTAGATCGCCTGGACCTGCTCGTCGGTGACCGGCTCGTCGGTGAAGGTGTTGGCGGTACGGGCCTCACGGAAGAGGAGGTCCTGGGCGGCGGGGTCAAGAGTGAGGGACATCGTGCGGATTACCTTCCGGCTTACGCGTGGATCAAGCGGCACGGACCACCGTAGGGGAGAAGTAGGTTAACTTTCAACTAAAGGTGGAGCGGAGTGACCTGTTCCACAAGCCGCACGTCTTCCTCGCAGGCGAAACGCGCCTCCCGTAACGGGGGAAAGGGGATATTCGGCCGCCGGTCGGGCTCACCCGTCGGCGGGCGTCGTCGGCCCGGGGGAGAGAGGCGACGGCCGGGCTCAACCGCTGGCCGGGCGTCTTCAGTCCTCGCGGGCCGCGCCCAGCCCTCGTCGGCGGTGCTCGTTCCCCGTGCTCAGTCCTCGCGGGCCGCGCCCAGCCCTCGTCGGCGGTGCTCGTTCCCCGTGCTCAGTCCTTGCGGGCCTTGCTCGGCCCCGTGCCTGGCCCTGTCTTCAAAGTGCCGTCGCACGGCGGGCGGCAGTTCGGAGACAGGGTCTGGCCGAGGGCTCCGGCCAGCCGGCCCCTGGTGTCCCCGTGCTCAGCCTCGCGAGCCGCTCAGCCCTCGTCGTCGGCCGGAGCGCCGTCGGCCCGCCGGGAAGCCTCGCCGCCGTCTCCCGGGGCGGACGGCCCGGCCAGGGCCGCGTCCAGTCGGGCGCGGGCGCCCTCCAGCCAGTGCCGACACACCTTTGCTAGCTCCTCGCCCCGTTCCCACAGGGCAAGGGACTCCTCCAGCGTCGTGCCGCCCGCCTCCAGGCGGCGCACCACCTCGATCAGCTCGTCACGCGCCTGCTCGTAACCGAGCGTGCTCGTGGCAGCCGTCGTGGTCCCGTCGTCCGTCATATGCCCACCCTACGTTCCGGCCCGCCAGGGGCCTCGGCGTCGTCGTCTGTCATCGCGTTCCCGTCCGCGTGCCGGAGTCCCGGGGCGCCGCGCCGACGCCGCCGCCCTCCGCGTACCGGACGCCCCGCCGCTCACTCGTCGACCCGCACCGCGAACTCGCCGCCCGACACCCGCGCCCGGAGCACCTCGCCCGCCGGTCCCGCGTCCTCGGGCGTGCGCACCACCCGGCCGTCGGCCCGTTGCAGCACCGCGTATCCGCGCTCCAGGGTCGCCGCGGGCGACAGCGCGACCACGCGCGCCCGGGTGTGGGCCAGCTCCGAGTCCGCCCGGTCCAGCAGATGCCCCAGCACCCGTCGGCTCCGCCCGGTCAGCGCGTCGATCTCCGACGCCCGCTCGTCCACCATCCGCTGCGGACGCTCCATCGCCGGCCGGGCCAGCGCGTGCGCCAGCCCCCGCTCCTCCCGGTCCAGCAGCCCCCGGACCGTCCGCAGCGCCCGGTCCCGCAGCTGTCCGACCCGGTCCAGTTCCTCGCCGACATCGGGCACGATCTTCTTCGCCGCGTCCGTCGGCGTGGAGGCGCGCAGGTCCGCGACCAGGTCGAGCAGCGGGGAGTCCGGCTCATGGCCGATCGCGGAGACCACCGGCGTACGGCATGCGGCGACCGTACGGATCAGCTGCTCGTCCGAGAACGGCAGCAGGTCCTCCACGCTGCCGCCGCCCCGGGCCACGACGATCACATCGACCTCGGGCAGGTCGTCCAGCTCCTTCACCGCGCGGACCACCTGGTTGACCGCGTGCACCCCCTGCACGGCCGTGTTGCGCACCTCGAACCGCACCGCGGGCCACCGCCGCCGGGCGTTCTCCAGCACATCGCGCTCGGCTGCCGAGGCCCGGCCGCAGACCAGCCCGACCAGCTGGGGCAGGAAGGGCAGCGGCTTCTTCCGGTCGAGCGCGAAGAGCCCCTCCGAGGCCAGCGACCTCTTCAGCTGTTCGAGGCGGACCAGCAGCTCGCCGACGCCGACCGGCCGTATCTCCGTGGCCCGCAGCGACAGCTGCCCCCGGGGCGCGTACCACTCGGGCTTGGCGAGGACGACGACCCGCGCCCCCTCCGTCACCACGTCCGCGATCCGGTCGAAGACCTGGCGGAAGCACGTCACCCCCACCGAGACGTCCCGCGAGGGGTCGCGCAGGGTCAGGAAGACCACACCGGCCCCCGGGCGCCGCGACAGCTGGGTGATCTGCCCCTCGACCCAGACCGCCCCCAGCCGGTCGATCCACCCGCCGATGAGCCGCGACACCTCACCGACGGGCAGCGGGGATTCCGCGGACGTTTGGAGAGCCATGCGGGTGAGCGTATCCGTCCGCACCGACAATCGACCGCTGCCGAACCGGCCACGGCCGAACCGGCCACGGCCGAACCGGCCACGGCGTTCGCGCCCCGGGCCGTCCCATGCCCCGGGCGGTCCCTGCGCCCCGGGCGGTCCCTGCGCCCCGGGCGGTCCCTGCGCCCCGGGCGGTCCCTGCGCCCCGGGCCGTCCCCGTACCTCAGCCTCGGACCGGCCGCACGGAAGCGCCTCGCCGTCCGGCCCCGTCACGTCGGTCGTCTCGCACCGCTCCTGTCGCACGGGTTCCGTCGCGCCGGTCGTGTCGCGCCGGTCGTCTCACTCCGTTCGCCGCCCCCACTGCACCGCCAGCACCACCAGACCCACGCCCAGCCAGCACACCCCCACCATCTGCGCGCTCGCGGTCGCCTCCGCGATCACCGCGACCAGCACCCCCGCCCCCACCACCGGCACCAGCACATGCCGCCACCAGCTCGGTGCCCCCGCCATCCGGCGCACCGCGAACCAGCCGACCACCGACGCGTGCAACAACACGAACGCCGTCAGCGCCCCGATGTCGACCACCGACACCAGACGGTCGAGCCCGTCCGGGCGGCGGGCCGCCCACACCGCGGCCACCAGCGTCACCGCCGCCGCCAGCGCGATCGCGAACCTCGGCACCCCGGACCGCGCGTCGACCCTGGACAGCAGCGACGGCAGCCGGCGCTCCCTGGCCATCGCGAACACCAGCCGCCCCGCCGCGGCCTGCCCGGCCAGCGCCGCGAAGGCCGCCCCGACCGCCTTGCTGACCGCGACCAGATCGTGCAGCCAGGCCCCGACCGACGCGTCCACCGTGTCGTAGAACGCCGATCCCTGCGCGGCCGGATCGGCGGCCAGCTCCGCCGAGGACACCGGCTCCAGCAGCGCCGCCAGATACCCCTGCGCCACGAACAGCGCGCCCGCGAGCACCAGGCAGAACAGCACCGCCCGCGCCACCTTCGCCGAGCCGCCCGTCACCTCCTCGGCGAACGAGGCGATCGCGTCGAAACCCAGATACGACAGCACCGCCACCGACACCGCGCCCAGCACCGCCGACACGGCGAACCCGCCGTCACCCGTGAACGGGGTCAGCCAGCCGCGCTGCGCCCCGTCCCGCACCAGCACCACCACCGCCGACACCAGGAACACCAGCAGCACCACGATCTCCAGCGCGAGGACCGCGAAGCCGACCCGGGCGGCGGCCCGTACGCCCCACAGATTGAGCAGCGTGGTCACCACGACCGCCAACGCCGTCCACACCCACCGCGACACCGACGGCACGAGCGCGTTCAGCGCGATCCCGGAGAAGAGATACGCCACGGCCGGGATCAGCAGATAGTCGAGCATGGCCATCCAGCCGGCGACGAACCCCGCACCTTCCCCGAGCCCCTTGCGCGCGTACGCGAAGACCGAACCCGCCAGCGGGGCCACGCGCACCATCTGGGCGTAGCTGAAGGCGGTGAACGCCATGACGACCGTCGCCGCGACGTAGACCAGCGCGACCGCGCCGCCCGACTTCGCGTCGAGCGTGCCGAACACCCCGACCGGCGCCATCGGCGCGATGAAGAGGAGCCCGTAGACCACCAGATCCCGGAATCCGAGCGTCCGCCGCAGCCGCCCCGGCTCCTGACGCGCCCCCACCAGGCCAGCGCCGACGCTCTCCCCGGCACTGCCGCCTCCCGCCGCGGGGTTCCCCTCCCCGGCACTGCCGCCTCCCGCCGCGGGGTTCCCCTCCCCGGCACTGCCGCCTCCCGCCGCGGGGTTCCCCTCCCCGGCACCGCCGCCTCCCACCGCGGGGTTCCCCTCCCCGGCACCGCCGCCTCCCACCGCGGAGTTGCCGTCACCGTCTCCGCCGCCGCTTCCGTTCCCCGGCATGGACCCCTCCGTTCCTCGATGCCCCGAGGCGAGCCCCCGTCGATCGTGTACGCATCAGTCTGGCTACCCGGTCGATCTTCCGCGCGTCGGCGCGGCCTTACGATGGGCGCATGACTGCTACGACACCCCGCCGCGTCCTGCTCGCCGCTCCCCGTGGCTACTGCGCGGGCGTGGACCGTGCCGTGATCGCCGTGGAGAAGGCCCTGGAGCAGTACGGCTCCCCGGTCTACGTACGCCACGAGATCGTCCACAACAAGTACGTCGTGCAGACCCTGGAGAAAAAGGGCGCGATCTTCGTCGAGGAGACCGCGGAGGTCCCCGAGGGCTCGATCGTGATGTTCTCCGCGCACGGCGTGGCGCCGACCGTGCACCAGGAGGCGGCCGAGCGGAAGCTCGCCACGATCGACGCCACCTGCCCCCTGGTCACCAAGGTCCACAAGGAAGCCGTCCGCTTCGCGCAGCAGGACTTCGACATCCTCCTGATCGGCCACGAGGGCCACGAGGAGGTCATCGGCACCTCCGGCGAGGCCCCCGACCACATCACGCTGGTCGACGGCCCCGAGGACGTCGCCGACGTCGAGGTGCGCGACCCGTCGAAGGTCGTCTGGCTCTCCCAGACCACGCTCTCCGTCGACGAGACGATGGAGACGGTCGGCGCGCTCAAGGAGAAGTTCCCGCTCCTGATCTCGCCGCCCAGCGACGACATCTGCTACGCCACGCAGAACCGGCAGACCGCGGTGAAGCAGATGGGCGCGGACGCCGACCTCGTGATCGTCGTCGGCTCCAAGAACTCCTCCAACTCGGTCCGCCTGGTCGAGGTCGCGCTCGGCGCCGGCGCCCGCGCCGCCCACCTGGTCGACTTCGCCGAGGAGATCGACGAGGCCTGGCTGGACGGCGTCTCCACGGTCGGCGTCACCTCGGGCGCCTCCGTCCCCGAGGTGCTGGTCGACGGCGTGCTGGAGTGGCTGTCGCAGCGCGGCTTCGAGGACGTGGAGATCGTGAAGGCGGCCGAGGAGTCCATCACGTTCTCGCTGCCCAAGGAGCTCCGCCGCGATCTGCGCGCCGAGGCCGCCGCGTTCCTGGAGAAGTAGCCGCCGCCCGCGCCCGCGCGGGAAGCGCCCGGACGGGAAGCGCCCGGACGGGAAGCGCCCGGACGGGCGCGGGGGCGTACGCCGCCGGGGTACGCCCCCGCGCCCCCTGGGGCGTATGGGGCTTCGCGCCCCGGCGCGTACGCGTACGGATTTCGCGCCGGGGCGGACGCGGTTCGCGCGCGGTGGCTCCGCGCTCCGGGGAGTGGGCCGGGCCGTCTGCCCGTACCGTGGATTCCATGGAGATCTTCGGTGTGGACATCGGCGGATCCGGAATCAAGGGCGCTCCCGTTGACATGGACCGCGGAAGTCTGGCGCAGGAGCGCTGCAAAGTGGTCACCCCGCACCCGGCCACGCCCGAGAAGGTGGCCGACAGCGTGGCGGAGGTGGTCGGCCACTTCGACTGGTCGGGCCCGGTGGGCATCACCTTCCCGGGCGTGGTCACGGACGGCTGCACCCGTACCGCCGCCAATGTCGACAAGACCTGGATCGACGCGGACGCCCGCAGGCTTCTGGGCCAACGGCTCGGCCTCCCCGTCACGCTCCTGAACGACGCCGACGCCGCCGGTGTCGCGGAGATGACCTTCGGCGCCGGCCGGGGCCGCAAGGGGACCGTGATCCTGCTGACCTTCGGTACGGGGATCGGCAGCGCCCTCTTCGTCGACGGCAAGCTCGTCCCCAACACCGAGCTGGGCCACCTCCAACTGAACGGCCACGACGCGGAGACGCACGCGTCCACCAAGGCCAAGGAGGACGAGGACCTCGGCTGGCACCACTGGGCGCGCCGGGTGCAGAAGTACCTGAGCCACGTGGAGATGCTGTTCTCGCCCGAGCTCTTCATCATCGGCGGCGGGATCAGCCGCAAGGCCGACAAGTTCCTCCCGCTGATCGAGCACGTACGGGCCGAGATGGTACCGGCGGAACTGCAGAACGACGCGGGCATCGTGGGCGCGGCGATGGCGGCGTCCGCGACCTGCGCGTAGGCGCGGCGGCTGAACGCGGCGGCCAGGGCGCAACACAAGGATTCCGCGCGAGGCGAAGACCCCGCACGAGGCGAAGGACCCCGCACGAGGCGAAGGCTGCCCTGCATGAGGTAAAGCCCCTGTGCACAGGGGTGTTTCCGGGTGTGTCCGGGCGCGTCCGAGCACATCCGGGCGCATCCGGCGGGCCCGTCAGTGGCGGGGACGGCGCTGCCGCCCGCGGGGGGTGCGGGGCGTCTGCGCGGCGGACACGGCCCGGCGCTGCCGCTGCCTCAGCCGCATCATGCGTACCTTCCGTACGGTGGCGATGAGCCCGGCGACGAGCGTGCCGCCGTACAGCCAGCCCGCGTGCACGGCGAGAGCGGTGACGAGCGCCATGGTCTGGCCCCCGAAACCGCCCTCGCCGCCGGAGACCGGGATGATCCCGATGGCGAACGCGATCGGCGCGATGATCGGGGCGGTCACCAGGTCGGCGGGCCGTACCCACAGCGCGGTCAGCGCGCTGACCGGCAGGAACAGCACCCCGAACACGGTCGGCGAGCCGTCGAGCAGCAGCGAGTCGAGGCATGCCAGCACGAACATGACGGCGGAGGCGAAGAGCCCCGCGCCGATGCCGGTCAGCCGGGGATTGGGCAGCCTGCGCAGCGCGAGAACCACGGGCGGCACCGGCCGGGACCGGCCGCCCGGCTTCGCGTCCACCACCGGGTAGACGGCGGCGGCCTCGTCGATGGTGCCCTGCGGGGACAGCGGGGCCTGCTGCGGCTGCCTGCGCTGCGGGGGACGTGTCCTGTGCTGCTCCACCGTGACAACGTAGGTCGCCGGACCGGAGGAAGCAGGTGCGGGACACGCCCTTTGGGTGACGTTGGGGGTGAGTTCGATGTCATACGGTCGAACGGGAACCGAACCACTGTTCTAAGTGCGATCGAATCGCCCCCTCTGCCCGATCGCCTTCCATTTATCTCTCATGCCCCGATTGCCTCTTCCATCCCGATCGGCGAACGCCCCCCGGTTCCCCATCCGAACACCCCCCGGCCCCCATCCGAATGCCGCCCCCACCCGACGGTCCGGCCGCCCGGTGGTCCGGCCTCGCCACCGCCCATCTGCCGGCCGATGCAGCCCGGGACACCGGCTCCGACCCCTGGTTGCCGGGCTGCCCGGTCGCCCCCGCCCGTAGACTGGAGAATCGGCCCACCCGGGCCGAGCCCACTCCGCCCTCCCATCCCTTCAGGAAGTCGCCAACGTGTCGCTCACGATCGGAATCGTCGGTCTGCCGAATGTCGGCAAGTCGACCCTGTTCAACGCCCTGACCAAGAACGACGTGCTGGCGGCCAACTACCCGTTCGCCACGATCGAGCCCAACGTCGGCGTCGTCGGCGTCCCCGATGCGCGCCTGAACAAGCTGGCGGAGATCTTCGGCTCCCAGCGCCTGCTGCCCGCGACCGTCGACTTCGTCGACATCGCCGGCATCGTCCGGGGCGCCTCGGAGGGCGAGGGCCTGGGCAACAAGTTCCTCGCGAACATCCGCGAGTCGGACGCGATCTGTCAGGTCATCCGTGCCTTCAAGGACGAGAACGTCGTCCACGTCGACGGCAAGGTCTCGCCCAAGGACGACATCGAGACGATCAACACCGAGCTGATCCTGGCCGACCTCCAGTCCGTCGAGAAGGCCGTCCCGCGCCTCACCAAGGAGTCCCGCCTCCAGAAGGACAAGGTCGCGGTCCTCGCCGCGGTCGAGGAGGCCCAGAAGATCCTGGAGTCCGGCCAGACCCTCTTCGCCGCGGGCATCACGGCCGGCACCGAGAAGGGCAAGCTCCTCCACGAGCTGCACCTGCTCACCACCAAGCCCTTCCTCTACGTCTTCAACGTCGACGAGGACGAGCTGGTCGACGAGGACTTCAAGAACGAGCAGCGCGCCCTGGTCGCCCCCGCCGAGGCGATCTTCCTCAACGCCAAGATCGAGTCCGAGCTGATCGAGCTCGACGACGACGAGGCCCTGGAGCTCCTACAGTCCATGGGCCAGGACGAGCCCGGCCTCGCCACCCTCGGCCGTGTCGGCTTCGACACCCTCGGCCTCCAGACCTACCTGACGGCGGGCCCCAAGGAGGCCAGGGCCTGGACGATCAAGAAGGGCGCCACCGCCCCCGAGGCGGCCGGTGTGATCCACACCGACTTCCAGAAGGGGTTCATCAAGGCCGAGATCATCTCCTTCGAGGACCTGGTCGAGACCGGCTCCGTCGCCGAGGCCCGCGCCAAGGGCAAGGCCCGCATGGAGGGCAAGGACTACGTCATGCAGGACGGCGACGTCGTGGAGTTCCGCTTCAACGTCTGAGCGGATGAAACGACGCCGCGTCGCTCGACGTGGCGAACACACAGGTCAGAAGGGGTCGAACTCTCATGAGTCCGGCCCCTTCGGCACATCCGTGCCGCGCACGGAACCACCCTGGTGTGTCACCGCTCGCCCACGGCCCGGTCGGCGAGTGGTTCGAGCATCGGCTGGAAGGACGAGTCCTCCTCGTCGAGGACGTACGGGAGGAAGCCGTCGGGGACGGTGCGGGCGGCGGTGGCGAGGAGGCGGGCCAGGACGTCGCGCTCGGTGGCCGGGGGGAGCCGGAGGGCGGCGAGCAGTCGGTCGCGGACGGCGGGGTGGTCCGGGTGGTCGTCGAGATAGTCGGCGTTGAGGGCGGGAGGGCGGAAGCCGGCCAGGGCGTCGTGCCAGGACGGGAGGACGATGACGAGGGTCAGGGCCTCGGCCAGGGACTCGGCGATCAGGGATGCCCGGCCCTCGGAGTCGGTGTAGAGGACGGGGCGGGGGCCGCCGGGGGCGGCCGGGCCGCAGAGGTAGTGGGTGCCGCCCGCGTTGCAGCCGGCGACGGGCTCCACCGGCAGGCTGTTGGGCAGGGCGATCGGCTCGATCGGGTCGGTGCGCGTGGGGTCGAACTCGCCGTCGCGGGCCAGGTAGGAGGCGACCTCGGGATGCTCGCTGATCCTGCGGAGCAGGGCGGCGTCCGAGAGTGCGGTCGGGTTGAGGGCCGCGGTGATCGCGGGAGTGAGGGGGAGTCCGGCGAGGACATGGCGGACGGCGTCGAGGGGAACGGGGCGTTCGTAGTAGTCCTCGAAATGGGCCCGGACGGCCTCGGGGGAGCGGTCGGTGAGCAGGCCGAAGAGGAAGCCGGAGCCGTCCGGGTCTTCGCTGCCCGGCGGGAAGGCGATGGCCGAGCCGGTGCGCCAGGCCGTGTCTCCCGCCACAGACAGGCGGTGACGCGAGGGGCGTCGATGCCCTCGTCGCGGAAGGCGGGTTCGTTCAGGAGCGGGCTCAGGGCGGCGGGCACCTCGTCGATGACGCCGGGCCAGACCCGCTCGCCGTCCGTCCCGTACGGGCTCATCTCCGACTCGTGATCGAAGCCGCGTATGAGCACGCCGGCCGGGGTGAAGAGCACGGAGAAGTCGTCTCCCGAGCCGTTCTCCATCAGGGCCGCCTCTTCGTCGGGACCCCAGGCCGTGTCGAAGGTGTGGCAGCGGAACCGCGGATCGTCGCCGATCGCGGCGTCCAGAACGGCCAACGCCCGGAGGTGGGCGCGCAGTTCGGCGGGGTCGGGGAGGCGGGCGGCGGTTTCGTGCACGGTGCTCATGGGGCCATGGAAGCATCCGCCACTGACAGCGGGCGGGCCGGACGGGCCGCGACCGCGCCGGATCCGTGCGGGACGCGATCTCGAAGTCCCGGGGCTCGGCCTCTCCTGGTCAGCGGCACAGCTCTTCGAGCAGGCGTTGGAGCCGGGGGCCGTCGAGGGGGGTGCGGTGGGCGAGGAGGTTACGGGCCTCGCGCAGGGTGCGCAGCCGCCGGCGCTCGGCGGGGGTGAGGGCGAGGGCGCCGTCGCAGTGGGCGCTCCACATCGCGCCGAGCTCCAGCATGGAGAGGGCGGAGTCGGTGGGTTCCGGGGCCGTGCCGGGTTCGCGTCGTGGGCCGTAGTCCTGCGCGAGCCGGGCCGGCGGTACCCGTGTCCGCAGCCGGACGGTGGCGGTGAACTGCTCCCGGGCGTCGTCCAGGAGCGGCAGCAGCACATGGTTCTGGGCCAGCCACACATGGGCGGACACCGCCTGATCATGCGTGAGGTCGTAGCTCGGGTGACGGCGGAATCTGCCGTCCCAGCTGTCGACGGCGCCCGCGTTCCACGCGGCGAGCAGTCGCTCGTCGGGGCGGTGGCCGGGATGCCGGGCGTTCTCGGCCCGCTGCGGCGGGACGACCGCCGGTCCGGGCAGATCCGCGATCACGCCGCGGAGCGCCGACGTCAGGGCCTCCGGGCTGCCGTTCCAACGCCCGGCCAGGGCGGCGGCGACGTCGAGGAACGGGCCGCACACCTCGGTGATCGTGGCCTGAGTCACCGCCTCCCGCAGCTGCCGGCGCTCCGTGACGGAAGCCAGCAACGGGCGTGCCAGCGCGACGACCGTGGCGGTGTCCAGGCGACCGGTGGCGCCCCACCACCAGTGCACCGCGATGTCCTCGCGGGCCAGCTGATCGGGCAGGCCGCTCGGCAGATCGTCCGCGGAGGCCACGACCAGGGCCCTGGGGCGCCGGCTCGGCGGCAGACCCGCCTCCTTGGCCGTGGCCACCAGCCGCCGCAGCAGATGGGCGGCGGCTGAAGGCACCGGCTCGCACCAGGCCCGTACGACCACCGGACGGGTCTCGACGGCGCCGGCGTCGCCGCCGGTGAGCCGGGCCAGCACGTTTCCGGTCGGGTCCGGGCCGAAGCGGTCCGCGTCGTCGGCCGGGGGCAGCTCCTTGGCGAGCCGCTCCAGGAGCCGGGCCAGCGCCTCCGCCGGGGCGGGCGGCGGCTCCGGCTCCGGCTCGGCGGGCCGGGGAGCCCTCGGCGCGATCAGGTCGGGCAGCCCGTCGTCGAAGTCGGGCACCGGGGCCAGACCGGACCACGGGCCGCCGGCGGCGGGGAGCCGGGGCGGCGGCACGGAAGGGGCGGCGGCCGGGGCGACGGGTTCGTACGAGGGCAGCAGCACGAAGTCGGAGAGCTCGTGCAGCACCTCGCCCAGCAGCCATTCGGCCCGGTCGCCGCCGTCCAGCACGCTCCGGGGCAGCAGCCACAGACAGCTGCGGCCGCTGTTCAGATCGGCCATCAGGCGGCCGAGCCACACCCGTATTCCCGGCAACGAGGCCCCGTCGACGGCGGCCGCACCGATCACGACTCCTTCCCCAGCGTGGCGATCGCGCGGAAGGTGACGAGGTCGAGTGCGTAGCCGTCCTCGTCGTCGTCCAGCACGCCGTGGTCGGCGAGCCGGTCGGTGAACGAGCGGACCTCGGTCAGGTCGAGTCCGGTCACGGCGGCGATGTCGCCGTGGTCGCAGCCCTCACCGGGCTCGACGTACTGCACCCAGTCGGCCAGCAGGTTCCGCATGTCCGGGGTGAGCTCGACCCGGTCGAGATGGGTACGGGCGACCTCCTTCTGGGCGAACTGAGCCCGGATCGCCTCCAGGGCGGCCTCCAGGGTGAACCCGCCCCGGGTGGCGAAGTCCACGGTGCGTTCCACCAGGCTGGGCCAGCCACCGGTGGTCTCCATCAGCCGACGCCGCTTGTCCGGGGTGTCGAACGGGCACTCCGGCCAGGCCCGCAGGCTGTCGGCGTTCCACCGCTCCGGTCGCAGCACCCGGGCGGCGTGCTCCTCGTCGAGGACGTCCCGCGCGCGCGGATCTACCAGGACGATTCCCGCGCGCTCCGGCGCCGTGTTGCCACGCGCCGTGTGCCGGCGCAGCCGGTCCAGGCTCCGGCCGAGCGTATCCGGACCGCAGTAGCGCAGATCGGCGAAGACCACACTGGAGTCCTTGCTCCGGGTGTCCTGGGTGAGCACGTCCACGAGCTCGTCGGGGACGGCCGTGCGCACGTCCAGGCCCCGCGCGTCCGCGTAGGAGCGGATCGCCGGTTCCATCAGCTCCGGACCGTGCGCCTTCGTCAGCCGCACCACGGTCAGACCGGGACCGGTCGCCTCATACAACTGCTGTTCGGTGAGGGGGCTGTACCGGTTCGCGCCGGACCGCTCGCCCGACCCCAGCAGGCGGCGGGAGAACCGCGGGTTGTAGTCGTAGGGCAGGCTGAACTCGGTCTGGCGAAGCTCCAGTTCGAGGTCCTCACGGGTGCCGAGCATGTGCACCACGTTGGGACTGCGCACCGCGTAGCGACGGCGGTCGGCCTGCTGGATCAGCAGGCCGAGCCCCACCATCTCCTCCAGATAGATCTTCACGTCACTGGCGGTCAGCCGGCTGAAGCCCTCCGGCCAGTTCCGCTTGGCCTCGTTGAGCAGTTCGTCGGCGTCGTAGCCGCGCCGGAAGCCGTCGGCCTGGCTGCGCAGCGCGATCACCAGGGCGAGCACCCGGTACCGGTCCTCGAGGTTGATGGTCAGCCGCAGCCGCTCGGCGATGTGCCGGTGTACCTCGGGGGAGCTCGTCACGGCCCGCACGTCGTCCTCGGTCACCGCGATCGGCCACCGTGCCGAGCCCAGCGGCTTCTCCCGCAGCGCGGTGACCAGGCGCTCGCAGAAGATCTGCACCAGGCAGGCCTGGTAGTTGGTGGCCGCCAGCACCCGCCAGACCAGCTCCGGTCGCTCGAAGCGGTAGCCGAAGGCCGCCATCGGCTCGACCACCAGGTGCTGCGCCTCGGCCGGCTTGAGCGGGCCGATCAGCTCCTCACCGCCGTGCGCCAGGGGCACATTGGAGAGTCGGCTGAACCGCTGCACCTGGTGCAGACCGGCGAAGACCACCTTGAAACGCCGGTCGGTGCTGTCCATCAGCCCCTTGAGCCGGGCCACGTTGGCGAAGGTGCCCTCGCCGCCGCTGCCGCGCACCGCCTTGGAGTCGGCGGTCAGGAAGGCGTCCGCCTCGTCGGCGAGGACCAGCACCCGCCGCTCGCGGTTCTCCTCCAGCCAGCGGCGCACCTGTTCCAGCAGCACGTCGGGGGAGACCGCCGTGGACACTTTCGACCCCAGCACCCCGACGCGCTTGAGCTCGGTGGCCAGCACCGGCCAGATCCGGTCGGCGGGCTCCGCCTCGCCCACTCCGCGTGCCTTCAGGTCCAGGTAGACGGCCTTGTGGTCGGGGGTCGCGGGGAAGTCGGCCTCCACCTTCCGCAGTAGCGCCGACTTGCCCAACTGGCGTCCGCCGTAAAGGAAGAGAGCGCCCAGCCGGTCCTTGACCGCGGCGATCTCCCGGGTCCGGCCGTAGAAGACCTCCGGCGGGACCAGCCCGGCCACGAACGGCGTGTACGGATTGAAGCCGGTCCAGGGCAGAGTCACGCGCTGCAGCGCCCGGAACGACCTCGGCGAGCGCGCGGCGACCCATCCGAAGACCGCCGGGTCCACCACCAGTGCCTGCTGCGCGGAGGTCCGCGCGCGCGACGCCATCGCCCGGCGGCCGGCCGTGCCCAGGGGGTACAGGTAGAGGATGACGCAGGCCCCGGAGTCGCCGCGGTCGAGCAGCTCCAGAGGGCTGCGGCCGCGCTGTTCGTCCGACACCACCAAGATCGTGTACGTGGTCGCCGCGGAGCCGAGTTCGGCGACGTAACCCGGAGCGCTCTCGCTCGCCCGGAGCTTCGCGGTCAACCGGAGCGTGCCGCGAAGCTGGCGGTTGTCGTCCCGGGCCGGAGGCCTGCCCTCCAGGCCGAGCAGCCGCAGCACCGAGGGCACGTGCTTCTGCCACTCCATGCCGCGCGTGGAGGGCTTGCTGAGCGCGTCCCAGGAGTCGATCCCGGCCAACGCGCCCTCGGTCAGCGGCTCGCCGTCCGCGTAGTGCTCGGCCCACGGCCTCGCCGAATAGCCCTGCTGGCCCGCCTTGACCGGAGTGACCGACCCCAGGCCCGACACGAACCGCTCCAGGTCCTCGCCGCGGTCCGTGCCGTTCCACTCCGGCAAGGGCTCTCCCTTGCGCAGCAGCGCCAGGCATTCCTCCGCCGTGACCGTGTCGCCCGCCGCCAGCAGCGCGGACAGCCGCTCACGGTCCGCGTCGGTGAGCGTGAGCGCCCCCAACTGCTCACGCAGCCGGCGTACATACGCCTGGACCCGCTCCCGCAGTTCCTTCTCCAGCCGGCGGATGGCCTCCACCGTGGAGCGGAAGGCGCCGTCCGGTGTCGGGCGCTCCAGCTGTTCGAGCCGGCCCACCAGTTCCCGCTCGGTCACCAGATCGAGGCTCTGGGCGCGCAGCTCCGCGAGCAGTCCGGCGGTGACCCGGTGGGTTTCGGCCCGTACATTCGCCCAGCGGGCCCACTGCGCGTCACGACGGATCCGCCAGTCGGGGAGCAGGGCTTCGGGGCCGGCGTCCGCGGCGGGCACCAGCCCCTGCTCCAGCGCATCCACCAGGGCGTCCGCCAGGTGCAGGTCCCCGCGCGTGGCATAGGCCGTCGCCACGGCGGCCATGTCCGCCGGCTCCAGCAGCGACAGCACCGCCCGGGCGAAGCCGGGAGCGTCCGGAGCGGGTGCCCCCTCGGGAGTGCGGGGCAGGTCCGGGGCGGCCAGCAGGGCCTCAGCGGCGGGTATGAAACCGGCGCCCGGGAACGCCCCCGTCCGGTCGTCGGCGACATCCGGCAGCCGCCGGGTCACCGCGGGGCGCCCGTCCCCGATGAGCCAGCGCCGCAGGCACAGCAGCGCCGTTCCCTCGACCCCCGGCAGGGGCGGCAGGTCCCGCACCTGGGCGAGCGCGTGGCCCAGCGCGGTGACGGTGTCGCTGCGCTCCTCGACGTCCGGCGCGGCGAGTGCCCGGGCCTGGGAGAGGAGCGTGACGACCTGTTCGATCCGGTTGAGCAGGGAGCGTTTGGCCTTGGCCTCGATGGGTTCCTTGGCCTGCTTCGGGGTGCGGATCGCCGCGTCGGCCTCCTCGATGATCCGCTCGGAGGAGTCCCGCTTGCGGAAGGTCTCCCATGCCTCGTCCAGCACGGACGCGTCGGCGTCGCCGGAGGCCCATGCGCGGACGGCCCCCAGCGCGCGGCCCAGCGGCTGCTCCGGACGCGTCAGCAGGTTCTGGACCTGGGTCGCCCGCGCGTAGCCGATCTTGCGTTTCGGCAGGTCGGCCTGGAGGCGCTCGGCCTCCTCGGCGAGCCCGGAACGCGTCAGCGTCGGGCCCGTCTCCGTGCCGAGGCGCAGCCCGGCGGGGTCCACTCGCTGATAGTGCCGCAGGACGTCGACGGCACATCGCAGCAGCCGGCTCCACGGGCCGGAGAGGGAGGAGCAGGGGTCCGCCTGCAGCAGCAGGTCGTTGGGCCAGCCCACGACCAGCCCCGCACGGACGGAGGCGACGGCCGCCGTGACCAGGGCCGGACGGTCGCCCTGCATACTCTCCGGGTCCGGGACGAACCGGGTCATCACCCGGGTCGCGTCCTCGGGCGTGCCGCAGGAGAAGGCGGCGTCCGCGAATGCCAGGCACTCCGCACGGTGCCCGGGCTCGTCGGACGCGACGGTCAGCCAGTACGCCTCCTGGAAGCGGTCCGCGCCCACCAGCCGCTCGACGGGGGAGACACCGGTGTCGCCCTCGGCCCCGGCCCCCTCGGCGCCGGCCATGGGAGCGGCCCAGGGCAGCACCGGTTCCTCGGGCCGCTCCGGCCGGGAGGCCCCCGGTCGGCGGGACGGGGCGGGCTCGGGCTCCGGCTCGGACTCGGTGCGTTCCGGTTCCGCGGATGCCGTGGGCTCCGCGGATTCGACGGAAGTCGCGGAAGCCGCGAAGGCTGCGGCGGCTGCGGATTCCGCAGGGGCTGCGGATTCCGTGGAAGTCACGGAGGTCACGGGCTTCCCCGGCCCCGGGGCCCGGGAGCGATCCGCGTCGGCGACGTCCGCCGGGCCGTCGGGAGCCGGGGTCGGGGCGGGCCGGTGGGGCCCCCCGCCGGTCGCGTCCGAGGGCCGGGAATCCGAAGGACGCGCCGGGTCCCCGGTTTCCGCGGCACTCGCGTCGTCCGGGGCTGCCGCTGAGCTCTGCTCGGCCGCCTGCCCGCCCTGCTCGGCCTCGGCCGTCGGGGCGTCCTCGGCCGCCTCCGGACTCTTTCCGTCCGTGGCCGTCGGGGCGTCCTCGGCCGGCTCCGAGCTCTGCCCGGCCTCGGCCTTCAGGTTCTCCTCGACCGGGGCCGGGGAGGGGGCATCGGCCATCGCGTCGGGCCGGCCGTCGTCCGCCGCGCTCCGGGGGGCCGGGACCGCCGGGTCCGCGGGCCCGGGCCGGACTCCGGCGGTCAGCTCGGCGATCTCGGCCTCAAGCGTCCGCAATGTCGTACGCAGCGGCTCCAGGTGGGCGGCGCCGCTCTGCTCGGCCTGGTCCAGCACGGGCAGCAGGGCCTGCCGTTGCTGGTTGAGCCCGGCGAGCCGGACGCTCCGGGCGGCCTCCCGCTCCTGTTCTTCCCGAAGTGCCTCGACGATCGCCCGGAGTTCGTCGAATCCGTCCTCGTCGGTCCACTCATGCCCCGCGTCCCGGCACCGGCACGCCATGGCCTCCCGCTGTCGCGCCCAGGCGGCGGCAGACTCCTCCAAGGCGTCGGGCAGGGGGAGCCCGCCGGACACCCGTTCCGCGGCGAGCCGCAGTGCGTCCGCGGCCTCCGCGGCCCGGGCGCGCAGCGCGTCCACGGCGGCCGCGAGACCGGAGGAGTCGCTCGCCTTCCCGGGCGCGCCCGCGGCCGTGTCGGCCGCCTCGCGCGCGGCGGGCTGCGCCGCCTCGGCCTGCTCGTTCGTCACAGCGTCTCCCATGTCCCCGGCCTGGCGGTCTGCTCCGGCGTTCAGGTCACCGTGCTGGTCCTGCTCGGCGATGCCTTCGTCGGAAGCACCGTCGTGGTGATGGCCTTCGGTCTCCCCGCGCGAGCCGACGACGGGCCGGTCGGCGGCTTCCAGCAACCGGTCCCAGTAGCGCTCGGCCAGGGCCCGCCGCGGAGTGCCGTCCTCCAACAGCATGGAATGCAGGATGAGCCGGGCCAGTACCGGAGGCAGTTCCCCGGTCATCGCCTCAAGGGCGTCGATGTCCGTACCGAGGGGATCGAGCGGGCCCTCCTCGGCGTGCGGGGGTCTGAGGCGGTCGACGAAATCGGCGGCCGCGTCGGCTATGTGCTTCAAGTCGCGCGCGGACGCCCGTCTCAGGCAGGCTCGGGCCGAGAGCAGTTCGCGACGGCCCGGGCGCGGATGAGGGCCGCGGAGAGGGATCTGGGCCCAGAAGGACAAGGGCCCCGGAATCAGGATCAGTTCACGAAGTTGTCTGTCGTCGAGTCCGGTCAACCAGGCTCTCAGGTCTCTGCCCGCTCTCGCCATGCCGAGATCCTGTCAGACCGGTCCGGGGGAGCCAAGTTCCGGGCGGGCAGCGGCGTATCGGCCGGACCCCATGCCCGCCACTGGGTGGAACGGGAGCGTCCCGGGCCTTCGGGGGAGCGGCGGCCGTCACGGTTGGACGACGGTCAACTCCCTTACGCTGTAAGGCTTCTCCGGGTCCTGGGCGGTCACCGTCAGGCGGACCAGGCGGGCCGTCGCGCCCGGGTGGTACGGGTGCCAGGCGGTGCCGTTCCGGGAGGTCTCCAGGCGGTACGGGACGGCTCGGGCGTCCGTCCACTCCGGGCGGATCGCGGTCACCGGCGCGGCGCGTCCCAGGTCGACCGTCAGCGCGCCACTCGTGCCGGCCGGGGACCAGGCGGTGGCCGGGCTGCCGTCGACCGCGGCCACCGCGTACCGGCCGGGGGCCTCGGAGGTCGCCGTCACCGGGCGGCAGCGGGCCGCGTCCGTCGTCGCGGCGAGGTCGGGGCGGCGGGTCGGGAGGGTGAGGGCGCCGGTGAGGAGGCGGGGGCCGGTGGGGGTGTGGACGGTGAACGGGGCGCCGGAGGTCAGCCGGACCGTCGTCGTCAGGGGGCCGATCGCGACGTCGTAGCTGCGGCCCCGGTAGCGCAGGCCGGTCAGGGTGACCCCGCGGCCCAGCTGCGGCGGCAGCAGCGGATCGAGTCGCACTCCGTCCTCCCGCAGCCGAAGGCCCGTCAGGCCGTGGGTGAAGACCTGCAGGAAGCCGCCCTTTCCGGTGAGGAAGTCCTCGGCGGGGGCCCCGGCCAGCGGGTCCTGGGCGCCCGCCTTCGCCCCCCGCGCCTCGCTGAACAGGGCGTACGGGCCGCGCATGAACGGGCGCACGGACCGCTGGAGGTAGGTGTACGTGACACAGCCCGCCTCCCCGATCGCGGCCGCGTCGATCGCGTGGACCGAGTCGGTCATCGCGGGGCCGTCCGGGTCGGTGCGGGCGGCGTAGTAGGCGAGCGTGGCCGCGGCGGCGCCCGGCTCCATCGGCCATTCCAGCGGATAGATCAGCAGCACCGCGTCGGCCTGTTTGATCGTCGAGCCCCGGTAGCCCGCGTACTGGAGGAACAGCTTCCGCGCCGGGTCGTACGGGATGCGCAGGCCGTCGGCGATCCGCGTCCACTCCGCCGGCGCGGGGTGTCCGAGCAGGCGCGCGGCGCGGGTCGCGTTGCGCAGGGCGGTGGCCGCGACGGCGTTGGTGAAGACCCCGTCGGTGACGCCGTTGCTGTACTCGTCGGGTCCCGCGACGTCCTTCAGCGAGTAACTGCCGTCGCCGTTCGCGGTGACCCGGGAGGTCCAGAAGTCGGCGATCCCCCGGAGCAGCGGCCAGCCGTGCCCGGCCAGCCACGCGCGGTCCCCGGTCGCCAGGTAGTACTGCCAGACGGCGAGCGCGACATCGCCCTGGAGGTGGATCTGGGTGCGGCAGTGCGGCGGGTCCCAGCTGTGGCACTCGGACCGCAGATCACCCCGGCTTCCGCTCGTCCACGGGTAGAACAGGCCACGGAATCCGAGCTTCCGGGCGTTGGCGCGGGCGGCGGCGCGGGTGCGGTAGCGGTATTCCACGACCGTACGGGCCAGCTCCGGACGGGTGGCGAGCAGTCCGGGGTACATCCAGATCTCGGCGTCCCAGAACACCAGCCCCGCGTAGTCGTCGCTGCTCAGCCCGGCCGGGGCGATGCTGTCGCGGGCGCCGGGCCGGGTGGCGGCGAGCAGGCCGTACTGCGCCGAACGCAGCCATTTCCGCAGGTCCGGGCTGTCCGGTACGGCGATGTCGGCGGCCCACGCCCGCCGCCAGGCGGCGGCGTTGGCGGCGAGGACGGCCGGCCAGCCGCGGCGGGCCGCGCGCCTGGACGCCGCGCGGGCGGCGGTGCGCGGGGCGGACGAGGTGAGCGCGGTGTCGACGCCGACGTACTTCTCGAAGGCGTACGTGCGCCCGGCGCGCACCCGGCGCGTGTCGCGGAGCGCGCCGCCGGCGGCCTCGCGTGTCGTGGCCGGTCCGCCGGTGCGCAGGGTCTGGGCGATCGCGCCCGCCGTGCCGGTGCCCCGGGTGCGGAACGTGCCGTCGGCCGCGAGGTCGACGCGGCGCGCGCCCCGGGGGTCCAGGCGTGCGGTGACGGTGGCGGCGCCGGTCCAGCGAGGGGTCATGCGCAGGCGTACGGCACCGGTGTGCACGTCGGACCGGTCGGCCAGCACCTCGTACACGAGGTCGGTGGCGCGCCCGTCGGAGGCGGTCCAGCGCAGCGAGGTGCGGATCAGGCCGCAGCGGAGGAAGAGGGTCTGGCGGTAGCGCGAGATTCGGCCCGGGGGAGTGTCGGAGTCGTAGGTCTCCCCGCCGACGCGCACATCGAGGTCGGTCCAGCTGGGCAGGGCGGCGATCACCTCGCGGCCGTCGGCGAGGTTCTTCTCGCGCCCGTACAGGCCGGAGACGAACGCGCCGTCGTAGCGCGGGGTGAACAGGGGCCAGCCCGTCCGCTCGCCCGGCGCCGCGTATCCCGCGCCCGCGGGCGGCACCCGATGGCCCAGGTAGCCGTTGCCGACATAGGGGGCGTGGGCGGCGGCCTCCCCGTAGCGGGCGGAGGACAGCGCCCAGGCGGGGTCGGTGTCGCGACCGCAGTCGGTGGCGGCGGGCGGCCGGGGCGCGGCCGCGTAGGAGGCGGGTGGCGGCGGTGCGAGCAGGGTGCCCGCGAGCAGGGACGTCAGGGATGTGAGGGACGTGAGGAGGCAGACACGCGAGAGGCTCACCGTACGACCGTAGGGATGCGCGCGCCGGGCGCGGACGCACGGCACGCGGGGCACGGCCGAACGGCGGAGGGGGCGGGAAGGGAGACGGCGACGGTGACGGTGGAACGGCCTGCCACGGTGGGCCACTGCGGGCCATGGGGCGGCGGGTCATGGCGGGACCGTGGGGAGGGCGTGTCGTCGGGGTGACGGCGGGGGTGGGTGACGTCTCTCGGGGACGTGCGGGGCAGGGGGTGCGGGAGGGTGCGGATGCGGATGCGGATGCGGGTGTGGGAGGCGGGGCGGGGTGTGGTGCGTGGAGGCTGCGGTGTTCGGCGAGGCCGGTGCCGTCCGCGATGACCCGGTCGGGGGCGAGCCGGTGGTGGTTCGGGGGCGGAGGCGTGGGGCGCGTCCTCGGCAGGGGCAGGGGCAGGGGCAGGGGCAGGGGCAGGGACGGGGGCGGTCGGGGGGCGTCGGCGTGCGGCGCGTTCGTGTGGCGGCCTTGTGAATTCCCCGAGGCGGCGGGCGTGTGGGGAGTGAGGGGGCGGAGATCGTGAGATCCGGGCCCTGGAGGGCGCGGCGGACCGGATGGTGCCAGGTGGGTGCGGTGGTCTCGGTGCGGGGCGTCGCCCGGGTGGGGCGGGCGGCCGTGTCCGGTGGCGTGTCGGGCGTGTGGCGGCTCGATGTCGTAGGTATGGCGCAGCCCAAGAACCCCTTGTGCGTTTGCCATGGATCGGTCAACCTTTCGCTGTCGGACGGGTCGTGAGCGGCCCGCACTTCCGAGCCTCTGATTGTCAGGTGCATGGCATTTCCGTGCCGCGTCGCTGCGGTGTCCCGGTGATCGCCCCGTGCCGCCCCGGCCTGTTCGTTCGCGTTCCACCTCCGTGTCCGGCGGACCCCCTGTCAGCGCACCGCAACCGAGGAGGATTTCCCGTCATGCCACTGCTGCGTCACATCCCCCACGCGCGGCGAAGAGTCGCCGCCGCGAGCGTCCTGGCCGGTGCGGCCCTCGTGCTCTCCACCGCCGCCTCGTTCCCGGCCTCCGCCGCCGGTGCGGCCGCGGAGGGGCGGATTGAGAACGCCGGCGCCCCCGGCGCCATCAGCGGCAGCTACATCGTCACGCTCGACAAGTCGGCGGTCGGCGCCGGAACGGCGAAGGGCAGGGCGCTGGCCGAGGAGTACGGGGCCAGGATCAAGCACACCTACCGCGCCGCCCTCAACGGCTACGCGGTCGAACTCTCCGCCGCCCAGGCGAAGAAGTTAGCCGCGGACCCGGCCGTCGAGTCCGTCGTCCAGAACCGGGTCTTCAAGGCGACCGGCACCCAGCCGTCGCCGCCGTCCTGGGGGCTGGACCGGATCGACCAGAAGAGGCTGCCGCTGAACCAGAGTTACGCCTATCCCGACAAGGCGGGCGAGGGCGTCACCGCCTACGTCATCGACACCGGCGTCCGGATCACCCACGGAGACTTCGGCGGCCGGGCCTCATACGGCTACGACGCCATCGACAACGACAACACCGCGCAGGACGGCCACGGGCACGGCACCCACGTGGCGGCCACCGTCGCGGGATCTTCGTACGGCGTCGCCAAGAAGGCGAAGATCGTCGCCGTGCGCGTGCTCGACAACAGCGGCTCGGGCACGACCGCGCAGGTCGTCGCGGGCATCGACTGGGTGACCGCGAACGCCGTCAAGCCGGCCGTCGCCAACATGAGCCTGGGCGGCGGGGCCGACTCCGTGCTCGACGCGGCCGTGCGGAAGTCCATCGCGTCCGGCGTCACCTACGCGGTGGCCGCGGGCAACGAGTCGACCGACGCCTCCACCAGGTCCCCGGCGAGGGTCGCCGAGGCCATTACCGTCGGCTCCACGACCAGCACGGACGCCCGTTCCAGCTTCTCCAACTACGGCAGCGTACTGGACGTCTTCGCCCCGGGCTCGTCGATCACCTCGGCCTGGAACACCGGCGACAGCGCCACCAACACCATCTCCGGCACCTCCATGGCCTCCCCGCACGTCGCCGGAGCCGCGGCCCTCTATCTGGCCGAGCACCCGAACGAGAGCCCGGCGCAGGTGTCCGCCGGTGTCGTCGCCGCGGCGAGCACCGGCGTGGTGACGAGCCCGGGCACGGGCTCCCCGAACCGGCTGCTGAACGTCGGCGGGGGCGCCACGACGCCGCCGGGGCCGAAGTTCGAGAACACGACGAGCTACACCATCCGTGACAACTCCACCGTCGAGTCGCCGATCACCGTCTCGGGCGTCGCCGGGAACGCGCCGGCCGCGCTCGGGGTGTCCGTCGACATCGGACACACCTGGATCGGCGACCTGAGGATCGACCTGGTCGCGCCCAGCGGCTCGGTCTACAACCTCAAGGCGTACGGCACGGGCGGCAGCGCCGACGACGTGGTCACCACCTACTCGGTGAACGCCTCCTCCGAGGTGGCCGCCGGCACCTGGAAGCTGCGCGTCGGCGACAACGCCGCAGGTGACACCGGGAGGATCAACTCCTGGGGGCTGCAGTTCCGATGACGGTCCGCCGGAACGCCCGGGCACGGGCGGGCGGGACGGGATGACACGAGAGGCGGTCGCCGGCGCGGCCGCCTCTCGCGCGGTGCGCGGATGTACGAGGTGTGGACACATGACTGCTTCATGCCTGCGCGAGCGCGAGGTCATGCGGGGCATCGGAGTGAATCATCACTTCGAGTGAAACTCTGGCCTGCGCTTGCGATTCACAACCGACCGTTGTCACTCTGTTGCAGATTGTCAACCTGTTGGGAGTGGCCTGTGACTTTCGGTGAGCAGCCCGCCTATCTGCGTGTTGCGAGCGATCTGAGAGAGAAGATCGTCAATGGTTCGCTGCCGCCGCGTACGCGCCTGCCCTCGCAGGCCCGTATCCGCGAGGAGTACGGAGTCTCGGACACGGTCGCGCTGGAGGCCCGCAAGGTGCTGATGGCCGAGGGGCTGGTCGAGGGACGCTCCGGTTCCGGTACGTATGTGCGGGAGCGCCCGGTCCCGCGCCGGATTGCCCGTTCCGGCTATCGGCCCGTGTCGGGCGCCAGTCCGTTCCGCCAGGAGCAGACGGCGGAGGGGACGCGGGGCACCTGGGAGTCCCGCAGCGAACAGGAGGGCGCGAGCGCCGCGGTGGCGGAGCGTCTGGGGATCGGGCCGGGCGACCGGGTGATGCGCACGAGCTACACCTTCCGGGAGGCCGGCGAGCCGATGATGCTCTCCACCTCCTGGGAGCCGCTCGCGCTGACCGGGCGCACGCCGGTGATGCTGCCCGAGGAGGGGCCGCTGGGCGGCTGCGGGGTGGTCGAGCGGATGGCCGCGATCGACGTCGTCGTGGACAACGTGGCCGAGCAGGTCGGCGCGCGCCCGGGGCTGGCGGAGGAGCTCCTGGCGCTCGGCGGCGTTCCCGGGCATGTGGTGATGGTGATCGAGCGCACGTACTACGCGTCGGGGCGTCCGGTCGAGACGGCCGACGTCGTGGTGCCCGCGGACCGGTTCCGGGTCGCCTACCACCTTCCGGTCCGGTGAGCGGCGGGCGGGGGGCGGGAGCCCTTGGCGGCGCGTCGTCGGGCCGGGGTCCGTGACCGGGGCGATCCGTCGTCGCCTCCAGCCGTCGTGTTCCGTTGTCATGTCCCGGCAAGCGGTGTGGGTGGACGGCGGGTGGCCGACGGGCCGGGGTTCGCCGGGCGGGCCGACGCCTCCACGGGGGCGCATCCGGTAGGGTGCGCCCCTCCTTCATGCCTCCCGCATGGCTGGAACGGTACCTCTTTGTGTAATTACGTATCCGTTGAGTAAAGGTCTGGCGTAGGCTCCGGCATATGCGTATTGCGGTTTCCTGGGGATCCTTAAAGACGTGCGAGCCGTTCGAGGGAGGGGCGCGATGCTCGGAAGGGGCGCGATGACCGACAGTGGTGCCGAGCTCCCTTGGCTGGTGATACGGCAGGACGACAACGGCAATCGCTATCGCGTCGGCAGATACGCCACCCGCGGCGAGGCTCAGGAGATCGCCGACAAGCTGGAGGTTCCCGGCGAGGAGCAGCTCTACTGGGTGGAGCGCGCCGGCCGGTCCGCCCGCCCGGGGCGGTGAGCGCGGCGACGGGGGCGTTACGCTCCGGCTCATGAACGATCGTGTGGTGGTGGCCGGGGCCGTCTGCGACCGGGGCCGGCTGCTGGCCGCGCGCCGCAGCTCGCCGCCCGAGCTGGCCGGCCGCTGGGAACTGCCCGGTGGGAAGGTGGAGCCGGGGGAGAGCGGCGAGCAGGCGCTCGTACGGGAGCTTCGCGAGGAACTCGGCGTGGAGGCGCGGCCGATGGAGCGCGTCCCCGGAGAGTGGCCGCTGAAACCGGGGTATGTGCTCCGGGTGTGGACGGTCCGGCTGGTGTCCGGGGTGCCCGCGCCGATCGAGGACCATGACGAGTTGCGCTGGCTCGGGCCCGACGAGATAGACGCGGTCGACTGGCTGGATCAGGACCGGCCCGCGGTCGCGGAGGTGATGCGCCGCCTGCCGGACGGCGCCCCCGCCGACGCCTGACCGGGCCGCTTCGCGCCGGAGCGGGATGCGTGCCCGCTTCGGGGTGCGCGGTGTCCGGCGAGGTCCCGCTCTCCGTGGGAGTCCTTGGCCCCGGAGCCCGTCCCTGCGGGCGTGCGGGGTTTTTCGTGTGTGGTGGGCGTCGGGCGTACGGCGGGCGCCGGGCGGGCAGGTGTCGGGTGATCGTGTGTGCGGCGGCGCGCCGGGCGAACGGCGGTGCGCCGACGGCGCACACGCGGCCGGCGGTCGCGCGGAGGCCGCGGCGCGCCTGTTCGGCGGCGGGTGCCCCGGTGCGCCCCGGCGGGGCCTTTGGTCGCGCCCGCCCGCCCTGACGAGGCCGGATGACCGTCGTGGCCCGGTCGGCCGGAGTTCTCCCGGGCGCCGGCCCCGCCTCCGGCGGACCGTGGCGGAGCCGGATGCAGGGGCGTGCGCCGCCGACGCGGAACCGGCCGGTGGGCGGCTTCGGTTCCGGGCGTTCCGGCGCGCGGTGCCCATTCCGTGCGCCCCTTGTACCGCGTACATCTGTTCGCGTGCGTGGCCATACACCCGTACGCCCCCACGTGTCGATCCCGGCGATAGTTCGCGCCGGATATCGGGTATGCCCTGAATATCCCGTGTAGGCAGGGCGTCCCCGTCATCGGACTTGGGAAGTGGTCGGCGTGATCGACACCGAAGGCGACTGCGCCGAGTGGATCTTCCCCGCCGTGCCCGGGTCGGTGCGCACCGCGCGGCGCGCCGTCCATGAGGCGCTGCGCGGCTGGGGGCTCGACGCACTCCTCGGGGACATGACGGTTCTGCTGGTCAGCGAGTTGGTGACCAATTCCCTGCAGTACACATCGGGTCCCATCGGCGTACGGCTGCAACGCCCCCACCCCGATGGGGACACGGCCTCCGCTCGTCCCGGTCTGCTCGTGGAAGTCTCCGATCCGCTTCCGGATCCGCCCACCGAGCGCGCGGCCGGGCCGGACGACGAGAGCGGCCGGGGGCTGCAACTGGTCGCGTGCTCCGCCCGTCGCTGGGGGACCAGACGGGGAAAGACCGGCAAGACCGTGTGGTTCGAGCTGCCGCTGCCTGGTTAGGAGTGGGGTGGGACGACGCGCACGGCGATCACCGAAGGTCGAGCAGAACCTGTCCGAAAGGGACTGAGACCGTGCTGTGATCGTGAACGCCGTGTCGGTCGGGGCCGGAGTGCTGAATACTGCGGTCAGGACCGGTCCGGTGTGTGAGCTGGAGGGGACGGTCGCGTGAGCGAAATACCTGGAACGGCGGGCGGCATCGTGTGGCAGAGCAGTCCGCCCGGCTCGATCTATGACTACATCAGGGTCGCCTCCTTCTCGATCGGCCCCGACGGGCTGATCGAGCAGTGGAGCCGACGGGCCGTCGGCCTGTTCGGCCTTCCCGCGGATGTCGCGGTGGGCATGGATCCGGTCGAGGCGTTCATGCCCGCCGAGCTGCGCCGGGACGGCCATCGCCGGGTGGGCGAGATCCTCGACGGCAGGGAGTGGACGGGCCTCGTCCCGTTCCGCATACCGGGGGAGCGGGCCGTGCGCGGGCTCGCCGAGCTCTATGTGATGCCGAGTGAGACGAAGACCGGCGAACGGGCCGCGCTCTGCATCGTCGTGGATGTCCGCGCGCTGCGCCGCATCGAGACGGACCTCGCCGCTTCACAGGCCATATTCGGCCAATCTCCTTTCGGTTTCGTGCTGTTCGGCACCGATCTCACGGTGGTGCGCGCCAACGAGCGCTTCGCGAGGGTCTTCGGCGGCCGGGCCGACGACCACCGGGGCCGCACCGTCGAGGACTACCTGCCCCGGAGCGAGGCGGAGCGCCTCACCGCCACCCTGAAGCGGGTGCTGGAGACCGGCGCCTCCGTCACCGACCTCCAGCTCATCGGCCACGCCCCCGGCGACCCGGACCGCAGGCACTGGTCCATGAACCTCTACCGGGTGCACAGCGGATCGGGCCGGCCCGTCGGCATCGCCGGTCTGGCCACGGATGTGACGCGACGGCACATCGCGGCCCGCGAGGCCGCCAGCGCCCGTCGCAACCTCGCCCTGCTCAACGAGGCCGGCGCCCGCATCGGCAACTCCCTCGATCTGGAGACCACCGCCCGGGAGCTCCTCGACGTCGCCGTGCCCGGCTTCTGCGACCTTGCCTCCGTCGACCTCTACCAGGGCCTGCTCACCGGCGACGACGCACCGCCGGGCAGCTGGGACTCGCTCCGCCAGGAGTCCGTCGGCGGCTCGGCCGAACTGCGCCGGGTCGCCTTCGCCAGTGCCGTGTCGGGCGCGCTGCCCGCCGCCGCGAGGGGCCGGGGCGCGCCCGCCTCGGCACGGGGCGGAGCCGCGTCCGCCTCCGACTCAGGCGCCTGTCCGCCCGCGCCGGGCGCCGTGCACCGGTTCCCGTACAACTCGCCCTGCGCGGTGGCGTTGCGCACCGGACACGTGGAGGACGTGCCCGGCGACGACCGGGGCTTCGTCCAGTCGACCCTGGCCGTGCCGATGGTCGCCCACGACACGGTGGTCGGCCTCGTCCAGTTCTCCCGTACCAAGGGCAGCGAGCCGTTCGGCGAACGGGACCGGGGCCTGGCCGTCGAACTCGCCTCCCGCGCCGCGGTCTGCATCGACAACGCCCGCCTCTACCGGCGGGAGCACGAACGCGCGCTGATCCTCCAGCGCAGCCTGCTGCCGCCCGGCGACCCCGAGGCGGCCGGCCTCGACATCGCCTGCCGGTACCTCCCCGGCAACACCGCGACCGAGGTGGGCGGCGACTGGTTCGACGTCATCGAACTCCCCGGCCACCGCACCGCCCTCGTCGTCGGAGACGTCATGGGGCGCGGGCTGCGCGCCGCCGTCGCCATGGGCGAACTGCGCACCGCCGTAAGGACCCTGGCCCTGCTGGACCTGGAACCGGCCGAGGTGCTCGCGGCGCTCGACGAGGTCGCCCGGGGGCTCGGCACGCCCGGCCGCGCCACCGGCGCCTTCCCCGGGGCCCCCGGCGGCGGGGCCCAGTGGCCCTCGCGGGCCGCCCACAAGTCCCGTGAGGCGGACCTCTCCGAGGTGTACCTGGCGACCTGTGTGTACGCGGTCTACGACCCGGTCACCCGGCGGTGCACCTTCGCCAACGCGGGCCATCTCCCGCCGGCCGTGGCCGAGCCGGGGCGGCGGGCCGAACTGCTCGACGTCCCGCCCGGGATGCCGCTCGGCGTGGGCGGCGAGCCCTTCGAGGAGGTCGAGGTCGAACTGAAGGAGGGCGCCCTGCTCGCCCTCTACACGGACGGACTCGTCGAGTCCCGGGACCATCCGCTGGACGAGGGGCTCCGGGCCCTGCGCGACGCGCTCGTCGCTCCGGAACGGCCCCTGGAGGTCGTCTGCGACCAGGTCCTGACGACCCTCGACACCCGGCACGGCGAGGACGACATCGCCCTGCTGATGGCCCGTATCCGGGGACTTCCGGCCGACGCGGTCGGCGACTGGCGGCTGCCGCGCGAGCCCCGCTCGGTCGGCCGGGCCCGCGAGCTCGCCCGTGAGCAGCTGCTGGCCTGGGATCTCGGTGAACTGGTCGACACCACCGAACTGCTGGTCAGCGAGCTGGTCACCAATGCCCTGCGGTACGGCGAGGGCGAGATCCGGCTCCGGCTGCTGCTCGACCGCACACTGGTGTGCGAGGTGTGGGACGCGGGCCTCGTCCAGCCGCGGCGGCGTCGGGCGCGCGACACCGACGAGGGCGGGCGCGGGCTCCAGCTGGTCGGGATGCTGAGCGCGGGCTGGGGGTCCAGACGGACGCCGCGCGGCAAGACGGTCTGGTTCGAACTGGCGCTGCCCGACGGGGAACCGGCCGCCGAGCCCACGCTGGAGCAGCTGCTCAGCATGTACTGACGTGACACGCCGGCAGGTACTGCCGGCGTGCAGTGCAGGCAGGTGCTGAGGGGCCGGGCGGGGAGTCCGGAGGCGTACGGGGGACACGGGGCGTACGCCGTGGGCCGGTCCCGGGCCGGGGCGGGCGCGCGGCGCCCTCATCGGCCGGCGCCGGACCGGCCGGGTGCGTCAGGGGGGCCTTCGCCCGCCTCGCCCGTCCCTTCCGATTTCCCCGTCCTGCCGGTCTCGTCCGCCCCAGCTGCCCCGGCCGCCTCGCCCGTCCGGTCTGTTTCGTCGGCCTCAGTCGCCCCAGTCGCCTCGCCCGCCCCACCTGTTTCATCAGCGTCGGCGGCCCCGTTCGAAGGCCGTCGGGCGGTCGCGCCGGGGGTGGTGCGGGTGACGGCTCGCCGTCGGCGGCGGACGTACGCGTGACCGGCGGCCAGCACCGCGACGACGAGCACGGCCACCGGCAGGATCAGGTCCACGGCGCTCGTCCCGCCGGAAGGGACGGTTCCGGGCGCGCCGAGGACGCCGGGCGCGGCGGAGGGGCCGGGGGCGGCGTGGGCGGTGTGCGGGAGGGACGGCGGGCACAGCGCCGTCAGTGCGGTGAGCAGGGCCCGGCCCGGTCCCGATAATCGGGTACGGCTCACGAGTGGCGTCACGTTTGTGAGGTTATGTCCGCCGTCCGGTGCTCGCGACCGGTGCGGCGGCGCCGCCGCACGCGACCGGGCGAACGCTGCCGCCGCACCGGCCGAGTCGTGCGTACGCCGCTCGGGCGGCCGGTCGCCGGCCGCGGCCGGGCCGTGTCCGTGGCGCCCGTGTCCCGAGACCCGTCCCAGGGCACGGACACGGCCGCCCCGGGACGCGCCTCGGGACGCGTCCCGAGGCATGCCCGCGGACGCACCCGAGGCGCCCCGGGCCCGGTCAGATGGAGAAGCGCTCCTTGGCGAGCAACGGGCGCACCTTCGACCGGAAGCCGCCCGTCCGGAACGGCCGCTGCAGCAGGCCGGGCCGGAGCGCCTGGGCCAGGGCCGCGGCGATCATGCCCTGGTCGAGGGCGAGCAGGTAGTCGCTGACCCGCCCGGTGCCGACGTTGACGGAGTCCCGGAACCCGTACCCGGCGTGGTAGGCGCCGAAGTCGCGATCGAGCGCGCGCAGGTTGGCGACGGCCTCGGCCGGTGCGTAGGGCAGGGCGAGGAACGAGGCGTGCGGGGTGACCACGCCGTTGGTGAACGCCGACGGGGGCGGCAGCGGGGCGCCGTCCGTGGTGTACGTGCGGTCGGTGTTGGAGGCGTAGCCGTCGACCTGCATGCCGAGGGCGTCGACGCCGTACTCCTGGTACCCCCCTTCGGGGACGTTGGCGGGGGAGAAGCCCCAGTACCCGTACCGCGCCTCCGCCAGGCCGTGCTCGATCTGGCCGCGGACGTAGCGCCGGTGGGTGAGGCCCCAGGAGCGCGGTGACCACTCCGCCTCCGGAACGAACAGCGGCACCATCAGCGCCTCGAACATCGAGCCGCCCCAGCTGGGGACGAGCTTCCGGCCGCGGTGGATGTAGTGCCCCTGCCAGACGCGTACGCCGTCCATGGCCACGTAGGAGCCCTGCGGGCGCTGCTCCTGCTCGTGCTCGGGGAGCATGGTGCGCAGCAGGTGCCAGTAGTGGTCGGCGGGCAGCGAGCCGTCCGCGATGCCCAGGTAACTGGCCATGCGGGGCTCGGTGTTGAGGGCGCCGTAGTGGTGGCCGGTGGGCTCCCCGGTGTCGGTCCAGAACCCGCCGCGCAGCTGACCGGGTCCGGCGACGGGGTCGGCCGGGTCGTACGGCGTGTAGTAGTACGACCAGTCGGCGGTGGCCAGGACGCGGCCGATGCGGGGGCGCAGGGCGGGCGCGGCGTCGGCCGCGATCCGCAGGCCGGTGATCAGCCAGGCGTTGTCGACGGAGGACAGGAACGGGCGCACCGGGTCGCCGGTGCCGGGCCACTCGGTGATGACCGAACCGTCGTGCGCGTCGTACCAGTTGAGCCAGAAGCCGTGGTGGCGCTCCAGCCGCTCCACGGCCCGGACGGTGCGTTCCAGGCGGCGTTCCATCGTGGCGCCGTCGATCACCCCGAGACCGGCGGCGGCGACGGTCGACCAGAGGCCGCAGCCGATGTTGGTCGGCGAGGTCTGGCGCGACCGCACGGGGGCGCCGGGGCCGCTGACGTCGATCTTGTCGACGGCGAGCCCGAGGTCGGTGGTCATCGCCTCCATCGAGCGGTACGTGTCGCGGAACCAGCGCAGCAGCAGCGCCGCGTCCGGGCCGTGCGCGGCGGGCCGGGCGGCGGGGGCGGCGGGCGCGGCGTTCGCGGCGGGGGCGGAGACCGCGCCGAGGGTCAGGGCGGCGGCCCCGGTTCCCGCGGCGGTGAGAAACGTGCGACGGTCCATCGGCATCCTTCGAAGAAGAGCCACCGACTGCGGCGGTGGGCGGATTCGTTCGTCGGTCGTGCAGGGGGGCGCGGGCGCCGTCGTGCGTACGGCGCCCGCGCGGGTGGTACGCGCCGGCGGGGGCTGGTCACGCGTGCCGCCCGCGCGGGCGGACCGGAGGGGCCGGCGGGCGTCGGACGCCGCCGGTCCCTCCGGGGCGGGAGCGGTCGGGCCGCTCCCGGTCGGGGGCCGGTGTCAGCCGGCGACGCGCGGCAGCGCGCGGGTGCGGCCCATCTCGCCCAGCCAGACGGCGGACGGCTTCGGCAGCCGCTCGAAGGTCTCCGGGTCCCAGCCGATCAGGCCGAACGTCGGCTTGTAGGAGCCCCACTCGTAGTTGTCGAGCGCGCTCCAGGCCAGGTAGCCCTGGATGTTGAGGCCGTCCTCCAGCGCGCGGGCGACCTCGTTCAGCGCACCGGTGTAGTAGTCGACCCGGCGGGTGTCGTCGTCGGTGGCGATGCCGTTCTCGGTGACGATCAGCGGCATGTCGGCGCCGATGACGTCGGCGGTGTGGCGCAGCGCGTGGCCGACGGCGGACGGGTAGTACTCCCACTGGGTGAGGGTGCGCTCGGCGTCGGCGGGGGCCGGGATCGGGCCTTCGGGGCCGATCTTGGTCCGGGTGTAGGACTGCACGCCGATCCAGTCGTCGCCGCGGGCGGCCTCGATGAAGACGTCCTCGCGGGGGCGCCGGTAGGCCGCGGTGACCTCCTCGGCGCCCGGCAGGGCCTGGTAGACCTGGTTGGCGATGGTCCAGCCGACCTGGATCGCGGGGTTGATCGCCCGGACCTCCTTGACGGCCGCGTGGTGCGCGGCGATGACGACCTCGGTGGTCTCGTCGTCGGGGGTCGGCAGGCCGGCCGGCGGGAAGCTGTTGTCGCCGCGCTTGGCCTGGCCCGCCATCACGGCGATCATGTTCGGCTCGTTGATGGTGCAGACGTGCGTGACGTCCTCGGCGATCACCGGCGCGCAGGCCGCGACGTAACGGGCGAAGAGCTCGACCGCGCCCTCGGCGGTCCAGCCGCCGCGCGCCTCGAACCACTGCGGCACGGTGAAGTGGTGCAGCGTGATCATCGGGCGCAGGCCGCGTTCGAGGGCGCCCTCGACCATGCGGCGGTAGTGGGCGAGTTCGGCGCGGGAGAAGCGGCCCTCGGCGGGCTCGATGCGCGCCCACTCGATGGAGAACCGGTAGTCGGTGAAGCCCAGGGAGGCCAGCGCGTCCATGTCCTCGCGCCAGCGGTGGTAGCTGTCGCAGGCGTCCAGGCTGGGCTCCTGGATGTGGGTGCCCTCGGCGTGCTCCTTGACCCACCAGTCGCAGTTGGTGTTGTTGCCCTCGATCTGGTGGGCGGCGGTGGAGGCGCCCCACAGGAAGCCTTCGGGGAACGGGACCTGGGTGTGAGTCATCGCAGAGTGTCCTTATGGTGCGTGAGAGGGGTGTGGCCGGCGTGGGTGCGGGGTGCCGGCCTCGTACGTTTCGGTGGGGCGGCCCGGGCCCGGGCCCGGTCGCGCGCCGGGGGCGGGGCCGCCCGGGGCCGCCCGGGGCGGTCCTGGGCTGTCCGGGGCGGTCCGGGGCGGTCCAAAGGGTGGGAGGTACCGCCCAGGAGGCTTCCGTCCGGCGCGGACCGCCGGGTGCGGCGCGGGCCGTCCGGACGCGCGCCGCGGGCCGTCCGGACGCGCGCCGCGGGCCGTCCGGACGCGCGCCGCGGGCCGGGCCCGGGCGGGCGCCGCGTCGGGCCCGTTACTTCATGCCCGCCGTGGCGATGCCCTGGGTGAAGTGCCGCTGGAGCGCGATGAAGACGACCAGGACCGGCAGCACGATCAGGAGCGAGCCGGCCATCAGCATGCCGTTGGAGCCGCCCGCCTTGTTGGGGTCGGTGGCGAACGTGGCCAGCGCCACGGGCAGGGTGTACTTGTCGGGGTCGTTGGTCGCGATGAGCGGCCAGACGAAGTTGTTCCAGGAGCCCAGGAACGTGAAGATCGAGAGCGTCGCCAGGGCGGGCTTCACCAGCGGCATCACGATCCGCCAGAAGATGTACCACTCGCCGGCGCCGTCCATCCGGGCCGCCTCCAGCAGCTCGTCCGGAATCGACTGCATGAACTGCCGCATCAGGAAGACCCCGAACGCCCCGGCGGCGAACGGCAGCACCAGACCGGCGTACGAGTCGATCAGTCCCAGCTTGCTCATCAGCACGAACAGGGGCAGCAGCATCAGGTTGCCCGGCACCATCAGGGCGCCGAGGACCAGCCCGAAGATCTTGTTGCGCCCGGCGAAGTTCAGCTTGGCCAGGGCGTATCCGAGCATCGAGCAGAACACCAGGTTCGAGACGGTGACCAGCACCGCCACGATCACCGAGTTCATGAAGTACAGCGGCAGATCGAGCTTGTCGAGCAGGCCCCGGAAGTTCTCCAGGGTCCACTCGGACGGGATCCACACCGGCGGGCTGGCCGACAGGTCCCGCGGGGTCTTGAAGGCCGAGACCGCCATCCACAGGAACGGCGCCGACATCACCAGCAGACCGAGGGAGAGCAGCACGTAGACGAGGACCCGGCGCGGACCGCCGGACCCGCGCGTACCGGACGGCCGGGTGTTCCCGGACCCCGTCCCGGACTTCTTCGACGGCGCCGTCGAGACGGCGCCCGGTGCACTGGTGGCGCTCATTTCGTGTTGTCCTTCAGCAGTCGGAGCTGGAGCACCGTGATGCCCATGATCACCACGAAGAGGACGTACGCCATGGCACTCGCATAGCCCATGTGGAAGAAGTTGAAGCCCTCGCGGTACATGTTCAGCGAGACGGTGAGGGTGGAGTCCGAGGGACCGCCCTGCGTCATCACGAACGGCTCCTCGAAGACGTTGAGGTAGCCGATGGTGGTGATGACCGTGGCGTACAGCAGCGTGGGCCGCAGCAGGGGCACGGTGATGCTCCGGAACTCCTGCCAGACCCCGGCGCCGTCCAGCCGCGCGGCCTCCCGCACCTCGGTGGGGATGGCCTGCAGGCCGGCGATGAAGAGCACCATGACCGTGCCCAGGTTGCGCCAGACCGCCATCGCGATCATCGACGGCATCGCGAGCTTCTCGGAGCCCAGGAAGTCGGGCGCGGTGAGGCCGACTTCGGAGAAGAGCCCCGCGACCAGCCCGTCGCTGGGATCGAGCACGAACCGCCAGACCACGGCGACCGCGACGATGGTGGTGACCACCGGGGCGTAGAAGCCGACGCGGAAGAAGGTGCGGGCCCGGTCGATGCCGTTGTTCAGCAGCACCGCGACGCCCAGCCCCAGGAAGATCGTCAGGGGGACCCCGATCACCACGAAGTACGCCGTGTTGAACAGCGACTTGAGGAACTTCTCGTCGCCGAACAGCTTGACGTAGTTGTCGAAGCCGACGAACTCCGCGTCCAGCGGGTGCGTGACGTTGCGCAGCCCGAAGTCGGTGAAGCTCATCCCCAGCGTCGCGAGGATCGGGAACGCCATGAAGACGAGGAAGAGGACCAGGAACGGGGTGGAGAACAGCCAGCCGGCCAGGTTCTGCATCCCCAGCGACGGCCTCCTGCCGCCCCGGCGGCCCGCGGGCCCGGTGGCCGGGGACCCGGAGGCCCCCGGCCCGGCCTGCACCTTGGCCGACTCCGCGGCCTTTGCGGTCATGGTGCGCATGACTCCTACTTCACGAGGCCTTCGATTTGCGACTGGGCCGTCTTCAGCGCGTCCTCGGCGGACGCCTTGCCCTGGGTGACCTTGGCGATGGCCTGGTCGACCTTGTCGGTGATCTCGGTCCAGTTGGACAGCGAGGGCGAGGACTTGGCGGTGTCCATCTGCTTCTTGAAGACCTGGAGGTTCGCGTCCCCGGCGAGGTCGCCGGAGGTCCAGGCGGCGGTGTTGGCCGGCAGGTCCTTGGTGCGCTTGTACCAGTCGGCCTGGCCCTTGGTGTCGGTCAGGTACTTGATGAACTCCTTGGCGGCCGCCTTGTGCTCGCTGTCCTTGGAGATCACCAGGGAGGAGCCGCCGGCCATGGAGACGGACGACTTGTCGGCGGGCACGTTGGCCACCGCCCACTTGCCCTTGAGCTGCGGCTGGCCCTCGTTCAGCAGGGTGACGTGCCAGGGGCCGCCGAAGAACATCGGGACGCGGCCGTTGCCGAAGTCCTTCACCACGTCGTAGCCGGGCTGCACGGACTTGTTGGCGAGGCCCTTGTCGAAGTACGAGCCGTACTCCTTGAGCGCCTTCACGGCGGCCGGGCTGTCGATGACCGCCTTGCCCTTGTCGTCGACGATCTCGCCGCCGGCCGAGTAGAGGAAGGAGTAGAAGTTCTGCACCGTGTCCAGGCCGCTCGGCTGGATGGACAGGCCCCACTTGGTTCCGGCCTTCTTCTGATAGGCCGTGGCGAGGTCCTGCATCTCCTTCCAGTCGGTCGGAGCCTTGGTGACGCCGGCCTTCTCGGCCAGGTCGGTGCGGTAGTAGAGGACGCGGGTGTCGACGTACCACGGCACGCCGTACGCCTGGCCGTCGACCTCGCCCTGCTTCCAGCCGGACGGGAAGAAGTCGTTCTCGTGGAACGTCTTGGTGTCGACCGGCTCCAGCACGCCCAGCTCGGCGAACTCGCCCATGTAGCTGCCGCCCATCTGCGCCACGTCCGGCAGGGTGCCGGCAGCGGCGGCGGAGACCAGCTTCTGGTGGGCCACGTCCCAGCCGACCGGGGTCACCTTGACCGTCACGTT
The DNA here is from genome assembly GCF_037034285.1 of Streptomyces tyrfis. NCBI lineage: Bacteria > Bacillati > Actinomycetota > Actinomycetes > Kitasatosporales > Streptomycetaceae > Streptomyces > Streptomyces tyrfis. Next base: position 2,930 of record NZ_JBAGJZ010000063.1, on the reverse strand, counting down.
CGGGTGGGCCTTGGTGTACTCCTTGGCCACGTCCGTGAGCTTCTCGCCCTCTGCGCCCATGGCCCAGACGGTGATCGTCTGCTTCTTGTCGGCGGCGACGTCGTCGCCACCGGAGCTGCCGCACGCGGTGACACCGAAGGTGAGCGCGGCGGCGACGGTGATACCGACCGAGACGTTTCTGGCGGTGCGGGGCATGGAGGGCTCCTCCTTGAGCAATCCTGATGTATGCGCTGCCTGTAAGCGCATACATCACTCTGCGGCAGGAATTCGGGATTCCGCAAGAGGGTCCTGGGTCACACTCCTGCAACGTGTCGGACGCCTGGACGTCCGGCAGGCGTCCGACGGGTGTCCGGCGGGCGCTCCGGGCGGGCGGCCGGCGGGCGGCCCGGCGGGCGGGGCCAGGGCTGTCCGGCGGGCGGTCCGAAGGCGGTCCGAAGGCGCTCCGGCGGGCGGCCCGGCGAGCGGTCCGCTTGGCACGTTAGATGCACTGTTTGCGAAATTGGTAATGCTGTGACCAGACGTGACTGATTTGGTGCGATCGGTGCCCGGAAGTGGGCGATCATGGCGGCGCTACTGTGGTGGCCATGGCTTCGTTCGAACATGATTTCCCCTTCGATCCGGCGCACGGATACACGCTCGACGACCTGATGCGCGTCCCCGCCCCCGAGGCCCCGGACGACTTCGACGCCTTCTGGCGGGCCCGTCACGCGGAGGCCCGCGCGGTCGCCACCGAGCCCGAGCTGGGACCGCTGGAGGAGGAGCGCGACGGCCTGCGGATCCACGGGGTGACGTTCACCTCGGTCGGCGGGGTGCGGCTCGGCGGCTGGCTCGCGCTGCCCGCCGAGGGGGCGGCGGAGCACGGCTTCGTCATCGGGCACGGATACGGCGGCCGGGCGGAGCCGGGCCCCGACCTGCCGCTGCCGCTGCCCAGGTCGGCGGCGATCCTGCCCTGCGTGCGGGGGATGGGGGAGCGGGGGCGGCGGCCGGGCGTCCCGGACGTCTCGCACGGGCATGTGCTGCACGGCATCGCCTCGCGCGACACCTACGTCATCGGCGAGTGCGTGGCGGACCTGTGGTGCGCGGCGTCCGCGCTGAACGAGCTGGTCCCGGAGACGGCCGCCGACGGGGGCGGGCCCCGGCTCGGCTATCTGGGCGAGAGCTTCGGCGGCGGGCTCGGCGCGCTGGCGCTGCCCTGGGACGACCGGTTCGCGGCGGGGCAGCTGACGGTGCCCACCTTCGGCAACCACCCGCTGCGGCTCACCCTGCCCTGCACGGGCAGCGGCGAGGCGGTGCGCGGCCACCACCGGGACCACCCCGAGGTCGTCGAGGTGCTGCGGTACTTCGACGCCGCCACGGCCGCGGCCCGGCAGGAGCGGCCGGTGCTGGTGGCGGCGGCGCTCTTCGACCCGTCGGTGCCGCCGCCGGGGCAGTTCGCCGTGTACAACGCCCTCGCCGGTGAGCGCGAGCTCCAGGTGCTGAACGCGGGCCACTTCGAGTACCCCGGGACGGCGGCGGAGACCGAGGAGCTGCGCGCGGCCCGGCGGCGGTTCTTCGGGGCGCACCTCAAGGTGTGACGGGCCGTCGGCCGGGCCTCGGGGTCGGGGACGCGTCCGCGCGGACGCCGCGCCCCGGGGCCCGGTCGGCGGTGGTCGAGGGGCCGCCGGCCGGCATCGGGTGCACCCTGGAACAGGAGACCGACGCGGGTGTCTGAACCGTATTGCACCGTATTGTTTAATCGTTAACGTAAATGCGCCGCGCGAGGCACGCACCTCACTCCACGGCAGAACGCGTCACGAGGTGTGAGCGGTAGGACGAAGGAGCCGGCTCACCATGAAGGCTGCACGCTATTACGACCGCGGTGACATCCGCATCGAGGACATCCAGGAGCCCGCGGTCCAGCCGGGCACGGTCGGCATCGACGTCGCGTACTGCGGCATCTGCGGCACCGACCTGCACGAGTACCTCGACGGACCGATCTTCGTCCCGCCGGCCGGCCACCCGCACCCGGTCTCGGGCGAGTCCGCTCCCGTGACGCTCGGTCACGAGATGTCCGGCGTCGTGTACGCGGTGGGCGAAGGCGTCGAGGACCTCAAGCCGGGCGACCGCGTCGTCGTGGAGCCCTACATCCTGCGTCCCGAGGTCGACACCAGCGAGAACAACCCGACCTACCACATCTCGCCCGACATGAACTTCATCGGGCTGGGCGGCCGGGGCGGCGGTCTCGCGGAGAAGATCGTCGTCGAGCGCCGGTGGGTCCACCCGGTCGGCGACGTCCCGCTGGACCAGGCGGCCCTCATCGAGCCGCTGTCGGTGGCGTACCACGCGTTCGAGCGCTCGGGTGCGAAGGCGGGCGACTTCGCCCTCGTCGGCGGCGCCGGCCCCATCGGGCTGCTCACCTGCGCGGTGCTCAAGGCGATGGGCGTCGAGGTCGCGGTCTCCGAGCTCAGCTCGCTGCGCCGGCAGAAGGCGCTGGACGCCAAGGTCGCCGACCACGTCATCGACCCGGCGACCGCCGACGTCGCCGAGGAGGTCCGGCGGCTCACCGGCGGCAAGGGCGCGGACGTCGCGTTCGAGGCCACCTCCGTGAACGTCGTCCTCGACACGCTGTTCGACGCGGTCAAGGCGGGCGGTGTCATCACCGTCATCTCGATCTGGGGCAAGCCGGCGTCGATCGACATGCAGAAGCTCGTCCTCAAGGAGGTCGACCTGCGCGGCACGATCGCCTATGTCAACTCCCACCCGCAGACCATCAAGCTCGTGCAGGAGGGGCGCATCGACCTGTCGCCCTTCATCACCAAGACCATCGGGCTGGACGGTCTGGTCTCCGAGGGCTTCGAGACCCTGATCCACCACAACGAGACGGCCGTCAAGATCCTGGTGGACCCCCGCCGCTGACGCCCGCCCGGCGCACCCGGCCACGGGCCGGCCGC
>NZ_JBAGJZ010000062.1:0-42971 GCF_037034285.1 Streptomyces tyrfis | reverse complement strand
CCTTGCACATCCTAATAGCCACTCACCTAGTCAAGGCCGTCCCAGCACCCAGAAAAACTAATGGCCTGATGAAGTAGGGGTCTCGGATACTGTCAACTTCATTGTCCAGTAACCGAATTTCTCCGTATTCAACCCGTCCAGGAACCCGTTCTGCGGATCTCTGAGGAAAATCTGAAAGGAAAGTAACGCGCAGCTAAATTATTTCCCTCGCTTCCAATGCCCAATACGTCGTCAATCTCCTCGCACGCAATATAAGTGAGAGGCCATAATGTCCCTCCACGATTTCAATGTAACCGTGCAGGCCTCGAACACTGAGCGTTTTCCATCCTCAAGCTGAGCTTGCCTGATGCAGGCAGAGGACAGCCTGGACGAGGACCGTGATGCGGGTTGTCGAGCAACGGAGCTTGCGTAGAAGTCGCCAGGACTTGAGGGTGGCGACGGCTTGCTCGACGAGTGCCCGGATCTTGGCGTGGGATCGATTGAAAGCGTCTCCCACCGGCTGCGGCAGGGAACACGGACCGTGCCTCCGGCGCCCTGGTAGCCCTTGTCGGCCCAGCAGTTGACGCCGGCCTCGGCAAGCGCGTCGATGATGCCGTGCTCCCGTGCCGCACGGACATCGTGGACGGCCCCGGGCAGGGCTGGCGAGGCCCACACCAGGCGGCCGGAAGGATCCGCGATCACCTGCACGTTCATCCCGTGTTTCTTGTGCTTGCCCGAATAGAAAGGCCGGTCGGTGGCGATTCTGTCAATCGGCAGCAGCGTCCCGTCCAGCAGGACGAATGCCTTCATCGACGCTGCCCGGACCGCCTCGGCGAGCGTCGGGGCAAGGGCGGCCAGGACCTCAACCGCCTCGGTGACGTAGCGGTAGACGGTGGTGGCGCCCACTCCGAACCCGGCCGCAAGCTGCACATACGGATGACCTTTGCGGAGATGGGCGAGGGCAAGCAGAGCCTGCCGCCCCGGGCTCAGGCGCCGCCACCGGGTGCCGAGACTACGGCGGTGTTCCCGCAGACGGGCGGAGAGGAAGCGGAGGGCAGAACTGGACACGTCCAGCCCGGACGGATAAACAAGCACGTGAAGCCTCTAGTAGAGACGGATTTCTTGGTCGAAAACCATCTACCAGGGGCTTCACCCGTGTGTCAGGTCAACTGGCAAGCTGGCGAAGCAGAATGAAAGCGCTCCTTGGCTAACGATCTCGCGCATGCGAACCCCGACATCATGGGTCAGCTGGTTGTCCTGACAGGTGCACTGCTGCGCCCGTGGGGTCGACCGCTGAGCTCGGCGTCGAGTGTCTCCTGAGCCACGCGCATGACCTCGGTGTATACGGGGCTTTGCAGTCGCTTCCACATCTCGCCCTCAGAGACGTCCTCAACGCAGCTGACCACCCACCAGATGTTGCCGAAGGGGTCCTTGATGCGCCCTCCGCGCTGTCCGAAGGCGTCGTCGGCCAGGGATGTGACAATGTGGCCGCCGGCTGCGACAGCCTGTGAGAACGCCTCGTCCGCGTCGGCGACAAACACGCGCAGCAGGCTCGGCATGGTGGGCCAGTCCGCGTGTCGGTCGAAGGCCAACACGACGGTGTCGCCGACTCGAATTTCACCGTGACCGATCAAGCCATCCTCGGTCGAAACCCGCCCGAGCTCCTCGCCCCCGAACGCCTGGGCTACGAAGTCGAGGAAGGCCCCCGTGTCGTCGGTGACGACCCAGGGCGCAACGGTGGTGTAGCCCTCCGGCGCGGGGGTGGTCTGCTCGGGCATCGCGGTCCTTTCGCTGATGTTGGTGGCAGCAGCGACGATAGGGGCGATTTAGGTCAGCTCCTGCCCTAAGGGCTGTCCCGTAATCCCTGACGGGCGCGCGACGACAGCTGCGGCACCTCGCGGCGTTGTCGGAACGCCCGCATACGTCCAGTATGCGGGCGCCCCTCCGCCTTGCGACGCACCACATCTGACGCCGCACACTGATCCACCACGGATTACGGGACAGCCCTTAGACCGCGGCGAGCTTGAGTCGCAACTGTGCTACCTCGCGAACGCTCGCGCCGTTCTTGCCAGCCCCCGCCATTGGCTCCTGTCCCCGTCAGCCTGAGGTTGGAAAACGCTCACTGTCGCCACGGAACCGGCAGTGCGGCAGCTAATCGACGACCTCGCGCCCAGGCTCCGCACGAAGTCGTGCTCGGCGGCGGAGGCCGTGCCGATGACGTACGCACCTCATGCCTTGGCGATCTGTACGGCGACGCGTCCCACGCCGGCCGCCGCGTGGCCCAGTACCCGTTGCCCCGGCCGTACCCGGGCGGTGCCGACGAGCACCTGCCATGCGGTGAGCCCCGCCAACGGCGGGGTCGGCCCGGAAGCCGTTCCGTATGTGTTTCGTCTCGTCCGACGGCCGAGGAACCACGCGTTGAATCCGGAGGTCACGCTGGACGCTCTCGGTGGCACACGCGCTGAGGTGGTTGCCGCGCGCTTGGGCGTCGTAAACGGTCGGGCACGGTCCCTCCTTCAGGTCAACGACACGGTGGCCGACGCGGTCGATGACACGGCATGGCCGACGACTGGGACTATCGTCGTCGGCGTGCTCGCCCCGTGGAGCATCGGTCCGGCACCCGGCGGAGCCGTCGTCCGGGCGGTTCCGGCACCGGCCGTCCGCGGCACCCGAATGCCGCCCATGGCGCTCGGATTCTTCTGTGCGACCGGTCCGCAAGCCCTTCGGCTGCGAGGGCGGCGCGCGGGTGGTCAGGGGCGCGCCGGGCCCTCAGCCCGTCTGTCATGCCTCGCGCGCATGGGAAGGACACGGAGATGCCGGCTGTTCCGGGCTCGATGCCGTCGCAGAAGGGGCGTCGACGTCTGCACTCCTTCTTCGAATCCTCGTGTGACCGCGTCCCGTCGGCCACGGCCCTTGAGTGCGACCACCATGTGTTGACCTATGCCGATGTCGAGGCACGTGCCAATCGGCTCGCCCATTTTCTGCGTGGGCTGGGGATCGGTCCCGAGTCCCGGGTCGCGCTGGTGCTGCCTCGGTCGGTGGAGGCGTATGCGGCGTTGCTCGGGGTGGGCAAGGCCGGTGCGGTGTTCGTTCCGGTCGATCCGGCGTCGCCTCCGGACCGGCTCGCCTACATCGCGAAGGACGCGGAGGTGGACCTGGTGCTGACCACGTCCGCTCACGCACCGGTCGCCGCCGGACTCGACTGCCCCGTGGTCCGGCTGGACGCGTGCGTAGACGAGCTGGCCGCCCAGTCCGCGGCCCGGCCTCTGCCGGAGTGCACCGGGACCGAGGCCGAGGACCACGACCCGGTCGCGTACATCATGTACACCTCCGGGTCGAGTGGCAGGCCCAAGGGGGTGGAGGTCGCCCAGTCGAGCATCTGCAACTTTCTCGACGTCGTGCCGCGGGTCTACGGCGTGCAGCCGGATGACCGGGTGTATCAGGGGATGACGTTCTCCTTCGACTTCTCCATCGAGGAGATCTGGCCGACGTGGACGGTGGGGGCGACTCTCGTCGCGGGGCCGCCCGGTCCCGGGCATCTGGGGGCGGAACTCGGCGGTTTTCTCGGTGACCGGCGGATCACGGTGCTGTACTGCGTGCCGACGCTGTTGGAGACGATCCCTCCGGAACTGCCGCGGATCCGTACGCTCGTGGTGGGCGGTGAGGCCTGTCCCGCCCAGCTCGTCGAGCGGTGGAGCAGGCCCGGGCGTCGGATGCTCAACACCTACGGCCCCACCGAGACCACGGTCACCGCGACCTGGGCGGAGTTGAGGCCGGGGCGGACGGTGACGATCGGAAAGCCGCTGCCGACCTACGTGGTGGAGCTCCTCGACGAGCGGCTGGGCAGGGTGTCCGACGGTCAAGTGGGTGAGATCTGCATCGGAGGCCCCGGCGTCGCCCGTGGCTATGTCGGGCAGCCCGCGCTGACGGCCGACCGGTTCGTCGAGCACCCGCTGGCGCCCGACGGCGGCAGGCTCTACCGCACCGGCGACCTGGGACGCAGGGCCCCGAGCGGCGAGATCGAGTTCCTGGGCCGGGCCGACGACCAGGTGAAGATCCGGGGCTACCGGGTGGACCTGGGTGAGATCGACAGCGCCCTGCTGGAGGACCCCGATGTGGTGGAGGCGGTCACCACGCTGGCGGACACGTCGCACGGCTCCGGGTCAGCGGGAGGCGGTGCGCTGTGCGCCTATGTGGTGCGCGCCCCGGGTGGCCAGGACGACGAGGACGCCTTCGTCGCCAAGCTGCACGAGCGTTTGCGGCACAGGCTGCCCGTGTACATGGTGCCGTCCCTTCTGGACATCCTCCCGGCGCTTCCCTCCATGTCCAGCGGCAAGGTGGACCGCAGACGGCTGCCCGCGCCGAGCGGCCGGAGACTGGTGGGCGGCGGCCCGCTCGTGGCCGCGGAGGGCGAGCTGGAGGAGCGGGTGCGGGACGTCTGGGCGGAGGTGCTCGGGATCGCGCCCGAGACCCTGTCGGTCCAGGCGGACTTCTTCACCGCCCTGGGGGGCCACTCGCTCCTGGCGGCGGAGGTCGTGTCGGCCCTGCGTGACCGCGGCATCGGCGCCAGCGTCACCCTGCGGGACCTCTACACGTATCCCACCGTGCGCGGCCTGAGCGCCCAGCTGGGCACCGGGGCGGGTGCGGCGCTCCCGACTGCTTCGCCCCGGCCTGATCCGATCCGTCACCGTACGCGCCGGATCGCCGCCGCGGGAGCCGCTCAACTGGGCTTCATCTATGTGTTGCTGCTCGTGCTGGGCCTTCCGTTCGCCTATGTGTACAGCCGTCACGGCGGACAGATCTCGGTCCAGGCCTCGACGCAGACGACGGTGGGCGCGTATCTCAGTTACGTGGTGGTGCGCTGGCTCGTGCCGGTCGTGCTCGTGCGGCCGCTGTCGGCGGGGATCCGGCCGGGCCGCTACCGCTTGTGGGGGCTGGTCTACATACGGCTCTGGGCGGTGAACCTGCTGATCGGTTTCTCCCCGCTTCCGGTGCTCAGCGGCTCTCCCCTGATGGCCGGCTACCTGCGTCTGCTGGGCGCGCGCGTCGGACCGCGCACCACCGTCGCCACCGGCCTGATCACGTTCCCGGGTCTGGTGAGCATCGGCGGCGACGCGTCGATCGGCTACGGCGTCTCCCTCACCCCGTGGCGCGTGTCGGACGGGTGGGTCACGGTCGCCCCGATCGAGATCGGCTCGCACGCCTTCGTCGGGGCGAACGCGGTCCTGGAACCGGGTGCGCGCATGGGGGCCGGCGCCGCGCTCGGCGAGCAGTCCACCATCGGCCCGGACGAGCGGGTCGGCGCCGGCACGCGGTGGGCCGGGTCGCCGGCGCGCCAGGTGACGGCGCTGGCTCCCCTGGTCGAGACCATGCTGAAGTCCCGGGGCAGCGCGGACGGATGGCGGGCGTCTCAGCGCGTCGCGTCGCTCTTCGGCCTGGTGTTCCTGGAGGTCACCGCGCTGGCGACGGCCCTTCCGGGGATCGTGCTGTTCTGGTGGGCGACGCTGAGCTGGGGCCTCGGGGCCGGCATCGTGGCCACCGTGGTGTCCGGTCCCGTGTTCGTGGTCACCGTGTGCTGCCTGGTCGCGGTCGGAAAACGCCTGGTGCTGCCGAGGGTGCCGATCGGCATCCATCCGGTGCGCTCCTGGCTGGGCGTGCGCAAATGGGTGTCGGACAAGCTCCTGGAGATCAGTCTCACCTTCACCAACTCGCTGTACGCCACTCTGTACACCGTTCCCTGGCTGAAGCTCCTCGGCGCCCGCATCGGCCGGAGCGCGGAGGTCTCCACCGTCTCGCACATCGACCCGGACCTGCTCACCCTCCATGAGGGCAGCTTCGTCGCGGACCTGGCCAGCGTGGGAGGGGCCACGTTCGCGGCAGGTCAGGTGGCGTTCGGGCCCACCGAGGTCGGGCAGCGCGCGTTCATCGGCAATTCCGCGCTGCTGCTCGCGGGGACGCGGACCGGGCCGGGGTCACTGGTCGGGGTGGGAACGGTGCCGCCGCAGGACGACGTGACCGACGGCACGACGTGGCTCGGTTCGCCCGCGATGCGTCTGCCGGTGCGTCAGAGCAGCGGTTCGTTCCCCGAGAAGCTGACGTTCCGGCCCACCCGTGGAGCGGTGCTCCAGCGTCTGGGCATCGAGTTCTTCCGCATCACGATGCCCGCGTCCGTGCTGGGCACGAGCGCCTATCTGTACCTGCTGGCGCTGTCCTGGCTGACGGGCCGGCCGGGCCTGCTGGCGCCCGTGCTGGCGACGCCGGTCCTCGTGATGGCGGCGAGTATGGCGGCCATCACGTACTGTGCGGTGGTCAAGCGCCTGGTGATCGGCGTCTACCGGCCCCGGGTCGAGCCTCTGTGGAGCCTGTTCGTGCGCCGTACCGAGTTCGTCACCGGTCTCTTCGAGGCGGCCGCGGTGCCGGTCGGTGCGGGCTTCCTGATCGGAACGCCCTACCTGCCGGTCGTTCTTCGGCTCTTCGGGGCGCGTGTCGGCAGGGGCGTCTGGATCGCCACCACCTTCCTCACCGAGTTCGACCTCGTGAGGATCGGGGACGACGCCGCGATCGGCCTGCGCGCGTCGCTGCAGACGCATCTGTTCGAAGACCGTGTCATGAAGATGTCGGCGGTCACGGTCGAGGACGGCGCGAGCGTCGGCACGCGAGCGGTCGTGCTCTACGACTCCGTCGTCGGCGCGGGCGTCCGGCTGGACGCGCTGTCGTTGCTGATGAAGGGCGAGCGCCTCGCGCCGGGGACGAGCTGGCGGGGCATTCCCGCGGAGACAGTCGTCGAGCGTCACACCACTCGGATCCCGGAGTCCGAGGAGTGAACGGGCACCGGGCCGGTGGCCCGGGCATGGGGGTGTGGCGTGCCGCGTCCCGGCCGGGGAGCGAGGGCCGGGTACGGGGCGCGGTCGGCTACTCCAGGGGCGAGGCGAGGGACTGTTCGGTCCAGATGGTCTTGCCCCGCTGGCCGTAGCGGCTGCCCCAGCGGGTGGTGAGCTGGGCCACCAGGTACAGGCCGCGGCCTCCCTCGTCGGTCCAGCGGGCCCGGCACAGCCGCGGCTGGGTGTTGCTGGGGTCGGAGACCTCGCAGATCAGCACGTTGTCGCGGATGAGCCGCAGGACGATCGGGCCGCCGGCGTGGCGGATGGCGTTGGTGACCAGTTCGCTGACGATGAGTTCGGTGGTGAAGGCGAGGTGGTCGAGGCCCCAGGCGGCCAGTTGCCCCGTGGTGGCCTCCCGGGCCTCGGTGACGATGGCCGGGTCGGCGGGGAACTTCCAGGCGGCGGTCGAGTCGTCAGGCAGCGCCCTGGTGCGAGCGAGCAGCAGGGCCATGTCGTCGCGGGTGGGCAGTGCGGTGGCACGGGAGAGCAGGGACCGGCCGGCCTCGTCCAGGGACGGCGGGCCGTCACCGTCGCACAGCGTCGCGAGGCTGGCCGCCAACCGTGACATGCCGTCCTCGATGTCCTGCCCGTCGACGGTGACGAGGCCGTCGGTGTACAGGGCGAGGACGCTGCCGGGCTCCAGCCGGAGGTTCGTGACCTCGAACGGCATGCCGCCGACCCCGAGGGGCGGACCGGGGTCGATCTCGACGATCTCGGCGCTTCCGTCGGGGTGGAGCAGAACGGGCGGCGGGTGGCCGGCGCTGGCCATGGCGCACTGGCGGCTGACCGGATCGTACAGCGCGTACAGGCAGGTCGCGCCGACAACGTTCGGCTGGGCGGGGCCGGCCTCCTCGGCGAGCTGCTGGACCAGGTCGTCGACGTGGGTGAGCAGTTCGTCGGGGTCCAGTTCGAGGTCCGCGAGGGTCTGCACCGCCGTGCGCAACCGCCCCATGGTCGCGGCGGCGTGCAGGCCGTGACCGACGACGTCCCCCACGACGAGCGCCACGCGGAGCGACGGCAGTGGGATCACGTCGAACCAGTCGCCGCCGATGTCGGCTCCGCCGCCCGCCGGCGCGTAGCTGCCCGCCGCCTCGACCGCGGGGATGTCGCTGGTGGTACGGGGCAGCAGTCGCCGTTGCAGTGCCACCGACGCGCGGTGCTCCCGGGTGTACCGGCGGGCGTTGTCCACGCTCAGCGCGGCGCGGGAGGCGATCTCCGTCAGGAGTCTTCGGTCCTCCTCGACGAAGGGGTCGGGGCGCTCGGTCCGCCAGACCACGACGGCGCCGAGCAGCAGGCCTCGCGCGAACAGAGGTGCGTAGAGGACGGAGTGTCCGCGTTCGGGGACGAACAGCGGGGCCAGGTCGCGGCCCAGTTGTTCGCCCGCCTCCTGTCCGGAGGCCAGAACGGTCTCGCCGCACCGCAGCCTGCGCAGGACGGGCGGGTCGGGCAGCGGGGGGACCGCCTTCCCGGGCCGCAGGAGGCCATCGGGGACGGTTCCGGTGGCCGAGACCACCGCGGCGCGGCGCAGGTACCACAGTCCGGCGCCGACCAGCTTGGGGGGTTCGTCGCCCTGGAACATGGCCTCCGCGAGTTCCACCCAGGCCATGTCGCCGAGGGCAGGGACGAGGACTTCGGCCAGATCCTGGGAGGTGCGGAGGACGTCCAGGGAGGTGCCGATCCGCTCGGACGCCTCGTGGAGCAGGTCCAGGCGGTGGCGGTCCCGGTCCCGGGCGGCGGAGGGCATGAGCATCGTGGCGACGCCGGTCGGCTGTCCCTGGGCGTCCTCCAGCCGGAAGGCGGACAGGGACCACTCCGTGCCGGGATCCTGTGCCACCTCCACCGGCTGCTCCCACCCGATCAGCGGCGCTCCCGTGTCCAGGACCCGGTGCAGCGCCGATGCGACCTCCGCCGTCTCCTGCGGGAAGGTCCCCTCCCCCGGGAGGGCGGCGGCCCCGCGGGGCGTCCCGGGGACGGGGGCATTGGTGCGCAGTGTGCTCAGGTCCGGGCCGTGGACGGCGATCCCGATCCGGTGCTGGGCGAACAGTGCCCGCGCGAGTGCGGTGTCCTGGCCCCACATGTCCAGGCGCCGGGCGGGCAGGGCCAGGACGAGGCTCTGCGACGAGTCCGCCAGCCGCACCACGCGAAAGGCGACCTCGACCGGGTCGCCGGAGGGGCGGCGGAGCAGCGCCCGGCCGGCCGGCGGGATCCCGGACCGTTCGGAGCTGTCGTGGCAGTGCTCGCGGGAGGGGCCGGCGAGGAGGCTCCGCACCGGGGAACCGCAGACGTCCTCGGCCGTCTGCTCCAGCAGGTCGGCGGCCGCCCGGGACCAGTGCAGCACGATGCCGCGGTCGTCGAGTACGGCCGTCGCGATGTCGTCGAACGAGAACGACCGACCCCAAGCGTCATCAGTGGATGCGCCCATCCCGCTGTCCTCGCCTCTACGGAGTTACCTCAAGGTAAGTGCATTGTGGACAATTCTGGCGCGTGCTGCTCCGCCATCGGGAGTCGAAAACACTCGTTGCCGCGCCAGGCCTCGGGGACGCGTCGACGACCGGCGGCGACGTGGCGGGAGGCGAGCGGTCCGGGAGTGCGCCGAGGACGTGGGACGGCATGGGTCGTCGGCGTGGCCCCGGCGGCTGATCGCATCCGCGTCCACGGGCGGGGCCGATCCGGTGGCGACCGTCCGTGTCATATGCGGGCGGGGTATGTTCGCGCTCGCGGCGGACGCCGGTGGCCGAGGGCTGTCCCGGCGGGGACGACGGGACGGCCCTCGGGCGCCGGTCAGCGGTAGGCGGCCTGGCCGGTGAGCGCCTGGCCGATGACCAGCGTGTGGATCTCGCTGGTGCCCTCGTAGGTGAGCACCGATTCCAGGTTGTTGGCGTGGCGCAGCGGCGAGTACTCCAGGGAGATGCCGTTGGCGCCGAGGACGGTCCGGCATTCGCGGGCGATGGCGATGGCCTCGCGGACGTTGTTGAGCTTGCCGACGCTGATCTGTTCGGGGCGGATGCGGCCCCGGTCCTTCAGACGGCCGAGGTGCAGGGCGAGCAGGGCGGCGTTGTTCAGGGAGACACTCATGTCGGCGAGCTTCTTCTGGGTGAGCTGGAAGCCGCTGATGGGCCGGTCGAACTGGACGCGCGCGTCGGCGTAGCCGAGGGCCGCCTGGAGGCAGTCGCGGGCGGCGCCGACCGCGCCGAAGAGGATGCCGAAGCGGGCCTCGTTGAGGCAGGAGAGCGGTCCGCGCAGGCCCTCGGCCAGCGGGAGTCGGGCGGAGTCGGGCAGCCGGACGTCGTCGAAGTGCAGCTCGGAGGTGACGGAGGCGCGCAGGGACATCTTCTGCTTGATGTCCTGGGTGGTGAAGCCGGGGGTGCCCCGGGGGACGAGGAAGCCCCGGACGCCGTCCTCGGTCCGGGCCCAGACGGTGGCCACGTCCGCGATGCCGCCGTTGGTGATCCACATCTTGGAGCCGTTGAGGATCCAGTCGTCGCCGTCCCGGACGGCTTTCGTCCGCATGCCGGCGGGGTTGCTGCCGAAGTCGGGTTCGGTCAGTCCGAAGCAGCCGATCGCCTCGCCGGCGGCCAGGCGGGGCAGCCACTCCTGCTTCTGGTCCTCCGAGCCCCATTTCCAGATGGAGTACATGGACAGCGAGCCCTGGACGGAGACGAAGCTGCGGAAGCCGGAGTCGGCGGCTTCGAGCTCAAGGCAGGCCAGGCCGTAGCCGACGGCGCTGGTGCCCGCGCAGCCGTATCCCTCGAGGTGCATGCCGAGCAGCCCGAGCTTGCCGAGTTCGGGGGCGAGTTCACGGGCGAAGTGCGCGTTCTCGAACCATTCGGCGATGTGCGGGCGGACCCGGTCGGCGAGGAACCTGGCGACGGTGGCCTGGATCTCGCGTTCCTCGTCGGTGAGTGCCGAGGCGAAGTCGAGCAGGTCGAGGGGGTCCTTCATCGGCGTGGCGCCGCTCATCGTGTGCTCCTTGGGTGGGTGGGGTCGGGGGTGTCCAGCCAGGCGGTGATCTCGCCGTTGTGCTCCCCGAGCCGGGGCGGTCGGCGGTCGTGGCGTGGTGGGGTGCGGGACAGGGAGATCGGGTTGGCGACGAGGTCCATTGAGGGCCCCTCGTCGCCGGTGAGCGCGGCCCGGGGTGCGAGGCCGAGGCGCTCGGCGAGGTCGAAGGCCTGGGCGAGGTCGTTGACGGGGCCGCAGGGCACGCCCAGGGGCGTGAGGTGTTCGAACCATTCGGCCGCGGTGCGGGTGGCGAGCAGTCTCCCGAGTTCCCCGGTCAGTTCGTCGATGTGGGCGACGCGGTCGGGGTTGGTGGTGAAGCGGGGGTCGTCGGCGAGGTGCGGGGCGTCGAGACCGTGGCACAGGGCGGCGAACTGGCGGTCGTTGCCGACGGCGACGACGAGCGGCCGGTCCTTGGTCGGGTAGACCTCGTAGGGCGCGATGGAGGGGTGCCGGTTGCCCAGGATGCCGGGCACCTGCCCCGCGAGGGTGTATCCGGCGGACTGGTTGACCAGGCTCGACAGCAGGGTGGAGAGCAGGTTGACCTGGACGTGCTGCCCCCGGCCGGTCGCGTCGCGGTGGCGCAGGGCGGCGAGGACGCCGGTCGCGGCGTGCAGCCCGGTGAGGACGTCGACGAGTGCGACGCCGGTCTTGACCGGCTGCCCGGGTGCGGGGCCGGTGACGCTCATCAGTCCGCCGACGGCCTGGATCAGCAGGTCGTAGCCGGGAAGGGCGGCTCCCGGACCGGTGCCGAAGCCGGTGATCGAGCAGTAGACGAGGCCCGGGTTGGCCGCTGTGACCTGGTCGTAGCCGAGTCCGTGCTTCTCCATCGTCCCGGGCCGGAAGTTCTCGAACAGCACGTCGGCGCGGCGCGCGAGTTCGGCGGCGCGGCGCCGGTCGGTCGCGTCGCGCAGGTCGAGCGCCACCGAGCGTTTGTTGCGGTTGACGGACAGGTAGTAGGTGGCCTGGCCGTGGGCGTGGGGCGGGCCCCATGCCCGGGTGTCGTCCCCGGTGGCGGGGTGTTCGACCTTGATGACGTCGGCGCCGAGGTCGGCGAGGAGCATGGTGGCGTACGGGGCGGCGAGGACGCGGCCGAAGTCGGCGACGAGGACGCCGCTCAGCGGCAGTACGGAGGGGGTGGTCACGGTGTCGGCCCTCCGGAGCCTCGCAGATAGACGGTCGTGGTGCGGGTGAAGAACTCGCGTGCGGCGCGGCCCTGCTCCTTGGGGCCGTGCGCGCTGTGCTTCGCGCCGCCGAACGGCACGTGCGGATCGGCGCCCGCCGTCTCGGAGTTGATGTGCAGAATGCCGACGTCGAGCCGGTGGACGGCGGCGGTCACGGCGCGCAGGTCGTCGGTGAAGACGGCGGCCGACAGGCCGAATTCGCTGTCGTCGGCCAGGGCCAGCGCGTCGGCGGTGTCGCGTGCGCGGCGGACGGCGAGGACGGGGCCGAACAGTTCCTCGCGCCACAGCGGGTCGTCCCCGGCCAGTTCGACGACGGTGGGCGGGAGGAACGCGCCGGTGGCGCGGTCGTCGTCGTAGGGACGGCCGCCGGTGAGGACATCGGTGCCGGGGCGGGCGGCCGCGTCGTCGACGGCTCGCTGGATCTCGTCCCTGGCCCGCAGGGAGATCACCGGGCCCATGTCGGTGTCCTGGTGGAGAGGGTCGCCGACCCGCAGGGCGGCGGCCCGTTCGGTGAGCCGGGCGAGGAAGGCGTCGGCGACGGGTTCCGCGACGACGAGCCGGGAGGTGGCGGTGCACTTCTGGCCGGTGGCGCGGAAGGCCCCGGCGAGCACCTCGGTCGCGGCGAGGTCGAGGTCGGCGTCGGCGAGGACGACCGCCGCGTTCTTGCCGCCCATCTCCGTCTGCACGGGGCGGGCCAGCCGGCCGCAGGCGGCGATCAGGTCCCGTCCGACCGACGTCGACCCGGTGAACGTCACCGCGTCCACCCCGGGGTGCTCGACGAGTCGGCCTCCCAGCCGTCCGTCGCCGATGAGCAGCGACAGCACGCCGTCCGGCAGCCCGGCCTCGACCAGGGCCTCGGCCAGCCGTACCGCGAGCAGCGGGACGGTGCTCGCGGGCTTCCACACGACGGTGTTGCCGTAGCCGAGCGCGGGGGCGATCTTCCAGGCGGGGATCGCGAGGGGGAAGTTGAAGGGGGTGACGGCCGCGATGACGCCGACCGGGCGGTGGATCACCTGGATCTGTTCGCCGGGCCGGGGCGAGGCGAACACCTCGCCCGCGGGACGGGACGCCTCGCCCGCGTAGTAGCGGAAGATCTCGGCGGCGCGCCGCGCCTCGCCGATCCCCTCGGCCCGGGTCTTGCCCTCCTCCCAGGACAGTTCCTCGCCCCACTGCTCGGCGTGCGCGTCGATGACGGCGGCGGCCCGATCGAGGATCCGGTCGCGTACGTGGTGGGGGGTGGCCGCCCATCGGGGGAAGGCGTCGCGGGCGGCGGCGACGGCCTCGTCGAGGTCGTGGTCGAGGGCGAGCCGCCCGAGGGCCACCGTCTCGTGGGGGCGTGCCGGGCTGGTGTCGACGAGTTCGTCGCCGTCGCCGGGCCGCCACCGTCCCGCGACCAGGTGCCGCAGGGTCCGGGCCGGCCGCGGGACTCCGCCCGCCGCCGTGCTGCTGCCTGCACTGTCCCGCATCGGCCTTCCTCTCCATGACTCCGTGCGCGTCCGTGGCTCCCGTACGCGCCCGTGGGCCCAGAGGTTCCGGGGTCCACAGGCCCGTGCCACGCCGCCCGTCGGAGCGCCCCGGGCGGTGAGGACGATTCTGGGGACCGCGCGGGCGCCACCGCACTGGACGGGATGTCCTGTGTCCGGGGGCTCGGGCACGCCGTTCCGTCCATGGCCGCGGCCGTCGTGGCGGTGTTTGGCTCGGTGCCCCCATCCCCGCAGTTCCTCGGAGGACCTTCCATGCCCCGTGCTTCCCGACCGGTCGGCGGTCCCGGTCTCACGCAGGTTCGACGGATCGTCGGCGAGATTCCCGGCCCGCGCTCGCGCGAGCTGCTGGCCCGTCAGCGCACGCTGGTCCCGGCCGGTGTCGGCGCGACGCTGCCGGTGTTCGTGGAGGCGGCCGGCGGCGGAGTGATCGTCGACGCCGACGGCAACTCCTTCATCGACTTCGGCAGCGGCATCGCCGTCACGACGGTGGGCAACTCCGCCCCGGCCGTGGCGGAGCGCGCCGCCGCGCAGCTGCGCCGCTTCACCCACACCTGCTTCCTGGTCAACCCGTACGAGTCGTATCTCGACGTGTGCGCGAAGCTCAACGAGTACGCGCCCGTTCCCGGGGAGAAGCGCACTCTTCTGGTGAACTCCGGGGCCGAGGCCGTGGAGAACGCCGTCAAGATCGCGCGGGCGGCCACCGGGCGGCCCGGGATCGTCGTGTTCGACCACGCCTTCCACGGGCGCACGCTGCTCACCATGAGCCTCACCGCCAAGAACAAGCCGTACAAGCAGGGCTTCGGCCCCTTCGCGCCCGAGGTCCACCGCGCCCCGATGGCGTACCCGTACCGCTGGCCCTCGGGTTCGGCCGACTGCGCGGAGGAGGCCGCCGACGCCCTGGAGGATCTGCTGGACCGGCAGGTGGGGGCGGACAACGCGGCAGCCGTCCTCGTCGAGCCGGTCCAGGGCGAGGGCGGGTTCATCGTGCCCGCGCCCGGGTTCCTCCCCCGGGTCGCCGAGATCTGCCGGGCGCGCGGGATCCTGCTGATCGCCGACGAGGTCCAGACCGGCATCGCCCGCACCGGGCACATGTTCGCCTGTGAGCACGAGGGGATCCGGCCCGATCTGGTCACCACCGCGAAGGGCCTGGCGGGCGGGCTGCCGCTGGGCGCGGTGACCGGCCGGGCGGAGCTGATGGACGCGGTGCCGGCCGGCGGGCTGGGCGGCACCTTCAGCGGCAATCCGGTGGCCTGCGAGGCCGCGCTCGGGGTGTTCGCCGAGATCGAGGCGCACGGTCTGCTGGAGCGGGCTCTCGCGATCGGTGACACCATGCTCGGCCGTCTCGACGCGCTGCGGGACGCGCACCCGGTGATCGGGGACGTGCGCGGCCGGGGCGCGATGGCCGCGATCGAGCTGGTGGAGCCGTTCGGCGACCGGCTGCCGGCGCCCGACCTCGCGGCGCGGATCGCCAGGCGCTGCCACGCGGACGGGCTGATGGTGCTGACGGCGGGCAGTTACGGCAACGTGCTGCGGTTCCTGCCGCCGCTGTCGATCCCCGACGACCTGCTGGTGGAGGGGCTCTCGCTGCTGGGCGAGGCCGTCGCGGCGGAGGCCGCGTCCGCCGTGTGACCGGCTTTCGCACCGGTTCCCCAAGGTCGCCGGCGGGCCGGTGCCGCCCGGTCGCCCCGGCCGGGCGGCGTCGTCAGTCGCGGCGGCCGGGCTCCTGCCATGCCGACAGCGCCAGCAGGAGTTCGGCCCGGACGTGGGCCGAGTCGAGATCGATGCCGAGGAGCTCCCGGATCCGTTCCAGCCGGCCGCGCAGGGTGTGCCGGTGCACGCCCAGGACCGCGGCGGCCGCCTCCCACTGCCCGTTGTGTTCGAGGAACGCCCGCAGCGAGGCGACCAGTTCGGCGCCGCGCCGGGCGTCGTACGCGGCGAGCGGGCCGAGCCGGGCCTCGGCGATTGCCTGGAGCGCCGCCCTGGTCTCCGGGGCGGCGGCGAGCGTCCGCCCGGCCAGCGACTCGAAGGCGACGAGGTCCGGGCAGCCGCGCGCCCGCGCCGCCGAGGCTGCGTTCATGGCCTCGCGGAGCGCCGCCGGGCCGTCGCCCGGATCGTGTACGCCGCTCAGCCCGGCGCAGCCGCGCGAGCGCGGCCGGGCGGGTCCGCCGTCCGCGATGGCGCGTGCCGTGTCCGCGTGGGTGCCGGGCAGCAGCACCACCGCGCATCCCCGGTGCACGGTGCCGAACAGGGGCAGGCCGCGCCGGGCCAGCTCCTCCCCCGCCCGCGTCAGATCGCGTCGCGGGTTGCCGCCGCGCAGCGCTAGGACGCGGACGCCGTCCCGGAGCGGGAAGCCCGACCCGGCGAGGTGGTCGGCGCAGGCCGCCGCGGGGATCGCGCCGTCCAGCAGCATCCGCAGGAACATGCCGTTCACGCGGCTCTGCTCGTCGCGCAGTCGCAGGGGCTTCTCCGCTTCCAGGGCGATCAGCGACGCGGCGTGCCCCAGCAGCAGGTGGTCGACCGTGGTGAGGGGGCGGTCGGCGGTCAGGACCAGGCGCCCGTGCACCCGGGGGCCCACGCGCACCTGCTGTACGGCCACCACCCCGTCGGGGCCGGTGCTCACCGCCGCCGCGGCCCGGTCCGAGGAGCCCAGGCCGGTGCGGCCGCGGGGGTCGGGAGCGCGGGCGCCGGGCGGGTGCGAGGCCCGTGCGGCGCCGTCGTGGTCCAGGAAGAGGACAGACGCCGCGGTGGAGACGGCCAGCTCGCGCACGACGGCCTGGGCGCCGCCGTGGAGTGCGGCCCTGGTCATCCGGGGCTGGACCCGGGACGCCTGGACGACGCCCTCGTACTGCAGCTCGGCGAGCCGTTCCATGACCGCCTTGGTGACCGCCGCGAACGGCGTGGGCAGCGGGACTTCGAGCAGGGGCAGTCCGGTCTCCTCCGCGGCCGCCACGAGGGCGTCGGGCACCCGCGCGTGCGACAGGCCCACGCCGAAGCCGACCGCGGCCACCCCGGCGTCGGCCAGCTGCCGCGTGTAGTGCTTGCGGGCCTCGTCCGGGCCGGGGAGCCGCAGGCCGGTGGTGAGCACGAGTTCCCCGCCCCCGAGCCAGGGCACCGGGTCCGCGAGTTCGATGCTGTGCGCCCAGTCGACCTCGCGGTTCAGGTTGTCGTGTCCGGCGAGCACCTTCAGGCGCAGGTCCTGGCGTCGCAGCAGCCAGGTGAGGGGTACGCCCACGCTGTTCTTCTCCGTTCGGCCGGTGGTGCGGGGCCGCGGGGCGCGCGGCCGGTCTCCGCGAGGTAGAGGTAGCACATCGCGGGGACCGGCCGTCACCGGCCCGCCTGACCGGGCCGCGGCCCGTCGGCGCTCCGGGGAGGGCGCCGACGGGCGTTCCAGGCGGGGGCGCCCGGAGCGTGGTGGCGCGGTCACTCCCAGTGGGCGAGCGCGCGGTCCCGCAGGGTGCGGCGGAACTGGTCGGTCGTCTCGCGGAGCAGCTCGCCGGTGCCCCAGTCGACGACGACTCCGTAGCGGCGGATCATGTCGAGCATGTCCACCTCGCCGGCGCGGTAGCGTTCGGCGAGTTCCTCGGGGTCCTGGGCGAGCCAGTCGGCGCGGGCGGCGGCGATCTCGGCGCGCAGGGCGTCGGTGGCCTCCTGGTCGAGTTCGTACTCGTCGAGTTCGGGGCGCACCGGGCGGATCACCACGCCGTAGTCCTTGGCCGCGCGTTCGAGCGAGACATAGCCGTCGACGACGTCCTCGACGACGAGGGCGGGGTCGCGCCGGAGCGGGTCGCCGTATCCCCCGCCGCCGGCCGAGGGGCGGGTGAAGGTGTCGCCGGCTTCGACGACGACGTTGGAGAAGACGCTGCCGAGGAAGCGTTCCTCCTCGGTGCCCTTGTTGAGCCAGACGCCGTGCGGGACGGAGGGCAGGCCGCCCTGGATGCCCCAGGTGAGGGAGCGGGCGCGGTCGCAGCAGTACGACATGACGGTCTTCTCGGCGTCGGTGAGCAGGCCGCCCTTGTCCACGCCGCAGCCGCCGCGGTACGTCCCGGGGCCGCCGGAGTCGGTGGTGATGCTGTGCGTGGTGGTCAGGACGGGGCACAGGCGTTCCTGGCCCTCCAGCGGCTGCACGGCCAGGCCCGGGCCGAACACCGGGGACGTGGCGTTGGAGCCGTCCTTGGTGCGGCGGCCGCCCCAGCCGCCGGCCATCCAGTCGTACCACATGAAGTACGGCCGTTCCTCGTGTCTGCCGTCGCGTCCGCCGACCAGGAGGTATTCGAGGTTGAAGGAACAGGCCATGGCGCGTTCGGGCAGGATCCGCGACCAGATCTCGATGATCGCGTTCATCAGCTTTTCGTAGGCCCCCGAGCAGAATCCGGTGACCGCGATCGGCCAGCCGGCGTTCACGACCGTGCCCTCGGGGCCGAGGTCGCCGAGGACCACGCGGTAGAAGCCGGAGTTCAGCGGGACGTCGGGGAAGAAGGTCTTGGTGCCGGCGTAGAGCGCCGAGTACGTGGCGCCGTAGCCGCTGTTGAGGAAGGTGGCGACCGCGGGGGCGCTGCCGGACAGGTCGTAGTTGACCGTGCTGCCCTCGATCGTCATCCTCACCCGGATCGGGACGAGGCCCTCCGCGCCGCCGGGGTCGGCGTCGAGGTGGTCGACGGCCTCCCAGGTCCCGTCGGGCAGTTCGGCCACCTTGCCGCGCACCAGGTCCTCGACGTAGTCCTGGACCTCGGCCATGGCCGCGACGACGGTGTCCCGCCCGTAGCGGTCGACGAGGCGGAGCAGTTCGCGTTCGCACACGGCGGTCGCCTCGGACTGGGCGTGCAGGTCGCCGAGGCCGACGAACGGGGAGCGGGTGTTCTGCACGATCAGCTGGGCGACGTCGTGGCGGAAGACGCCGCGGTCCCAGATCTTGAGCGGCGGGATGCGCAGGCCCTCCCCGAAGTGCTCCTTCGCGGTGACGTCGAAGGAGCCGGGGACCGTGCCGCCGACGTCGGCCCAGTGGCCCTTGTTCTGGGCGAACCCGATGATCTCGTCGCCGGCGAAGACGGGCCGGATGAAGCTGATGTCGTTGAAGTGGGTGCCGCCCCGGTAGGGGTCGTTGATGGCGAAGACGTCGCCGGGGCGGATGTCGTCGCCGAAGTACTCGATGACGGCCTTGCACTGGAAGTGCAGGGTGCCGACGTGCACGGCGATGTCCTGGCTGCCCTGCATGACGGTGTTGCCCCGCGCGTCGCACAGCGCGGAGGAGAAGTCGCGGCAGTAGATGACGAAGGAGTAGCAGGTCCGCAGGATCTGCTCGCTCATCAGGTCGACGGAGGTCGTGAAGGCGTTCTTCAGCACCTCGAAGGTGACCGGGTCGAGCGTCCGCGCGTGCGGAGGGTGCTCGGTGGTGTTCACGTCAGGCCTCCCGGAGGTGGATGCGGATGTTGAGCCAGGCGTCGATCTCGGCCTCGGCGCGGGGCGGGACGACGGTGGTGGAGTCCAGTTGCTCGACGATCGCGGGGCCCTGGACGCGGGTGCCGGCCGGGAGGTCGTCGCGGCGGTGGACTCCGGTGTCGGTCCAGCCGGTGCCGGGGAACCAGACCTGCCGGACGGTCGCCGGTTCGGGGGCCGTGCCTTCGACGGGGTCGTGCGGGGCGAACGCCGGTTTCGGCGTGACGCCGGTGGCCCGCAGGCCGAGCTGGTAGATCTCGACCGGGGTGTCGTCCCGACGGAACGCGAACTCGCGCTCGTGCTCCTCGTGGAAGCGCTCCACCGCCTCCGCGAGCGCGCCGGGTCCCGTCCCGCAGGGCACGACGAGCGAGCGCCACTGGCCCTGGTAGCGCATCGAGGCGTTGCGTTCCAGCACCGCGTGCTCGGGCGCGACGCCCTCGTGGGCGAGGCGCTGCGAGGCCTCCCGTTCCAATTCCTGGAAGACCCGCTCGAATTCCTCGGTGTCGGCCTGGTGCGCCAGGCAGGAGAACATTGCGGACAGGTCGTGCCGGATGTCGACGAGCAGACAGCCGAGTGCGGAGGTGACGCCCGGGTTCGGCGGGACGATCACGGTCGGGATGCCGAGCTCGCGGGCGACCTCGGCGCCGTGCAGGGCGCCCGCGCCGCCGAACGCGACGAGCGCGAAGTCGCGGGGGTCGTAGCCGCGCCGGATCGAGACGAGCCGGACCGCGTCGGCCATGTTGGCGTTGGCGACCTCGACGATCGCCCCCGCTGCCTCGGCGAGCGGGAGCCCCAGCGGCTCGGCGATCTTCCGGAGGGCCTTCTCCGCCAGTTCGGGCCGCAGCGACTTGGCGCCTCCCGCGAGGCTGGTGCCGAGCCGGCCCAGGACGAGGTTGGCGTCGGTGTTGGTGGCCTCCTCGCCGCCCGCGGCGTAGCAGGCGGGGCCCGGTGTCGCGCCGGCCGACTGCGGGCCGTTGCGCAGCGAGTCCGCCTCGTCGATCCAGGCCAGGGAGCCGCCGCCGGCGCCGATGGTGAGCACCTCGATGCTGGGGAAGGTGATGGGGTAGCCGTACTCGACGGACCACTCCTTGGTGGTGCGCAGCTCCCCCTCGTGCACCAGGCAGATGTCGGTGCTGGTGCCGCCCATGTCCAGCCCGATCGCGTTCGGGTGTCCGCACTGCGCGGCGACGTGCCGGGCGGCGATGGCGCCGGCCGCGATGCCCGAGGCCGCCAGGCGTACGGGGAACCTGCCCACCATCCGCGGGGTCATCGATCCGCCGCCCGAGTGCAGCAGGAGCAGGTCGCCCCGGTAGCCGCCCCGGCTCAGGCGGTCGGCCAGGCGGTCGACGTAGCCGGTGACCAGCGGGGCCAGCACGGCGTTCGCGACGGTGGTGTTGAACCGCTTGTACTCGAAGATCTCCGGCAGGATCGCCGCGGAGGTGGACACGCTCGCCTCGGGGAGCTCCTCGGCGAGGATCTGCGCCATCCGCAGTTCGTGGGCGCTGTTGGCGTACGAGTTGACGAAGCACACCGCGACCGTGGTCACGCCTCGGCGGGCCAGCAGCCGGGCCAGGCCGCGGGACTCCTCCTCGTCGAGCGGGGTGACGACGCGGCCCTCGGCGTCGATCCGCTCCGACACCTCGAAGCGGTCACGGCGCCGGATGTAGGGGCGTGCGACGTCGGAGTAGGCGTCCCAGAGGTCGTCCTTGGTGCCGTCCCGGATCTCCAGTACGTCCCTGAAGCCCCGCGTCGTCACCATCGCGGCCGCCGGGAAGCGGCGGGTGATGAGGGCGTTGGTGGCGACGGTCGTGCCGTGCGAGAAGAGGCCGACGTCGGCGAGGTCGATCCCGGCCCTCTCGACGCCGGCCACGACCGCGCGCATCGGGTCCTCCGGGGTGGACGGCACCTTGGTCACGCGGGTCGTGCGCGCCCGCTCGTCGAAGATGCATACATCGGTGAAGGTGCCGCCGACATCGACAGCCACACGAAGTTCTGGCTTTGGCACAAGTGCTCCTGATGTGGTGAGCGCCGCGATTGCGGAGTGGTGAACAGAATGGGGAAGCGTCGGCCCCGGGTCGATGTGCGCTCCGCCAAACCGATGGGTCAAGGGTTGTGCCGCAGCACAAAAGCTGGTTCGCTGCGTGCGTGCCACGGGCCCGGAACATCACTGTGCGAACGCTGCTCGGGGAGCGTCATCTCGGTCTGCGGACCGTCAACGAGGCGGATCTCGACCGCCGTGTCCACGGCGCGCACTCGATGGAGATCGAGGGCCCCGGGAAGTGGTTGCGCCGGGACTGGCTCATGCTCACCACGGGCCTGCGGTTCGTCGGCCTGCCGGACGCCGAGCGGCACCAGAGCGCCCTGGTCGAGGAGCTGGCGCGGAGCCGGGCCGCGGCGCTGCTCTTCGGCGTCGGCGTCCATTTCCAGGACGTCCCGCCCGCCCTGCGCCGGGCCGCCGGGGCCGCGGGGCTGAACCTGCTCGCGGTCGACCCGTCGGTGCCGTTCCTGCAGATCGAGCAGTACGTCCACGAGTCGGAGCTGTCCTCGGACGCGCATCTGCTGCGTCAGCGCCTGCGCATCCAGGAGGACCTGCTGGAGGCGCTGGCCGCGGACCAGCCGATCAGGGCGCTGGTGCACCGGATCGGTGCGCTCACCCACGGTTCGGCCATCCTCTACGAGGAGTCCGGACGCGTGGTCGAGTCCACCGGCCAGGGCCCCACGGTGCTCATCTGGAGCGCGGTGCGCGCCGGCAGCAGCCACGGCGGGCGGCGCGGCTTCACCGTCGGGCGCTGGCATGTCGCGGCGCGCCCGGTGGCGCTGCGCGGCGTCGGGTACTGGATCGCCATCGCCTCGCGCCGCGAGCAGGTCGTCGCCGAACTCGGGCAGCCGATCCTGGACGCGACCCAGAAGCTCCTGGGGGCGATGAGGGGCCTGCGCGCCCTGACGATGGCCCAGTCCGTGACCGAGGCGGCCGAGATCCTGCGCACGATCCGCTCGGGCATGACGCCCGACACGGTCGGCCGCGTCTGGAACCGGTTGCGTCCTTTCCGCTTCGAGCGGAACCGGATGATGCGGGCGTTCGTGGCCGCCCCGATGACCGATGCGGCGCGTCCGCGCGACGACGCGCCGGTGCCCGCGCATCCCGACCCCAGGGACGTGCTTCTGGAGACGGCCCAGACCTGCGGTCTGCCGCTCGTCCTGGAGGCCGACGAGGCGGGCGGGTTCAGCGGGCTGGCCGGTGACCGCGTCGTCCTCGACGACTGGCTCCGGGAAGCGGCCCGCACCCATCATGTCGGGCTGAGCGAGCCGTTCGAGGATCTCCATCTCGCCCGCGCCCGGACCAGGGACGCCGAGCGTGCCCTGCGGGTGGCTCTGCGCCGTCGGCACACCCGCCCGGGAGCGGGCGCCGCCGGGCGGGTCGGGCGGCCGGGGTCGGTGCTGCGGTTCGAGGACATCGACCTGGCCGGCTGGCTGCTGGCGAGCCGTGACGACGCCGCGGTCGCCGCCAAGGCGCATCAGCAGCTCGGCCCGCTGCTCGCCCATGAGGACCTCGTCGACACCGTCGTCGCCTTCCTCGGCTGCGGGCTCGACGTGCGTGCCGCGGCCGAGCGGCTCTACGTGCATCCCAACACCGTGCGGTACCGGCTGCGCAAGGCCGAGGATCTGCTCGGCGCCCCGATGACCTCGCCGGCCGTCATCACCAATCTCTTCCTCGCCCTGCACGACAGGGTCGACGCCGTGCCGAAGGCGGACTGAGCGGTATCGGCACGGTCGGCGGGCCCGGGTCCGGCCCGGGGCGCGGGAGGGCCGCCGCCCGGTCGGCCGGATGCCGGAAGGCGGGACGGGGACCGGAATTCATCCGTCCTCCCGGCCGGTCGCGGGGGAAGCGTCGGCAGTCCCGGACGTACCTGGCGCACCGGGCGCGCCGCCGCCCGGTCCCATGGCCGCCGCCATGTCGACGCAGCTGCTCACGAAGTCCCGCACGACCGGGTCGGCGTCGTCGGCCGGAGCCCAGACCACGCCGACCGAGCTGGGGCTCACCCCGTCCACCGGCCGGTAGACGACGGTCGGGCGGGCGTAGAACCGGGCGGCCGACGCGGGGGCGAGGGCGACACCGTAGCCGTTGGCGATGGCGCCGAGCCAGTCGTCGGGCTGGTCGACGACGGCTCCGATCCGCACGGGGCGGCCCTCCCGTTCGTCCGCGGCCAGCCAGTGGTCCCGCCACGCGCCCGTCTCGGCCGGTGCGGCGACGAACGGCTCGTCCCACAGGTCGCGGAACGGAATGACCGCACGGGCGGCCAGGGGATGGCCGGCGGGCAGGGCCACCCAGCGCGGCTCGCTGAACAGCTCCAGGACCCGCCACTCCGCACGGCCGGGGAAGGGCAGCCGCAGCAGACCGGCGTCCACGCTCCCCGCGGCCAGTCCTCCGGTCGGATCGGACCATGGCGCCTGCCGCATCTCGACCCGCCAGCCGGGCCGTCGGCGCGCGAACTCCGCGACGATCCGAGGAGTGGCCTCGTTGGCGCCGCCGGCCAGGGAGCCGACGCGCAGCACTCGCGCGGCCCGGCCGGCCGCGCGACGGGTGTCGCGCAGCGCCCGTTCCCAGCTCGCCAGGACCTCCGGCACTCCTGCCGCCAGGGCGCGGCCCGCCTCGGTGAGGGCCATGCCGGTGCGGGACCGGGTGAACAGCCGTACCCCGAGCTCGTTCTCCAGTCTTCGGACCTGCTTGGTCAGAGCGGGCTGCGACACATACAGCCGCTCCGCGGCGCGGGTGAGCGTGCCTTCCTCCGCGACGGCCAGGAAGTACCTCAACAGCCGGACGTCCACTTCCATGCCATCAGGTTATACATGCAGGTATTGGACGCGCGGGTCCGTGCACGGGGAGGGTGGAGCCATGGAGACAGCCTTCGTCGTCGTCACTCTCGTCACCGTCCTGGCCAATGCCGCCATCGCGGTCGCGGACCTCGCGCGGGCGGAGTTCGTCCGCGCGAACTCCGCCGAGGTCGGCGTCCCTCCCGCCTGGATCACACCGCTCGCCCTGCTGAAGGCGGCGGGTGCGGCCGGGCTGCTGCTGGGGCTGCTGGGCGTGCCGTTCGTCGGCGTGGCCGCCGCGGCGGGCCTCGCCCTGTTCTTCGTGGGGGCCCTGGCCGTCCACGTCCGAGCGGCCGTCTACCACAACATCGCCTTCCCCGGGATCTGTCTCGCCCTCGCCGCCGCCTCACTCGTCCTGGCCCTCGCCGCCGCCTGACACAGCGTTCGCGGGTGGCAGCGGGTGCTCAGCCGCCCGGGCGTCGACGCTCTCGTCCGCCTGGGTCAGGCTCCACGCGCGGGCGCACGGCCGGCGTTCACCGCTTCGCGACGGCCCCGCTCCGGCCCGGAGCTGATACGGGCCGGACGCGGCGCCGTCGTCCGGCGCGGTCCTCGGGCAGGATCCTCACGCGTCGGGGCGGACCGCGCGGCCGGGGGCGATCAGCGCCGCCAGGGCGTCGACCCCGCCCGCCGCCGCGATCTGCCCGGCCAGCACGCCGGCCCGACGCCGGTAGACCGGCTCGGCCAGCACCCGCCGGGCCGCCGCGCCCAGCGCCTTCGCCGACGGGCGGTTGGTGCGCATCCCGACGCCCACACCGGACCAGGAGACCCGGGCGGCCACCTCGGCCTTGTCCTCCGTGGCCCCGGCGACCACCAGCGGGACGCCGTGACGCAGCGCGAAGTGCACACCCCCGTACCCGCCGTTGGTGATCATCAGGGCGGTGCGCGGCATCAGTTCGTCGTACGGCAGGAACGCGGCCGTCCGCACGTTGCCGGGCAGCCCGGCGGCCCAGGCCGCCGTCCCCCGGCCGCCGGTGGCGACGACGACGGTCACGTCCTCACCCGCCAGCGCCGCCACCGCCGGGTTGATCAGCTCGTCGAAGTCGGTGTTGGCCGCCGTGCCCTGGGTGACCAGGACGACCGGGCGTTCACGGTCGAGCTCGGCCCACCAGTCGGGCAGCGGATGGTCCCCGGCGGAACTCCGGCTCAGCGGCCCGATGAAGTGCACCGGCGCCGCCGAGCCGGGCCTCGGGTACTCGAAGTCCGGGACGGTCAGCTGCACGAGGTCGTCCGCCAGAGCGGGCCAGTCGAGGAACAGGCCCGGCAGCGGCCGGCCGGTGATCCGTCGGCACAGGTCCGACAGGTCCCGCTGCTGGGCCGGGAAGACCACCCTGCGCACCAGCCCGGTCAGGGCCCGGTTGCGCAGCCGGCCGAGCGGTCCTCCGCGAGGCGGCAGTCCGAGTCCGAACGGAGCGACGTCGGGTCCCGTCAGCGGCAGCGGGACGATGCCCGCCAGCATCAGCCGCGGGCGGCGCTCGCGGGGCAGCAGGGCCAGCGGGGCCGCCCCGAGGAACAGCGGCTCGGCCAGCACGACGTCGACGCCGTGCGCGTCGATCAGCGCGGTGACGGTCTCGTACTGGGACTCGGCGGCGCGGAAGAACATGTGGTCCAGGTCGAAGCGCATCGCGGCGAGGCCGCGTTTCCCGGTCCGTTCCGGGTGGGAATCGGCCCAGGTGTCGTCGAAGTCCACCGCCTCCGGCAGTGGTGCGAAAGCGGCCCCGGTGGCCCGGACCCGGTCGGCGAAACGCCGTCCGGTCAGCAGCACCACGCGGTGCCCGGCGCCGACCAGGCCCCGGGCGACCGCCAGCAAGGGAGTGACATGGCCTTCCGCGGGCGACGAGCAGATCAGTACTCCGGACATGCGCGGCTTCCCCCTCCGCTAGCATTGGCTTACTTCATGAAGTATTGACTACACCTGAAGGTAGGTCAAATGAGCGGGGCGGAACGCCGCAGCTATCGATCGGCGCTGCGCGCCGAACAGGCCGAGGCGACGCGGCGGCGGGTCCTCGCGGCGGCCGCGGACCGGTTCGCCCGGCGGGGATACGGGCGGACGACGCTGGCCGAGATCGCCGCCGACGCGGGGGTCTCGGTCGAGACGGTCAAGGGGTACGGGCCCAAGCGCGCCCTCCTGCTGGCCGCCTTCGAGCAGACCTTCGCCGGTTCCGAAGGCTCGGCCCCGCTGCTGGAGCGCGAGCAGTTCACGGCCATCGAGCATCTGGCGGGCGAGACGTACCTCGCGGCGGGGATCGAGCTGATCGCCGCCGCCAACGCCCGCTCGGCGGGGCTCTGGCGCGCCTTCGTCAGCGCGGCGGACACGGAGGCCGACGTCCGGGCCACCCTCGACCGGTTGCTCGACCACCGCCGCGCCGACATCGGCGAAGCCGTCGCCCGCCTGCGTCGTCGCGGCCTGGTGGACGCGTCCTCGGACGAGGAGGCCGCCGCGGTGCTGTCCTTCGTGCTCTCCCCCGAGGGGTACGAACAGCTCGTCCTCGAAGCGGGAATGACGTTGCGTCAGTATCGTGAGCACCTCGGCCGGCTCGTCACGGCCGTGCTGCGCCCCGCCTCCTGACGCCGTGACGGAAGTGGCGGAGGCTGCGATCGTCCGTCCTCGGTCGCGGTTGTCCGTCCTCAGTCGCGGTGTCCGTCCTCAGTCGCGGTCGTCCGTCCTCGGCCGCGGCTGGGAGCAGGTGCGGGACGGTTGCGCTCCTCCGGCCCCGGCGTGAGGATGAACCGCCCGGTCGGCGGACACGCCCCGGGAATTTCCACGATGCTGGGGGACATGGTGCGGCGCACTGAGGCAGCCAGACAGTTGGGCGGATTCGTCCGCGAGCATCGTACGGACGGCGGCAGACGCCTCCGGCAGGCCGGCCTCCTGCTGACCCTGGGCGCCGCCGGCATGGCCTTCGGGGTGCCCGTGGCCGTCGCGTCGATCGGCACCACCAGGGGCGCGCCGAACCTGGCGGGGCTGCTGCTCGCGGTCGGCCTGCTGGGGTCGGGCCTGGGGATCTGGCGGCTGGTGCAGGCATTCCGCACCAGGGAGCAGTGCTTCGACGTGCATGAGCGGGGGCTGACCCATCGGGTCGCGGGCACCGCCCGTCTGATCCCCTGGGAGGACATCGCGCGGGTGGGCGCCCGCGGCGACGACGGCCGCCCCCTGGCCGAGGCCCGGGGCATGGGCTTCACCTGCGACATCAGGCTTCACAGCGGGGGCCGGATCCGCCTCGACACGTTCACGGAGGACGCCCGTCAGCTGGCGCTGGTCATCCATCGGGCGGTGCACCTGGGGCAGTTCCCGCAGGGGCGGGGGCGGAGGTAGCGGGTGGATCGGCGCTCCGTACCCCGGCCCCGGGTCCTTCGGCTCGGCTGCGGAGCCCGGCCCCCGGTCCTTTCGTGCCGCCCGTTCAAACCGGCAGCGGGACCCGGCCCCGCCCTCTCGGGCGGGCAAGGAGGGGCCGGTTCCGGCCCGACCGAGTCGGCGGGCGGGTGAGCCCGCCGGTTCGCCGCCGAGCGACGCCCCATGGCCTACGGTGGTTTCCCGGGAGGTTTGTGTGCACCACGCGACAGTCGGTCTCGCCGCAGGGTTGTGGGAGTTCGGAAGAGGTCAGGGGACCCGGCAGTTCACCGAGCTGGCCGTCGCGCTCGTGCTCTCCACCGCCATCGGCCTCGAACGGACGGTGCAGCAGAAGAGCGCGGGGCTGCGCACCCACACGCTGGTCGGTGTGGGCAGCGCCCTGTTCATGGAGGTGTCGCAGCACGGCTTCGACGCGATGCTCGGCGTGGCGGGCGTCGCGTTCGACCCGTCGCGGGTCGCCGCGCAGATCGTCTCCGGTATCGGCTTCATCGGCGGGGGCCTGATCTTCGTCCGGCGGAACTCGGTGCGCGGGCTGACCACGGCCGCCACCGTCTGGCTCACCTGTGCCATCGGCATGGCCTGCGGCGGCGGCCTGCTGCTGCTCGCGCTGGGCGCGACCGTGATCCACTTCCTCGTGGTCCGGGGCTATCCGCTCATCACGGACCGGTTGTCGATGACATGGCCGGAGAACAGCGGAGACGTGCTGCTCACCTACCGGTCCGGGAGCGGGCTGCTCCCCCGCATCCTGGAGGAGACGACCTCGCGCGGGCTTCGGGTGGTCGCCGTGACCGTGGAGAACGCTCCCGAACCGCCCCCGGCCTCCGAGGGCACGTCCACGGTGCGGCTGCGGCTGGCCGGGCGCACCGACCTGAGCCGCCTGGTGACCGAGCTCGCCGACCTCGACGGGGTGGTCAGGGTCGGAACGGTCGGCGAGGACGGCGAATGACGGCCGGCTGCCCGCCGGGCCTTCCCGCCCGGCCCGGAGACGGAACGGCTGCGGGCCCCGGCCCGCGCATCGCCACCGGCTCTGCGGGCACGGACGGTGGCGCGATGTGCGCAGGTCGGCCGAATCGCGCCCTACCGGACCTGACGGCCCGTCCGGACCCTGAACCGTATGGGGGACACCGCATCCTTCCCGACAGGCCCGGACCGCCCCGACGACGACCTGCAAGCCCTTCGCGAAGGCGCCACCGCCCCACCGCCCCCGGCAGCGCCCGACTGCCCGCACTGCGGCCTCCGCCAGGAGCGGCACCCCACCCTCTACGAGGGTCACTGGGTACTCCTCGAACCCGGCGTCGTCGTGCCCGGACATCTCCTCCCGCCCCGACGGCGCTGGGTCGTCGGCGTGGACGGCACCGCGATCAACACCTGGGACGCCGAGCCGGTCCCCGGCGCCCGCTGCCGGGTGCCGCATCACCTCCTGTGCCCCTCCCCCACCGCCGACACCGGGTGGCCCTGGCCCTGGGGGGCCGCCGCGCGCGAGGAGAACGACCGTCGCGCACAGCGGCTGTTCAACCTTCCCGGTCCCGGGGGCCCGCTACGAGGCGAGGTGTGAGGGGACCGTTCCGGCGCTGGAGGACGAGCCGTCGGCCCACGTCCCGGCCGACGCCCGCGCCGACGCGGAGGCCGCCCCGGCCGGGTTCGTGGCGACCGGGGACTCGGTGGCCGCGCTGAACCCGGTGTACGGGCACGGCACGGCGGTCTCCGCCCAGTGCGCGGACGCCGTCCGGGCCGTCCGGCGGCCGAGGGGCCGCACCCCGGCGTGAGCGCCGCGATCCGGCGGCCGTCGACCTCGGCGGAGGCGATCGGCCGTTTCCGCCGGTGGCCGAACTGGCCGGACCCCGCTGACTTCCGGCCCGTGCCGGCCGCCCCGGCCCCACGGGGCCCGGACACCCGTGCCCTCGTGCCGGGGCGCGGGGCATAGCACCGTGGCATGGCCAGGCGTGAGGTACCCGCCGTCGCAATTCTCCGGGAACCTGGGGCCCGTCAACCCCCACAGACACACCCTCGTGTGTCCCGCGAAACGAGGAAGCATGCGCATATCCAGGCTGGTCCCCGCCGTCTCGGCCCTGGCGGTCTCCGTCCTCGCCCTGCTCTCCCCCACCGCCTCGGCGGCCCAGGCGGCTCCCGCGCAGGCGGCGCCGGTGACCAAGGCCGTACAGCCCATCATCGGCGGCGGCTACGCACAGAACGCCCCGTGGGCGGCCCGTCTCTACTCCAACGGCCAGGAGACCTGTTCGGCCACGATCATCGCGCCGACGTGGATCCTTACGGCCAAGCACTGCGTCGCGGGCGGCGGGCTGTCGTTCCGGGTCGGCAGCCTCGACCAGTACAGCGGCGGCACCGTGGCCAACGGCGTCCAGACCTACACCCACAGCGCCGACCTGGCACTGGTCCGCCTGGACCGTTCGGTGCAGGGGACGTACGCGCAGCTCGGACAGCCGGGCACGGTCCGGGTCGGGCAGAACGTGCAGGTGTGGGGCTGGGGCGCCACCTCGCAGTGCGGCTCCGAGATCAACTGCCAGTCGCGCTACCTGAAGGTGGCCAACGTGACCGTGACCAGCGGCTGCACCGATGCCTACGGCGGCTCGGCGATCTGCGCCCGGCGCGGCGACGGCATCACCGCCGGCGGCGACTCCGGCGGTCCGATGACGCTCAACGGCGTCCAGGTCGGCGTCGCCTCCACCAGCGACCGCCAGACCACGACGGCGTACACGAACGTCACCGCGTACCGCTCCTGGATCCAGTCGATCGCCGGCGTCTGATCGCGCGAGGCAAACCCGCCATGCCGTCAAAGCCGCCCCGGGACCGGCGGTGAGCGGGGTCGTGGCGTCCGGGCGGGTCGCGCGGCGACCGTGATGCCCGCACACGCGGTGCGGGCACCAGGTCCGCCGAGTCGGGGTGTCCGGCCGGGCCCGGGGGGACCGGCCGGCGCCCCGGGCCGCCGGGGAGTCCCTGTCTGACGTCATGTCAGCCCATGGCCGTCCCGAGCGCCGCACACACGCATTCCAGGGCGCGGTCCACGTCCTCCTCGGTCGTCGCGGCGATGGCCTTCCCGATGCCGTCGCGCATGCGTTCGCCCCGGGCATGGCGCGTGCCGAAGACGTCGCCGGTCTCCATGATCTCCAACGTCCTTTTGGGCCCCCCGAGGCACGGACGAACACCTGGTTCCATCCGACGCGGTGGCCGGAGGAGACGCCTCGCGATACCACACCATGGGCGCGGTCCCAGGTGGACGACTGGTTCGACGTGTCGGGGGCTGTCGGCACGGGGGCTCCTTCGCGGGAGGAGTGACGGAAGGTCAGGCATTCGGCGGGACCGGGAGACGCTGGTCGGCGGGTCCTGCGGGTGGGCATGCGCGCGTCTCGTGCGCGGGCGGAGCACGGGCGGGACGAAGAAGTCGCGGTCGAGGACCATCAGGTCCCCGCGTTCCAGGTCGTGGACACTGGACCGGCCGATTCCGTACAGGGTCTCGCGGATGCCGTTCCGGAGGATGTCCAGCACCTGGTGGGCGCCCGCCTCTCCGGCGCACGCCAGGTCGTAGACCAGGGCGCGGCCGGCCAGGACCGCCTTCGCGCCGAGGGCCAGCGCCTTGACCACCTCCGAGCCCCGGCGTATGCCGCCGTCGACCACCACGTCCACCTGGCCTCCCACGGCGTCGAGGATCGACGGCAGATAGCGCAGCGGAGGGGCTGCCGTCGATGTTGTTCCCGCCGTGGTCCGACAGCGAGATGGCGTCGGCTCCGAGGTCGACGCAGAGCGTGGCGTCCCGGATGGTGTTGACGCCCTTGACCATGAAGGGGCCGCCCCACAGGTCACGCAGACATTTCACGTCATCCCAGGTCGGAGGCGGAGTCGCCCCGAACTCGGACCACGCCTCGCCGAAGTACGGCACCCGCCCGGCCCGGTCGAACAGGTTGGGCACCTTCAGCTCGGGTATGCGGCCGCGGCGCAGACAACCGCCGAACCAAGCCGGCCGGGACAGGGCCTCCGGCGCGAGCCGCACCATGGTTCTGATGTCGAGGGCGCTCGGCGGCGACGGGGGCACTCCCGAGACGCGGCGTGGGGTGTGCGACCAGTCGAGCGTGACGATCAGCGCCTTGGCCCCCGGCACTGCGCGCGGCCTCGATCCGCGCCTCGATCTGCTCCTTCCTGCCGACCCGGTACAGCTGGAAGACGGTGTTCGGATTGGCCGCGACGACGTCCTGGACGGAGTCGGAGGCCCAGGAGCTCAGTCCGGTGGCCGTGCCGGCACGCGCGGCGGCGCGGGCCGGAGGCGACGCACCCGGTCCGAGGCCCCGTTCCCCCCCCATTACCTTTTTCGTGGTCCCGCAATGGGGCTCCCGGCCTCCGGGATCGGCATGACTGCTCCCCCCTGTTGAACGTATGGCCCGGGGGGTGGTGTCACCGGTCCCGGAGGCACTGACAGACCGCTGATTAGGGGCATGACCACCGACTCCTCCGGGAGGCAGGGAGGCTCTTCGTAATGTGGATGTGGCGATCGGTGCCGAAGGACGGCCGGGTGGGCACGACTGAAGGACGCACGTGATCGACACCGGTGACATTGACGTCTACCTCGGTCTGGACGTCGGCAAGGGCGAACACCACGCCACCGCCGTCACCCCGGCCGGCAAGAAGGCGTTCGACAAGCGCCTGCCCAACAGCGAACCGAAACTGCGCGAGGTGTTCGCCAAGCTCCAGGCCAAGCACGGGACCGTGCTCGTCGTGGTCGACCAGCCCGCGTCGATCGGCGCCCTGCCGCTCGCCGTGGCGAGAGACATGGGCTGCCGGGTCGCCTATCTGCCCGGTCTCACGATGCGCCGGATCGCCGACCTCTACCCGGGCGAGGCCAAGACCGACGCCCGCGACGCGTTCATCATCGCGGACGCCGCCCGCGCGATGCCCCACACCCTGCGGGCGATCGAACTCGACGACGAGACAGTCGCCGAGCTGGAGATGATCGTGGGGTTCGACGACGACCTCGCGGGCGAGGTGACCCGTGTCGGAAACCGACTCCGCGGCCTGCTCACCCAGATCCATCCTCACCTGGAGCGAGTGATCGGTCCGCGCATCCAGCACCCGGCCGTCCTCACGCTGCTGGAACGGTTCGGATCCCCGGCCCAGATCCGCAAGGCCGGACGCCGACGACTGGCCAACCTCGTACGCCCGAAGGCCCCGAGGATGGCCGAGCGCCTGGTCGACGATATCTTCACCGCACTCGACGAGCAGACCGTCATCGTCCCCGGCGCCGACGCCGCCGCACTGATCGTCCCCAGCCTCGCCACCTCGCTGACCGCCGTGCTCGACCAGCGCAAAATCCTGGCCGCCAGGATCGAGGAACTCCTGGAGACCCACCCTCTTTCCCAGGTCCTGACCTCGATGCCCGGCATCGGTGTCAGGACCGGAGCCCGCATCCTCATCGACGTCGGCGACGGCAGTAGCTTCCCCTCCGCCGCCCACCTCGCCGCCTACGCCGGCCTCGCCCCGGCGACCCGCAGTTCGGGGTCCTCGATCCGTGGCGAGCAACCGTCCCGCCGGGGCAACAAGCAACTCAAAAGGGCATTCTTCCTGTCCGCGTTTGCCGCCCTGGCCGACCCTGCATCCAGGACCTACTACGACAAGAAAATCGCCCAGGGCAAACACCACACCCAAGCCATCCTCTGCCTCGCCAGACGCCGGGCCGACGTTCTCTTCGCGATGCTCCGCGACGGCACCTTCTACGAACGACGGCCAGCAGCGGCGGTCACGTGACCAGAGGCTCCGCCAACAGCACCACCTGATCGGTCTCGACATCGAACCCGAGCACCGGATGACTGTGGTCGCCGCCCTCGGCATCCATCAGCACCGGCTTGCCCAGCCGCCGTCCGACCACCCGCAAGAAGCCGCAGAACACATCCAGTCGCTCCTGGCCCTGGAGCTCCCGCAGATCAACATCGAAGTCGATCTCCTCCACCGCCCAGAACCGGAAAATCGCCAGCACACCGGCAGCCGGCCAGACCCTCAGCTCCGGGCACTCAGCGTCAGCCGGGCGAGACAGAACTGCCTCCGCCCGGGGCACTGGCAGCACCGTCTCGCCTTCGGAGTACTGAAACGTCCAGCCGCTCACGCTGACGAGGTCCAAAACCGCCTGCCAGTCCTCAACCGAGGCATCAGGAACAACTACGTCCGGCAGCGACCCCATCAAATCCGGGTCGAAGAAGCTCACTACGTCATCCCACAGCAAGTCAGGCATCACGCCATGCTGCCCCGAACCTCACCGGAACGCAGCCCGATTCTCTTGACGAACCCCATAGGGGCACCCCCCCCGGAGCGACGCCCCCTGGTGATCGCGCACGGGCGGCGGCCAGTACGCCTACCGCAGGCATCTCAGCGCGTCCGGATCGCCCTCGACGCCCCGGGGCGTCGAGGGCGGGCGCATCGCCGGGTGGGCGCCTCCGGGCCCGAAGAGCACCGGCGGGATCCGCCCGCCCCGGGCCCGCGCGGCCGTGCGGAGCGGCTCGGTGTACGCTTCCCCCCTCCACGCGATACCGGCGAATGCCCGGCGCGCCTCCGCACGCCGGGCGGATATGTCGTACGCCCCGCACGTCGGAGACATGCCAGGTCCTTCCCACGTGGGCCATCGCCCTTGCCCGGATACCGGCGGCCGGGATGCGACATGTCCTCCCGCGCGACCCGGTGGCCGGAGGCACCGCACCGCTGCCGGTCGGCGAGGCGACGGCGGCCTCGTTCATCGCCGCGCCGAGAGGACCTGCCGCCGGGTCGGCCGCCTCCGGGCCCTCCCCGGCCGACCCTGCCGCCCCGCCCGGCGCGGCAGGCACAGGCCCCGGCCGCCGGCCTCACACGTCGAGACGTTTAATAATTTTGCATGCTGTGCAAATTTTCCTACCATGCACTTTCATGAGTGCCGATGAGACACCCCCCGGGCTGCGCGAACGCAAGAAGCGTGCGACGCGTGACGCCCTCGCGGGTGCGGCGCTGCGCATGGCCGCGGACCGCGGCATCGAGAACGTGACCGTGGAAGCGGTCACGGACGCGGTCGGAGTCTCCGTCCGCACCTTCTTCAACTACTTCCCGTGCCTGGAGGACGCGATCACCTGGCCCGGCCAGGAGAACGCCGAGCGCGTTCGGCGGGCCGTGCTCGACGCACCGGAGGAGCTCACGGCACTCGGCGCGCTGCGGGAGGGCATGGGGCGGGAACTCGTCCACATCGAGCGGGACCACGAACGCTGGGAGCTCCAGACGGCCGTGCTCAGGAAGAGTCCCTCGCTGCTGCCCGGATTCCTGGCGGCCCAGGGCGCGGACGAACGCGCGCTGATCGCGGCCGTGGCCGAACGTCTCGGGCAGGACCCGGAGTCCGATCTGCGCCCCCGGCTGCTCGCGCACGTGGCGATCGCCGCCGTGCGCGCCGCCGTCGAACTCTGGGTGGCCTCCGGGCGTGCCCGTACGTTCGAGAGCATCTACGACGAGGCGTTCGCCTCGCTGGCCGCCGGTCTGAGCGACTGACACACATCCGGGGCCTCCGCCGGGGGCCCTTTTCACCAGAGAATGAGGAACATCAGCCGATGACCGCTGCTGTCACACACGATCCCGGTGCCGCCGGCGCACCGGAGGCGGGCGCGCCGGCCATGACGCGCCGTCACATACTTCAGGCCATGTCGGGCCTGATGGCCGGCATGTTCGTGGCCATTCTGGCGTCCACGGTGGTGTCCAACGCGCTCCCCAGGATCATCGCCGACCTGAACGGCAGCCAGTCCTCGTACACCTGGGTGGTCACCGCCGAGCTCCTGGCGATGACGGCGACCGTCCCGATCTGGGGCAAGCTCTCCGACCTCTACGACAAGAAGCTGCTGATCCAGCTCTCCCTGGCGATGTTCGTCGTCGGCTCGCTCGTCGCCGGTTTCTCCCACACCGTGGGCCTGCTCATCGTGAGCCGGGTGGTGCAGGGGATCGGCGCGGGCGGTCTCACGGCGCTCGCCCAGGTCGTGATGGCGGCGATCATTCCGCCGCGTGAACTCGGCCGCTACTCCGGCGTCTTCGGCGCCGTCTTCGCCGTCGGCACGGTCGCGGGTCCGCTCATCGGCGGTGTGCTCGTGGACACCTCGTGGCTGGGGTGGCGCTGGTGCTTCTTCATCGGCGTGCCGTTCGCACTCCTCGCCATCGTGCTGCTCCAGCTCACCCTGAAGCTGCCGACCGTCCGCAAGGACGTGAAGATCGACTATCTCGGCGCCGTGCTCATCATGAGCGGGGTCAGCGCGCTGCTGCTGTGGGTGACCCTCGCGGGCAACCAGTTCGACTGGGTGTCGTGGCAGACCGCCGTGCTGGTCATCGCCGGTGTGGTCCTGCTGGCCGCCGCGGTGGTCGTCGAGTCCTTGGTCCAGGAACCCATCATCCCGCTGCAGATCTTCCGCAACCGCACGGTCGCTCTCACCACGCTGGCGAGCATGCTGGTCGGCGTGGCCATGTTCGGCGGCACGGTCTTCCTGTCCCAGTACTTCCAGATCTCGCTCGGCAAGACGCCGACCGTCGCCGGTCTGATGAGCCTGCCGATGATCCTCGGCCTGATGGTCTCCACGACCGTCGCCGGGCAGATCATCTCCGCCCGGGGCAAGTGGAAGGGCTTCCTGATCGCGGGCGGGATCATCATGACCGCGGGCATGGGCCTGCTGTCCACGATCGGCTCGGACTCCTCGTTCGGGCTGCTCAGCGCCTACATGGCGGTACTCGGCATTGGTGTCGGGATGCTGATGCAGAACCTGGTGCTGGCGGCCCAGAACGACGTGCCCGCGTCACAGCTCGGCGCGGCGACGTCCGTGCTGTCGTTCTTCCGCAGCCTCGGCGGCGCGATCGGCACCAGCGCGCTGGGCGCCGTGCTCGCCCACCGGGTGACGAGCGAGCTGACGAAGGGCTTCGGCGGGGCGGCCTCCGGCGGTGGCGGCGGACACAGCGTTCCGGACCTCTCCAAGCTTCCGGAACCGGCCCGTGCGGTGGTCGAGCACGCGTACGGGGTCGCCACCGCGAACGTGTTCCTGGTCGGAGCGCCCTTCGCGCTGCTCGCCCTGGTCGCGGTGCTGTTCATCAAGGAGAAGCCGCTGAAGACGCAGAGCGGGATGGAGCGGCTCGCGGAGGAGAACGCCTCGGCGGGGTCGCCGAACGCTCCGATGCACTGATCACACCGGACCGCAGGAGGACGGCCGCCGTGCCGCGACAGAATCCACGGGCACGCACGACGCGGCGTGCGCGGGAGGACGTGGCGCGCACGGCGGCCGGACTCTTTCCCGCCCGGGCCCACGGGTACACCGCCGTCGACCGGATCGCGGAGACGGCGGACGCGTCCCGGCCCACGGCCTTCCGCCACTCCCGTACGCGGCCAAAGGCCCCGGGCCGCGTACGGGAGTGGCCGGCGCCGTGTCCCGCATCGGGGCACCGCCGGAGTCGGCCCCCGGCGCCTGGCCCCGTGCCTCTTCGGGGACGGTCGGTACGGGCCGAGGCGCGCCGCGAACGCGACGACCGGGCGCCGACGGGCACTTGAGGAATGGTCCACGCTGCGGCGTCCGGGGCCCGGTCCGGCCGACGGCCCGTCAACGGCCGTCGGCGCACCGGCTGGTCACCGAGTCCGGATACCGACTCGGCGTCCGCGTACCGTCCAGCCGGTGTTCCCCTGCCGGTCAGCGTCCATTGATCTCGGGACCGTAGCTTTCCGGCCATGTCTCGTCGATCACTTTGTGTCGCCTCCGCGCTGCTGACCACCGCTGTACTCGTCCCCTGGCTGACCGCCGGCCCCGCCGGCGCCGGAACCAAGTCGGCCGGAACCACCCCGCCCGAGGGCCGGGTCGTCGTCTCCGAGGACTTCTCCGGCGACTCCCTGCCCGCCGGATTCCGGCCCGCCGAAGGCGCCTGGGAGGTCAAGAACGGCCGACTGTACGGCACTTCGGCCGACGCCAACCAGCAGAGCCGGATCACCTTCGGGAAACACCTCGACGACTTCCGGATCGAGGTGACCGCCCGGTTCGAGTCCGTGAAGGACTCCGCCCGCTGGACGGCGATGGGCCTGGACGTCCCCGCCGACGGCTCCGTGCCCTGGTCGATCGCCACCATGCGCAGCGGCACCACCGCCTCCAACGGCCTGGAGTTCGCGCAGCGGACCCCGGCCGGCGCGTGGAACGTCACCGACACCGCCGCCGCCCCCTCGGCGGCCGGAACCGGCCGCGACGTACGCATCGCCGTGGAGGTGCACGGCACCAAGGCCCGTTGGTTCTTCGACGGCCGGGAGGCCATGCGCACCACCCGGGTCGCCCGCTCCGCCGACGGCGTCGAGGCCCTCGTGGTCAACGGCTCCACCGTCTCGTTCGACGACCTCAAGGTCACCGAGCTCCCCGCCGAGAGCTGGATCCGCCCCGCCGGCTCTCCCCTGACCGTGATCGCGCACCGCGGCGCCTCCTCGGCCGCCCCGGAGAACACCCTGGTCTCCGACGAGATCGCCCGGCGCGGCGGGGCCGAGTTCATCGAGAACGACGTCCAGCCGAGCAAGGACGGCGTCCCGTACGTCCTGCACGACGGCACGGTCGACCGCACCACCGACGGCAAGGGAGCCGTCCGCGATCTGACCTCGGCCCAGCTGGACGCGCTGGACGCCGGTTCCTGGTTCGGTCCCGCCTACACCGGCGCCCGGATTCCCACCCTGGCCGCGCAGCTGGACGATCTGCGGACCCGTGGCGGCAACCTGCTGCTGGAGATCAAGGGCGCCCACACCCGCGACGAGGTCGCCACGATCGTCAAGACCGTCCGGGACCACGGCATGACCGACCGGGTGTTCGTGCAGAGCTTCGAGGTCGACGCGCTGAAGTACGCCTACGAGCTCGCCCCCGAGCTGCCGCTCGGTCTGCTGCGGAGTTCTCTGGACGCCGACCCGGTGGCCCTCTCCAAGGAGCTGCACCTGGCTTCCTACAACCCGTCGGACGGCGCGCTGGCCAAGCGGCCCGGCGTCGTGGCCGACCTGCACCGCGCGGGCGTCGCGGTGATGGTCTGGACGGTGGACAGCGCGGCCCGCTGGCAGGCCCTGGAGGACGGCGGCGTGGACGGCGTCATCACCAACCGCCCGGCGGAGCTCACCGGCTGGAACGCGGCCCGGCAGCAGGAACGTCCCACCCCGCCCACCGCGCCGGCGGTGGCCGTCACCTCCCCCGCCGCCGGCGCGACGCTGGACCGTTCGCAGACGCCGGTCGCGGCGGTCCAGGCCACCGGCGCCGACACGGTCGTCCTCACCCTGGACGGCGCCGACGTCGCCCCGGGCAAGCCGCTCGACCTCACCGCGCTGACCGCGGGCGAGCACACCCTCCGTGCCAAGGCCACCGGGCCCGGCGGCGCCGCCACCGCCGCGTCGACGTTCACCGTCCGCGCCACCCCGACCGGTCTGGCCCATCTGATCCTGACCTCGGGCGCCGACACCCACCGGATCGCCACCCTCACCACCATGCTGGGGCACGGCCAGTACACCCAGCTCGCCGCCTGGGCCCAGCACCAGTCCGGCAACGGTCTGCCGGCGGCCCGTGCCGCGCTCATCGCCGCCGAGGCCCGCGCCCTGGCCGCCGGGTAGCACCTGCTCCTGGCCCGGTCCTCCCGGCCCCGCGGACGGTGACCGCCCGCGGGGCCGACGGCGGCCGGGCCGACCGACGGGGGTGCGGCGTCGCCGTGCCCCCGTCGGCGTTCCCGGACCATGGTCCGCTCGAGCCGGCCGGGCCTCGGATCCGGCCGGTGAGGCCGCCGGACCGACCAGCCGACCGGTGCCACCGGCTTCTCCCGCCCCTCGTCGCCCGCTCCCCCGGCGGCGGCCGCCCGCTCTCGGGAGCGTCCGGCCCCTTCGCCCGTGTCCGCGCTCCACCCGACGCGGCCGGTTCCCCGGCGGTATCGTCGCGCGCGACGCGCATCCGCAAGGCGAAAGAAGGCTGATCATGGCCCCATCGACCTCCGGTGTCATCACACTGGACATCAACGGCGAGAAGTACTCGTTATCCGTCGACCACCGCACCACGCTGCTCGACGCGCTGCGTGAGCGGCTCGATCTGACCGGCACCAAGAAGGGCTGCGACCAGGGACAGTGCGGCGCCTGCACGGTGCTGATGGACGGGCGCCGCGTCGTCTCGTGCCTCCAGCTGGCGGTCGCGGCCGAGGGGCACGCCGTCACCACCATCGAGGGCGTCGCCGACGGCGACCGGTTGCATCCGGTGCAGCAGGCGTTCATCGACCTGGACGGCTATCAGTGCGGCTACTGCACGCCCGGGCAGATCTGTTCGGCCCTGGCGGTGCTCGAGGAGCACGCGGCGGGCTGGCCCAGCGCCGTGACCGGCGACCTCCGGCCCGGGGCCGGGACGCCCGCGCTCACCGACGAGGAGATCCGCGAGCGGATGAGCGGGAACCTGTGCCGCTGCGGCGCCTATGTGTCGATCGTGCGGGCCGTCGCCCGGGCGGCGGAGACCGCCGGCGCGAACGCCGGCGCCGAAGGGGGCGCGGCGTGAGGGAGTTCGGCTACGAGCGCGCCTTCGACGTCCCCGGCGCCGTCGCCCTCCGCGGCACCGGCCCCGAGGCCCGCTTCCTCGGCGGCGGCACCAATCTCGTCGACCTGATGAAGGCCGGAGTGGAACGGCCCTCGCTGCTCGTCGACGTGCGCCGGCTCCCCCTCGACCGGGTCGAGGCGACGAGCGACGGCGGGTTGCGCATCGGCGCGACCGTCACCAACAGCGACCTCGCGGCCCATCCCGAGGTGCGGAGTCGCTATCCGGCGCTGGCGCAGGCGGTTCTGTCCGGTGCGTCGGGCCAGTTGCGCAACATGGCCACGGTGGGCGGGAACCTGCTCCAGCGCACCCGCTGCGGCTACTTCGCCGACATCGGCATGCCGTGCAACAAGCGCTCCCCCGGCAGCGGTTGCCCCGCGGTCACGGGCGAGCACCGCAACCACGCGATCCTCGGCGCCTCCGAACACTGTGTCGCCACCCATCCCTCGGACATGGCGGTCGCGCTGACCGCCTTCGACGCCGTCGTCTCGTACGAGACGGCCGACGGGCCGGGCGAGTTGCCGATCAGCGCGCTCCATCCGCCGGTGGGCGACGCCCCGCAGGTCGAGACCGCCCTGCCGCCCGGCGCGTTGGTCACCGCCGTCACGCTGCCGCCCGCCCGGTACGCGGCAGTCTCGCGCTACCGGAAGGTGCGCGAGCGCGCCTCGTACGCGTTCGCGATCGGCTCCGTCGCGGCGGCCCTCGACGTCCGGGACGGGCTGGTGCGCGAGGTGCGCCTCGCGTTCGGGGCGGTCGCGTCCCGGCCGTGGCGGGCCCGGACGGCGGAGCGGGCGCTGACCGGCGGGCCGGCGCGGGCGGAGGCGTTCGGCGACGCGGCGGACGCCGAACTGGCCGCCGCCGAGCCGCTGCCGGGGAACGCGTACAAGGTGGCGCTGATCCGCGAGCTGGTCGTCGCCGTTCTGACCGAACTCACCGAGGAGGCCGCCCGATGACCGCGACGACCGGGGTCACCGAGCCGACGGGCGCCGTCGGCTCCGCGCACACCCGGGTGGAGGGCCGCGCCAAGGTCACCGGTGCGGCCCGCTACGCCGGGGAGATCTCGTTCGCCGGCCTGGCGCACGGCTGGATGGTCCTGTCGACCGTGGCCCGGGGCCGGGTCCGCCCGGTGGAGGACTCGCCGGTCCTGGGGATGCCGGGGGTGCTCGCCGTGCTGCACCACGGGAACGCCCCGCGCGTCGACACCGATTACGTGGGCATGCTGGGGCGGCCGAACCCGGTCCTGGGGCTCTTCCAGCACGACCGCGTGCCGTTCGCGGGCTGGCCGGTGGCGCTGGTCGTGGCCGAGACGTCCGAGCAGGCCAGGGAGGCGGCCGAGGCCCTGGTCGTCCGGTACGACGAGGAGCCGCACGACGTCGTGTTCGGCGCCGGACGCCCCGACGCGTACACGCCGGGGAACGGTGCGATGGCCGAGCCCGAGACGCGGAAGGGGGACGTGGAGGCCCGTCTCCGCGCCGCCGCCGTGGTGGTGGACGAGGAGTACACCACGCCCGAGGAGCACCACCATCCGATGGAGCCGCACGCGGCGACGGCCCGCTGGGACGACGGCCGGCTGGAGGTCGTCGACTCCAACCAGGGCAGCACCTGGGTGGCGGGCGAGCTCGCGACGCTCTTCTCCCTTGATCCGGCCTCGGTGAGGGTGCGCTCCGAGCATGTCGGCGGCGCCTTCGGGTCGAAGGGCGTGGGCCCCCACCAGGTGGCCGCCGTGATGGCCGCCACCCTTCTGGACCGGCCGGTCCGGGTCGTCCTGACGCGGCGCCAGATGTTCTCCCTCGTCGGCTGTCGCAGCCCCACCGCGCAGCGGGTCAGGCTCGGCGCAGACGCCGACGGCCGGCTGCGCGCGCTCGACCACCGGGCGCTGAACCCGACGTCGACGGTGCACGAGTTCGTCGAGACCAGCGCTGTGCTGGGGCGAGTGATGTAC
The DNA here is from genome assembly GCF_037034285.1 of Streptomyces tyrfis. Lineage (NCBI taxonomy): Bacteria > Bacillati > Actinomycetota > Actinomycetes > Kitasatosporales > Streptomycetaceae > Streptomyces > Streptomyces tyrfis. The sequence continues at coordinate 1,303 of NZ_JBAGJZ010000062.1, read as the reverse complement.
GACGCGGACGCGCATCACACCGCGCACCGGCTGGTGCGGCTCGACGTGCCGACCCCGTCCTGGATGCGCGCGCCGGGCGAGGCGCCGGGCTCCTTCGCCCTCGAATCCGCCCTCGACGAGCTGGCGGAGAAGTGCGGCGTCGACCCGATCGCGCTGCGCCTGCGCAACGAGCCGGAGACGGGCCCGGTGTCCGGGCTGCCGTTCAGCAGCCGCAATCTGTCGGCCTGCTTCGAGGAGGGGGCGCGCAGGTTCGGCTGGGCGGGCCGCGACCCGCGCCCCGGCGTGCGGCGCGAGGGGCGCCTGCTGCTCGGGACCGGAACGGCGGCCGCAACCTACCCCTCGGGCGTCGGCCCGTCCACGGCGGCCGTGACCGCGGAGCCGGACGGGACCTTCACCGTACGGGTCAACGCGGCGGACATCGGCACCGGTGCGCGGACCGCGATGGTCCTGGTGGCCGCCGACGTGCTGGAGGTCGCGCCGGACCGTGTCCGGGTGCGCGTCGGGGACAGCGACCTCGGCCCGGCGATGATCGCCGGGGGTTCGATGGGGACGCGTTCCTGGGCCTGGGCGGTGACGCTCGCGGCGAGGGAACTGGCGGAGCGGCTGTCCCTCGGCGGAGCCGTGCCGCCCGAGGGAATCACCGCCCGGTCGGACACCGCGGAGGCGATCGGCTCCCTGACGCAGCGGGAGCGGCACTCCTTCGGGGCGCAGTTCGCCGAGGTGGCGGTCGACACCGCCACCGGTGAGGTACGGGTGCGGCGGCTGCTGGGCGTCTTCGCCGCGGGCACCATCGTCAACCCGCTCACCGCCCGCAGCCAGTTCATCGGCGGGATGACCTGGGGGCTGTCCATGGCCCTCCACGAGGAGGCGATCCGGGACCGGGCGTCGGGCGGGCATGTCGGCGCCGACCTCGCCGGATACCACTTCGCCGCGCACGCGGACGTGCCGCTCGTCGAGGCGCACTGGGTGGACGACCCCGTGCCGGACGATCCGGTGGGGATGAAGGGCATCGGCGAGATCGGCGTCGTGGGCGTCGCCGCCGCGATCGCCAACGCGGTGTGGCACGCGACCGGCGTACGCCACCGGGACCTGCCGATCCGCCCGGACCGCGTCCTGAACGCTTCCTCCTGAGCCCGCGCCGGGCGCACCGGGCGAACGGGCCGGGCGCGGCCGGGGGCCGCCGACGAGGGAGCGCGGTGTCGCCGTGCGACGCCGGGCGGACCGGGTCCTTCGGGGCCCGGTCCGTCGCGGTCGGTGGTGGGTCGGTCGACGAGTGGGTGTGGGTTGACGGGGTTGCCGGCGC
>NZ_JBAGJZ010000061.1:0-42989 GCF_037034285.1 Streptomyces tyrfis | reverse complement strand
ATTAGCCTCGATCCACCGAGTGCCCCGCATCCTGCGGATGGGCAATCAAGAAGAGGGGCCTGCTGACCTGCGATGATGGGAGTTCTGACGCTTCCAGCACGCACGATCAGCAAGGCACCTCGTAGAGGCAAGTTTCCCACACTCCGGCAGCGGTTTCCGCTGCGTTCGATGACCCGAATCTGATCGCGTATGCCGGGCTGCTGCCGGTGATGCGGCTGAGGGGCGGGGCTCGGCGCGGGCAGGGCCCGGGATCAGCCGGTCGGGGCGAGGGCGTAGCCCCACCACACACCGTGCTCCCTGACCAGTTGGATGTGTACGTGCTTGCCGCCCGTCAGGGTGAGTTCTGCCTCGGACGTGCCGCCCTGAGGTGACCTGAGACGCTGCAGGATCGGCCGGTTGTCGCGTACGGGTTCGGTACGGGCCGTGACCGGACCATCCGCTGCCGCCGCGGCGAGGGGACTCAGGAAGTCCGAGGACTCCCGGGTCACCGCCGTCCCGTCGGGGTAGCCGTCGTGCAGTTCGTCGATGCCCTTCACATCCCCGTTCGCCAGGCGCTGGACGAACACCGTCAGGAATGTACGCACCTCTTCGGGCGGACGCTCGCCCTCGTAGACGACGCTCACCTTCGGCGAGGCGGCGAGTGCGTACGGAGTGTCGTCGGTGCGGTTGAACCACCAGACGGCAGCCACGCACAGCACGACGAGGGCCGCCGCGGCCCCGGCGAGGGCGGTGGTGCGCTTACCAGCGCGGAGTGACATGGGCGATCCAGACTGAGTAGGGGTGGTTACGGCTACGGGCAGCTGCCATGGTCGACGTGCGGTAATTGCTGTTGTGCTGCGCGATGGTGACGCTGCTGCCAGACATGGCGATGACCACGGCCGCGTCCTGGATGGGCTTGTTGCTCTTGAACTTCCAGAAGACCACATCACCCGGGGTGACCTGACTGTCGCACTTGCGCCAGGTCACCTTCGCTTCCTTGTTGCGGGCCGCAGCCTCGGCGATCAACACGTCTATCAGCGGCCAGAAGGTCCCGGCTGCCGCCCAACGCTGGAACACGCCGTAGACAGTCGACCAGGAACCATACTCCGCCAGCTTGATGAGGCAGGTGGCGAGGCCGAGGAAGGCTTCGTGGATGTCGTCGCGTCGTTCCCAGCGGACGCGTAGACGTCGGAATCCGTGCAGCCAGGCGATCGTCCGCTCGACGACCCAGCGGTGAACGCCGAGGCCGGAGCCGTGCGGGACGCCGCGGCGGGCGATTACCGGCTTGATGCCCTGAGCCCGGACGAGGCGGCGGTACTTGTCGTGGTCGTAGCCCCGATCCGCCAGCAGCGTGTCCGGCCGCCGTCTCGGCCTGCCGACCAGGCCGGCCACGGACGGGACCTTCGCCGGCAGCGGCAGCAGCTGGGTGACGTCGTTGCGGTTTCCGCCGGTCAGCGACACCGCGAGCGGGATGCCCCGCCCGTCGACGAGGACGTGATGCTTGCTGCCCGGCCGGGCTCGGTCGATTGTTCGACTTCATGGCTGCGAAGCTGGCCGACTCCGAATGGACCGACGGCTGCCCGGTCGGGACGCCCGCCTTGGACGGCGGCAGCGATGTGGACAGGACGCGACCGCGTTGGCGACGATGGTGGTGGCCGCATATGAAGGCGCGACACTGCTCGCTCGTGTGCGCCGCTCCGTGGCACCACTGCAAACAGTGTCCGCGCAGTTGGAGATCCTGATCCGCGCTGCGCTCAACGAGGCCGCTGCAGCCTACTGAGCTGCCCCGAGTTTCGTAGAGTCCGATCTTGATTGGTTCAGGCGGACTGCGGGGTTTGTTCCTGGCTGCGCCAGAAGGCTTCCTCGTACTCGGTCGGCGGTACGTAGTCGAACGCGGAGTGAAGGCGTTCTTCGTTGTACCAGGTGATCCACTGGAAGATCGCCCGCTCGACCTGGTCGACGCCCTTCCAGGGACCCTGCATCTCGATCAGCTCGGCCTTGAAGGTCCCGTTCAGCGCCTCGGCCATCGCGTTGTCATACGAGTCCGCGACGGAGCCGACGGAGGCGGAGGCGCCGATGTCGGCGAGCCGGTCGGTATACCGAATTGATACGTATTGCGGACCGCGATCGCTGTGCTGTATCAGTCCGGAGTCCTTCTTGATCCGGCGCCGCCAGAGCGCCATCTCCAGGGCGCCCAGAGGGAGTTCGGTCCGCATGTGGTTCGCGAACCGCCAGCCGACGATCATCCGCGAGTACACGTCCAGGACGAACGCCACATACGCCCATCCCGACCAGGTGCGGACATACGTCATGTCCGCGACCCACAGCCGATCGGACCGGGAGGCGGTGAAGTCGCGGTCGACCAGGTCCGGCGGACGCGGCGCCGACGGTTCCGGAATCGTGGTCCGACGCCGCCGTCCACGGATGACGCCCTTTCAGGTCCAGCTCGGCCATCAGCCTCTCGACGGTGCAGCGGGCCACCCCGTGGCCCTTGCGCCGAAGCGCGCGGGTGATCCGGCGGGCGTCATAGGTGCCGCCCGACTCCCCGTGGACCTCCTCGATCAGCGGCATGAGCTGCTCGTCCCGGAGCCGGCGGGCCGACTTCGGCCGCTTCTTGCGGGCGAAGTACGTCGACGGTGACAGCTCCAGCACCCGGCAGACGGGATCGACCCCAAGGCCCCTCTCGCGCAGGTGGTCGATCACCTGCTCGGCCTCGTCCGGGGACGGTCGATCTCCTGGGCGAAAAACACCGAGGCGGCTTTCAGGATCTCGTTCGGCCGCCGCAACTCCGCTACTTCTTCACGGAGTTGCTTGAGCTCGTCCAGCTCGGCGGTGATCAGCTGCTCGCCGCGGTCGGCCTCGGCCTGACGGACCCAGCCGCGCAGGGCCTCCTTGTGGATGCCCAGGTCCTTCGCGACGTGTGCGATCGGGCGGCCGGTGGCGCGGACCTCGCGAATCGCGCGCTCGCGCAGTTCGTCCGGATATTTACGGGGTGCTGCCATGGTGCTGGTGGATCCCCTTCGCCAGGACCGTAACCCTGGCATCAGGGACTCCACAAATCTCAGTACAGCTCAGTTCTCACGGCTTCCCCCAAGGGTGGTTCAGAAAGACAGGACCGTATCCAGCCTCGCGATCCGGCGGGACATGCCCTCCGGAAGTGATGGAATTGTGCTGGAACGAGGAGGAAGTGGAAACACTCAGGGCGTTCATGTCAAGTTTGATCAGGACGCCGAGCCGCCGGACACCACCAGTGAGGCAGCGGACAGTGCGGACGCCGAGGTTCGTGGGCGTCAGTGAAACGTCAGCGGGACATCAGCGGAGAGCTGAAGAGTGGGGGCGCGCCGACAGGCCGGGCCTTCGTGTCACGGCCGCGCCGGGCCCGGTCCGGACCACACCGGGCCCGGCTGCCGGGGCGTGGCACGGCGTGGCGTGGCGTGGCGTTCGAACGAAAAGGGATTCGGGATGAAGAAGTTCAAGGCTGCTCTCCTCGCAGCCGCCGTCGTAGCGGGCGTGGCCGTCTCGGCCGCCCCGGCGCAGGCGCTCAGCCACTGCAACGTGGGCGGCGGGGTCGTCATCTGCGAGTACGGCGTGAGTGTCTACACGTTCTCCAACGGAACGAAGCAGGAATTCGCGATCGGCACCGACCTCGCGGTGTGGACGCGCTGGACGAACACCTCCGGCAACTGGACCTCGTGGACGTCCATGGGCGGCGAGTGGCGCAGCGGCGTCGGTATCCGTACGGAACATGTGAACCCGTACCAGTTCGCCATCGTCCTCAAGGGGACCGACGGCTGGCTGTGGGCCAACTGGCGTGACCACAACGGCAACTGGACCGGCTGGAGCCACCTCCCGGACCCGGCCTGACACCCCTGCCCCGCCCCTGGGCGGGGCCTCCGCGGGGCGGAAGCTTCCCCGGGGTGCAAGTACCTTCTGCGGTAAGGGCATACGAGCCCGGCGCATAGGCCACACGGACGTGCGGGCGCCGACGCGCCACGACCGTTGCCGCCATGAACAGCAACGGATTCTGGACCTCCCCGCGGACCGGACGGTCCGTGGCTCCATGGGGCACTGCAACCTCACCGTCCTCCAGCCCCCGTTCGACGTGGACCCTCGCACCCGCGGCCGGGCCCTGTCTTGCCAACGGCCCGTCGCGGGCCGCCGGGTTCGCGGCCTCCTTCGGTACGGTCGAGGCGGTCCTCGAAGGCGCCGGAGCGGCTGGCCTGGGCGTCGAACTCGTCCAGGGCCAGCGCCCCGGCGCGGGGCGTGGACGGCGAGGGTCAGGGCAGGCCGCAGCGGGAGAGGGTGCCCCTGCCGCCGGAGGATCTGCGGGCCGTCCTGGCACCGGTCGACCTGGCGTGGGCGCGGCTGGAACAGTCGGGCGCCCGGCAGCTGGTGGCCTCCAGCACCCGCACCGAGCCGAAGACCGTGGAGGGCTACGCGGGCCGTGCGGATGCACCGCAGGTCCTCGCCGACCGGCTCGCCCGGCGTCTGGCCGAGCAGCTGCGAGCCGGCGGCCAGATCACCGAGCCGGTGGGCTGGCTGCTGGCCCGTGGCCTGCCGCAGCGCCGGGAGTGCGGCGATGCCCGTTGCGACGACCGGGCGCCGCTCGACTCCGGCCGGGACTGCCCGCGCTGCGCGGAGCGCCAGGAAGACCGCCGGGACCAGCGCCGCGCAGTCGCGGCCGCCGTCGGCGCCGCGATGCCCAGGGCCTCGGAGGCGGAGCGGCGGGCGGCCACCGTCACGCAGCTGCACCAGGACGTGACGGCCAGGACGTGGGCGAAGGCGTACGAGTGGGAGAAGGTCCGTGCCCGGCAGGCCGCCGCAGCTCTGGCCCGTGCCGAAGCCGCGGCCGCGCATGCCGAGGACCAGGTTCCGGTCGCGCCGGCGGCTCCGGCCGTGCTTCCCGCGCCCCTGTCCGGCCGTCGCCGTCCCAGCCCCGGGGTCGCAAACGTCGACGACGACCAGGAGCTGGTCCTTGAGGACCTGACCTGCGAGCAGGTGCTGGACCGGCGCAACCGCGCCGCCGCCGACCGATGAAGGCGGCCGTCGCGCGGGCCATCGACAGCAGGTCGAAGCCGCGCAGCGCGAGTACCGCGTCCAGGCGGGCAGTGGCCTGTTCGAACTCGCCGAGGGAGGCCTGGGCGCCCGCCCTTGGGCAGTTCCAGGGCCGCGGAGAAGTCCATGCGGTTCAGCGTAGGCGCGCCCTGCGGGCCTTCTTGACATCCGCCGGAACAGGGTGGTGCGCCAGTAGACTCCGGGACACGCCAGATGCCCGTAAACCCCTCGCCGGCCGTCGTCTTCACTTCATCGGGATCGGGGGGTGCGGCATGTCCGGTCTGGCCCTCGTGGCCCGGGAGCTGGGTGCCCACGTCACCGGCAGCGACGCCAAGCAGACCATCTACACCGCCTCTCTGGAGCGCAACGGCGTGAGCGGGGTGAGGATCGGCCACGACGTCGCGCACGTGCCGGACGCTCCGGCCGAGGTGGTGTTCTCCAGCGCGATCCGGCCGGAGGACCTCGAGCGGGCCGAGGCCCGCCGCAAGGGCCTGGGAGAGATGCACCGCTCGGGGCTGCTGACCAAGTTCACTGCCCTGCACGAGACGGTCGCGGTCGGCGGCGCGCACGGCAAGTCGTCCACCGCCGCACTCCTCGCGCACGTCCTGACCGTCTGCGGGAAGGACCCGAGTTACGTGGTCGGCGCGCTGCTGCGCCCGCCGGGCGTGCACGCGGCGGCCGGTGCCGGCGGGACGCTGGTGATCGAGGCGGACGAATCCGACAAGAGCCTGCTGAACTACCAGGTTCACACCGCCGTCGTGACGAACGTCGACCTCGACCACGTCGGTGACGGCGGGGCCTACCACGACATCACCGACGTGGCGAAGGTGCTCGGCGAGTTCGCCACCAACGCCAAGAACGCCATCGTCTCCGCGCAGGCCGCCGGACACCTGGCGCAGTTCGTGGCCGAGATGACCATCGTCGAGCCGGAGCTCGTCGACGGTGAGCCGATGCGGTTCCGCCTCCACGGCGAGGACTACGAGGTCAACCAGCCAGGCGTCCACCAGCTCCACAACGCCGCCCTCGTCGTCGAGGTCGCCCTCGCCCGCGGCTGCGCGCCCGAGGGAATCCGAGCGGCGCTGCTGTCGTTCCCGGGCCTGGCGCACCGGTTCGAGCTGCGCGGCCGCGCGCCGGCCGGGGCGCGGGTGTACGACGACTACGCCCACCATCCCGTCGAGGTGGCCGCCGCGCTGGCCGCGGCCCGGCAGGTCGCGAAGGGGAGCAAGGTGCTGGCGGTGTTCCAGCCGCACCTGTTCTCCCGAACCCAGCAGTTCCAGACCGAGTTCCTCGACGCGCTCGCCACGGCGGACCTCGCGTGGGTCGAGCCGGTCTACCCGGCCCGGGAGAATCCCGAGAAGTGGACGCACGTCGCCGAGCAGCTCGCCGCCGACGTCGCCGCCCGGGGCCCGCAGACGCGGGTGTCGCCCGGCCGGACGGACCTCGCCCGGCTGTTGCTGGACGAGGCCGCCGACGGCGACGTGGTCATGCTGATCGGCGCCGGCGATGTCAACGCCCTCGCCGAGCCCCTGGTCAGCCGACCTCATACACCCCGTCCGCGCCCTGCGGCACCCATCCCGTCTCGGGGACGTGCCGCAGGGCGCAGCCATGTCCGCCGGGGAGAGCGGCCCGGACGGCGGCGGCCTGGGCGTCGCCTTCCGGGCCCCAGCCGAGCAGCAGATTGGCGTGCGCTGCGGGGACGAGGACGCGCCGGTAGGTCTCCCCGGTGTCCGGATCAGGCGCGGCCGGCCCGATTTCCAGGAGCGGCGCGGTCATCCGCAGCTGTAGATACGGCGGTCGTCCGGCCTCGGTGACCTGCTGGAATCCGAGCACGGTGGGCCGGCCGTGGCGGGCGGCTGCTTCCTCCATGGACTCGCGGGCGAGCGTCGCTTCGCGGGTCTCGCCGCGCTCCGGCCGTCCGCCGGGAAGACCCGGAGAGCCGTGGTGGTCGACAACGACCAGAACCCGGCCGCGCGGGTCGGTCAGCCATCCCCATACCTGACGCACGGTCTGTTCCTCTGCGGGAGTGGGGGTCCGGGCGTGCCAGGAGAAGCGGGCAGCAGTGCGTTCGGACTTCGAAGGCCGTCCGCCGGGTCGCAGACCGTCGTTCAGGTACGCGGCCGCCTCGCCGAGAAGACCGGTACGGGCCGCCGTACGCACCCTGGCCCGGGCCGCCGGGGGCAGGGCGGTCAGGAGCTGGCCGAAGGGAACCGTGCGCCACCCGTCGGGCAGCGGGCCGGGGTCGGGCAGTGGCCCGCACCAGGCGACGTGGTGCACGGCGCTGCTGCTGGTGGTGTCGGTCACGGTCAGCCGTATGCCGTCGGGGTCGAGGCCGAGGGCTTCGGCCAGGTCGTGCAGCGCCGCCTGGATACCCCCGGCCCGGGACAGGGCGGCGGGCGGGGAGCCGTCGGGGCCGGTGATGAGCCGGCCGTCGGCCCGGGCGGCGAGCAGCGTGACGGTGCTCATGCGACGGCGGTGGCGTCGGCGCCGTATGCGGCGATGGCCTGGTCGTGCAGGGCGGAGAACGCCGCCGGGCTGGCGTCGTACCCGGCGGTGGCGACCAGCAGGCCCTTGCCGTCGCGGTCGGGCGGGAGCGGCAGGTCGCCACCAGCGCTGATCGCGTAGGCGGGGGTGCCCTCCAGACGGATGAGTTCGGTGAGGCGGACGTTCGCGTCGGGGGCTTCGCCGCCGGGGACGGCGGCGTCGCCGACGGGCAGCACCCAGACGGTGTCGGCCTCGGACAGGCCGAGCGCCCAGGCGGGGACGTCGCGCTGGTTCTTGCGGCCCCAGGGGGCGACGGCGATCACGAGGTGGCGGTCGGGGTGGGCTTGGCGCAGGGCTTGGAGGAGGGCGGCGGCCTGGCCGGGCTGGCGGGCGTTGTCGTCGACGAGGACGAGGTGGTCGTCGTGGTGCATCGTGCTCATCCTGCGGCGCGGCAGGCGGAAGCCGGCGAGCGCGTCGGCGCTGTCGGCGGGAGCGATGCCGAGGTGCAGGGAGGTGACCAGGGCGCAGGCGGCGGCGGTGACCAGGTGACGGCCCGCGGCGGGCACGGTCCACGTGCCGGCGTGGGTGCCGTGCTGGGCGAGGCGGAAGGTGGTGCCGGTGGGGTCGGCGGCGGTGACGTCGATGCTCCAGTCGGCGTCCTCGCCGACGGTCTGAAGGGTCAGGGCCCGGTGGCCGGCCAGGCGGGGTGCGAGGAGGGCGGCGACCTCCTCGGGCAGGACGGCCAGGCGCGGTGGGACGGGCGCTTCGGTGAGGAAGCCGGCGAGGCTGCGCTCGAAACCGCTGGTGCCGGGCCCGAAGACGTCCTCGTGGTTCTGGATGAGGTTCAGGGCGATGACGATCTCCGGGGCGAGCGCCCGGTAGGCGCCCTGGTACTCGCACGCCTCGACGACCGCCCACTCGCCGTCCGCGAGCTGCCCGCCGCACAGCAGGCCGGGGACGTCGGCGCCGATATAGGCGGAGGGGTTCAGCGGGGCGAGGACGCGGTGGAGCAGGGCGGCGGCGGTGGATTTGCCGAGCGATCCGGCGACGGCGATCTGCCGCTTGCCGTGGGCGGCCAGGAGGTGCCGGACGAACGCGAGCCGGGCCATCCGCCGCGGACCTGCGCTGTGGTTGTCGCGGGGAAGGGCGCCGGTGGCGACGAGGTACTCGGCGCCGGTGGGGGCGGTGTTGGTGCCGAGGGTGACATCGACGCCTTCGCCGCTGAGGGCATGCGTGCGGTGGTTGGAGTCGAGGTCGTCACCACTCACGCGCATGCCCGCCTGGTGGGCGAGGGCGGCGGCCGGGGCGATGCCCTTGCCGCCCAGGCCGTTGAAGTGGACGTGCCGTCCGGCGAGCGGGCGCGGGGTGTCAGACATCGGTGGCGTCTCCTTCGAGGGCGGGCACGGTGGTGCTCAGGTCGCACAGGCCGGCAAGGCGGCCGTCGGCGTGGAGCTGTTCGTAGACGTCGCGGTCGTGAGGGGTGTCGATCTCCAGCCAGCCGCCGCAGGCCGGCACGGTGGTGGCGCGCCCGCCCGCCGTGAGCCAGGCGGCGAGCAGGGTGGTGGTGTCCCAGCCGGCCGCGGCCGGATCCTTGGCGACGGCGGCCCGGTAGAAGGCGGTCAAGTCGCGGGCGCCGGCGGGGCTCAGCCGCAGGATGCCCATGAACTGGGCGTGCACCTCGCCGAGTCCGGACGGCCTGCCGCCGATGGCGAGCAGGCGTCCGTCTGGGGCGGTCAGGAGCCGCTCGGCGTCGTCGAGTACCTCGCTCATCCGGGCCTGCCACAACGGCAGCCACCGGGTGTTCACCGGCGGGCACACGTCCGCGGGCGGCGCGGCCATCAGCGCGGTGAACACGCGCGGCTCGACGACGATGTCCCCGTAGGTGACGATCGCGCCGTGGTCGAGGGCGCCGGCGTCGGCGGCGGCCAGGAGGCTGGCGGCGATGCTCGCGTGTTCCCAGTCCGGGTTGTGCACGGTACAGGCGTGGGACACGTGCGCGGCGAGTTCGCCGGCCCGATAGCCGGTGACGAGGGTGGCGAGATGGCACCCGGCCATGTTCAGGCTGTGCAGGAGGCGGGTCAGCAGCGGGATGCCCGCGAGTGACAGCAGCGGTTTGGGGCGGGAGTCGCTCAGGGGGCCGAGGCGTGAGCCCCGGCCGGCGGCGAGGATGACGGCACGCATGGAACGTCCCCGGCCCTGCCCGCGGGCGAAGCAGTCGAGTACATCCGGCCCCGTGATCACGTCCGGCAGCTCGACGAGCGCGCGCACTCGGGCATGCGCCCGACGCCGCGCCACCAACCCCGGCCACCGGCCCGGACGTCCGGCCAAGACCTCGTCCACGCGCAGATAGCGGACTTCATCGCCCGAGATGCCTCCGGCCAGCCCCTGGGCGCGTACGGCTTCGAGCGCGGCGCTGACCCATGACGCGTACAGGGCCTTGCCGTGCTCCCGGCCGGTGATCGCGGTGCGGCAGAACGCCTCCAGCCCGGCCGCGTCCAGCCCCAGCGGCGCCACCTCTCCAGGGCATCGAGGACGAAGCCGGGTCCTTCCGGCGGGGAGCTGCCGGGGCAGGCCCATTTCGCTGAGGACCGTGGCAGTTCAGCGCCGCCGGCCGAACGGCCACCAGCCCCGCCGCGCGCGTCGGCGGCGGCGCCGGGCGGGCGGCTGGGGCGGCGTCGAGGGGCGCGGCGGGACCGGTGGACGTGCCGGGGGCGCGGGCTCAACGGGCACCTCGGCCGACTCGACCGGGCCGGGAGGCGCTGACGTTGGCGGTCCGAGGACGGCCGCAGGCGGCGGGCCTCCGCGGAACAGGCGGCATCAGTGGTGCGGGGGGTGAAGCGGGCGGCGGCGCGGCGGGCTGCGGGCTGGCGGTCCGTCGAGGTGCGGCCCGCCGCCGCACGGGCCTGACGAAGGGTGCGCTGGGCGAGGGAGAGCAGCGGCGGGCAGTCGGGCGGGCCGCACCGGCCGGTGGCGGCGGCGTAGGCCCAGTGAGCGAGCTGCCAGTGCTCCTCGGCGAACATCCGCAGCTCGGGCTTGCCCGCGCGACGCTGCGCGAGCGGTGGGCGGCCATCGCCCCCGAGCTCGTCGGGCACGTCGCCGCCGTGGCCTACGACGCCGACTCCGGCCAGCTCACAGCATGCCCGAAGTCGGCGGCCCGGGCGACGAAGACCCGGCTGGAGCAGACCCGCATCATCGCGGCCGCCAACCAGTCGGCGGGCCGGGCCGGACGGTCGCCCGCGCCTTGCGGATCCTGGCGCCCGGCACGGCGCCGGTGCCCGAGCCGGCCGACGTCGCTCCGGAGCCCACGGCCGCGCCCCCCGGGCCGGTGCGCACCCGGGAGACCGCCTCGGACGGCTACCGCCGCGCGCTCGCCGCACACCGCCAGGCCGCACCACCGCACCGGACGGACCCCGATATCCCCGCCGCCGTCGAACGGCAGACCGCCGCGCTGCGTGCACGCAGCGCCCACGCTTTCCCCGACATCTGGACTCCGGACATGGGCACCGCACACATCACCACCGAGACCGCCCGCATCCTGTGCCGCCGCCAGGCGGCGACGACCGGGGCCGCCGCGCTGCGCCGCGCCCGCGCGGAACGTGCCGGCCCGCCGCGGACGGCCGGGCAAGCGGCGTGATCTGGTGGGCGGCGGCCGGTGTCGCCGCCCACCGACGTCACTCGCCGGTCATTCCTCTTTCCGCTGCGGGCCCGTCCGGATCGCCCCCGACGGGGGCGCCGTCGTCGAGCGTGATGCGGACCGTGTGCTGGGTTCCTGGCTGACGGTGTCGAGTTTGTCGGCGAAAATTGAGCAAAGGAGATGAGGGAGATCGGGGGCGGCGCGAGAGGGATTATCTATGGAGTTCGAGGACGCAACGCGCATGTTTTCAACGTCGTAAACATCAAGGGAGATGTGATTTTCTTGGACGGCCAGCAGGGGCAGGCTGAGCTCAACTGGAGAAACTATTCACTCCTAAGGACGAATTAATGCTGAGCATAGAGGAGGCTTCCAGGCTGGCGGCGGATTTCTTGAAAAAGACCGTGCACAGCGAGTCCATGCCGATGGCTCTCATGGAAGGTGAACACGCTCACGTAGGAAGTGAAATTATGTTCGATTGCCAGTCGGTTGCCTTTATCCGTAGCGGCGACCCTCGCGATATGGCAATTGGAATCGGCTACGTGGCTGTAAATGCAGAGACTGGGGAGTGTCGTTTGCTCGGCGCTGTGGAAGCGGCCGACCTCGATCTGTTCTGACGGAACAGAACCCTGCTCCCCATCACCACGCTGGGGAGCAGGGTAACTGTGCGAGCCCCAGAAGCGGACAGTTCAGCTTCACGAGGACTGCCCGGGAGCGCATTGCCGAGTGCCTGTTCACGGCGAGGCTGAAACAGCTGGCGAGCAGCAGGGCTGCATGCACCGAGCAGGCCGCAGCCGTGCCCTGGGGCGAACCGGCTCCCCGAGCAAGCTCGCCGCCCTGCACTCGACGGCGACACAGCTGGGGCGGTGATGCTCGGCGCTGCGGCCCTGCTGGGCGGTCAGCCGCACCTGCGGTTCGTCCACGAGTCGTCAGCGCCGCCGTCGTACAGGGGACACCGGTACCCGGTCGAGGTGATCTCGCGGCGGCGATCATCTGCCCGGCCAGGCGGGGCTTGGTCTGGAACTGCACTTCGTCGGGTATCCCGGCCGCGTGGCGGCGTTCGGGATCAGCGCACCAGGAGTGCTCGGGCAGGTAGAGCCGGCGGTCGATCAGGGCCCGTCCCCGACGGGTGGCCAGGGCGAGGAGGAGGCGTGGCCCTTCTTCACAAAGCCCGTCTCGTCGACGACGAGAACGGCGCCGTCGGTCCCCAGGTGTTCGGCGGCGTAGGCGCGGATGTCGAAGCAGAGTCGATCGCCGCGGCGTCCGCGCTCGCCTACACCGCCCTCCAGGCCGTGGAGCAGGCACTGCCGGAGTACCGCAGCAGCGCCCTGGGACGGCTCGGACGGACCGAGGAAGCCGAGGCGGAGGCCCGGCGCGCGTACAAGACCGAGCGGGGGCGCCGCTGGTTCCAGCACAACCCGAACGGCGCCGACGCCATCGCCGCCGCGACGAAGGCCGCCACCGCGGCCCGGGAGCGCACCGCCGAGCACCTGCTGGCCACACGGCTGGAGCAGCCGCGCGAGCAGGCCGCCGCCCGGACCGCGAAGGCCGCGGCCGCGCCGTGGACGGACCGGCTGCCCGGGCTCGCCGCCCCCCCGCTGGACGACGACTCCACCGGGACGGTGATCGCATGACCACCGAGCTGAGCGGCGTCGACCTCGCCCGCCAGGCCCTGGTCGCGGCCCGGGAGACGGCGAAGAAGAACGGTGCCACCGCCAAGAAGCCGAAGCGACGTACCGGCACCGCCGTGGTGCAGCGAGGCGGACGCGAGCCGCTCGGGCTCGGCGCGGCGATCAGCATGATGATGACCGAGCGCGGCATGGTCGCCCCGGCCGCCGGCGGAAGCGTTCTCGCCGACTTCGACGCCATCCTCGCCGCGGTCGTGCCCGAACTCACCGGCCGCATGAAGGCCGTGGCGTTCGACGCGGACACCGGCCGCCTGGACGTCGTCCCCGACGCCCCGGCAGTCGGCACGAAGCTGCGCTGGAGCGCGCCGAAGCTGATCGCGGCGGCCAACCAGCAGGTGCCGGAGGCGAACGTCCGCGCCCTGCACGTCCTGGCGCCCGCGCCCATGAAGACCGGCCCCGCCGCAGCGGCCGCCGACCCGGTCCCACAGCCGACCACGCCTGCCGCACCGGTGGAACGCCGCATCCCGCCGGACGCCTACCGCCGTGCGATGGAAGCGCACCGCCAGGCTGTCCGGCCCTCCCAGGTGGACCCGGCCGTCGCGGAAGCGGTGGAGCGGCAGATCGCCGCGATGCGTGAGCTGAGCCGCCGGGCCTCCCCCGAATCCGATGTCGTTGCGGACCCCTCGACTATCGGCACCTCAGGGACCAGCCCCGTAGGAGTACCAGTACCAGATCTGTCCACTGTCCGTCCCTGGGAGACCTCGTGCGGGCGGTTCGTGGCGGCCTACTGTGGCGGGGTGAGCGAGGAGATGAACGGGTGTACCGGGCGGGTGCTGGTACTGGTGCTGCCCGAGGTGAATCTGCTGGACCTCGGTGGTCCCGTGCAGGTGTTCGACGCTGCGGCGCATCTCGGCGGCGGCTACCAGCTGGAGTACGTCGCCGAGGCGGACGATCTGCGGTCCGCCCAAGGCCTGCGACTGGCGGGGCTGGCATCGCTGCCGGCGAGCCGGGCAGCAGCCGGTGATCTGGTGCTCGTGCCGGGTCCCCGGCTGACCGGATCCGACCGGCTGGTGGCACCCGCCGTGGTGCGCTGGGTGCGCGAGGCCCACGACGCGGGTGCCCGGGTGGCGTCCGTGTGCAGCGGTGCAGTGGTTCTGGGGGAGGCGGGGCTGCTGGACGGCAGGGCGTGCACGACCCACTGGTCGCTCACCTCAGCGATGCGCGACCGGTACCCGCGGGCCCGGGTGCGTGAAGCCGCGCTCTACGTGCACGACGGGCGGATCAGCACCAGTGCGGGCATCTCGTCGGGGATCGATCTCGCGTTGTCCCTGGTCGAGCGGGAGCGCGGCCCGGAACTGGCCGCGGGAGTCGCACGTGAACTGGTGCTGTATCTGCGGCGGGACGGGGACGCGGCACAGATCAGTCCGTTCCTGCGGCACCGCGACCATGTCCAGCCCGCGGTGCACCGGGTGCAGGACCATCTGGCGCAGCATCTGGACGCCGCCTTCACCCTGCGTGAACTCGCTGGCATCGCCGGGCTGTCCCCGCGCGGTCTGACGCGCGCCTTCACCACGGCCACCGGCATTACCCCGTTCGCCTACCAGCGGCAACTGCGGCTGGAGCGGGCCCGCACCCTGTTGTCCGGTACCGACCTGACGGTGGAGGCGGTCGCGCTCCGGTGCGGATTCCGTGACGCTCGGCAGCTGCGCCGGGTGGTCGCCGACGCCTTCGGAGCCCCGCCCTCGCTGCTGCGCGCACCACTGCGGCCGACTGCCTGACGGGCCCGGCCTCCTCAGCGAAGGGCCTCTTTCCCGACCGCTTTCCCCGCTGCTTCCCCTTTCCCCTTTTCCCGTTTCCCGTTTCCCGTTTCCACGAGGGTCGACGGCACAGTGCTGCCAAAACGTGCCCGGATTGTTGAGGTATGTCTTGTTCGAGATGAGTTCCGGGGCACGCAAGGGGCACCGGGCGCTGCGCCGTATCGGCTGGGTACTGCTGGGCACGGCTCTGGCGGCCGCGTCCTTCGCGGGGATCGCCTTCGCGGGGGTGAGCGCGTCGATGGCCGACAGCTTCGCCGCCGCCCCCCGCAGATCCGATGCCAGGGTGTGGCCGGCCGCCCGGCCGGTGCCGGAGGGCAGGATCACGGTGGCGGTCGCGGTCAGCAACGAGGGCTCCGTGGCCACCGATGTACTCGCGCCCTACCAGGTGTTCGCCGAGTCACGGAAAATGTTCGTCTACACGGTGGCCGCCGAACGCCGTGTCTCCCCGCTGTCCGGCGGCGCCCATCTGCTGCCCGACCACACGCTGGCCGAGGTGGCGGACGGCACTCTGCCGGAACCCGACGTGGTGGTCGTGCCCGCCGTGTCCGACCCCACCGGCGCGGGCGAGGAGCGCTTGCGTCGGTGGATCGTCGAACGCCACCGCAAGGGCGCCCGGATCCTTGGAGTGTGCGCGGGCTCCGAGCTGCTGGCCGCCTCCGGTCTGCTCGACGACCGCGACGCCACGTCGTTCTGGTCCAACATCGACTCCCTGGAAAGCAGTTACCCGAAGGTCGGCTGGAAGCGCGGGCGGCGCTACGTCGAGGACGGGCGGGTGACCACCACCGCGGGCGTCACCTCCGGCACCGTGGGTGCGCTGCGGTCGGTCGAGGAACTGGCCGGCAAGGCGGAGGCGACCCGTATTGGAACCGGCCTGTCCTACCCCGGCTGGACTCCGGACGGACCGACCACGATACCGGCCAACCATCTCGCCCTCGGCGACCTCCCGTACGCTCTCAACGCCGCGTTCCCGTGGCTGCGCCCCACCACGGCCATCGGCCTGGTCGACGGCGTCGAGGAGATCGACGCGGCCGCCGCCTTCGAGGGATATGGCGGAGTCTCTTTCGCCACCCGGACGCTGGTGATCGGCGCCGGTGACACCGTCACCACCCGCCACGGCCTGGTCCTCGTCACCCGGCCGGCGAAGGGAGGCGCCCACGGGGCGGATCGCTTCGTGGTGCCCGGCGTCAAGAACGCCTCCGGCCTCGGCAGTACGCTGGGCGGCTGGGCCCGCCGCAACGGGCTCGCCGCCGAACTGCCCGGCGGAGGACGGCGGTCCGGGGAGTTCGGCTTCGATCCGGTGCTGCGGGACCTTGCCGAGCACAGCGACCGTCGTACGGCGCTGGTCACCGCGAAGTTCTCCGAGTACCCCTCGGCCCACCTGGAACTGACCGGCGCGTCCTGGCCCTGGCGGTCCACTCTGCTGGCCGCGGCGGCGGTCGTTGTGAGCGTGGGGGTGGGGCTGGCACCGACGGCGATCCGACACACGGTTCGACGGCGGCGCCCCACGGCGTAGCCGCAGGATGCGTGCGGATCGATCCTCAGGGCCTGTAGGAATGCCCTGGCCGTTGGAGACGTTCCGTGTGCGTTCCACACGACGTGTTCGACGCGCTGCGGGGCGTCCTGCAACCGGTGTGCTGGCGGCGGCCTCCGGCATCATCCCGATGTCCAGTCCCGCGCGCACCAGCTTCCCCAGGAAGTCGACCGTGGTCACCTCGAAGGCCACGTTGGTCGTCGGACCCGCCGCCGTGAAGACAGCCTCCCGTTGCCGCCGGGCGGCCGAACCCTTCGGTCGCTCCGGCGAGGGCCTGCCGAAGGGCGGACTCGTCCGGCACGCTCGACACGGTGCCACCCCGGTCACCACCGTGGCGCATCTGTGCGGCACGGGATGTGGGCCAGCCCGGCGTACGGCTGCGCTTCGACCTGGATATGCGCCAGCCATTCGACGCGTAGGCGGTGAGACTGCGGCTGCTGAGCACGCCGCCTCGGCGTGGGCGACGAAGGCCCGCCTGGAGCAGACCCGTGTTATCGCGGCCGCCAACAAGGCAGCAGGCCGCACCGTCGTGCGCGCCGTGCGGATCCTGGCGCCGGCACGGTGCCGGTGCCCGAGCTGGCCGACGTCGTTCCGACGCCCGCGAACGTGCCCGCCGGGCCGGCCGGCGCGCCCGGTTCGGCGCGGTGTCCTCCGGCCTCAGACGCCAGTACGCGACGTCGTTGGGCGCGATCCCGTCGAACCGGGCGGCGAGGAGCGCGCGTCGCCGCCCCGGTCGCGGGAGCCGAGCATGTCCAGGACGTCGTCGCAGAGCCCCTCCAGCGGCGGTCAGGTGAGGCCGGGTGCGGTGCTGCCCCCTTCGACTGGAGGGGTGTGGGCGGTGCCTCATACCACCGGAACAGCGATTCGCACTGGCAATTGAGTGTTTCCAGAAGAGGACAGTCTTGATGCATTCGACCCTCGAGGTGTTCGACCAGCCACTCAAATGCCTTCAATTCAGCGGAAATGGGTTATCGTCAGTTCATCGATCACGTGAACCTCCCGCCATCAAGGATGGAAACAAGACATTCGCACTCGCTATTTGACCGTTCGGTTGTGAGGGCTGTGGTGTGGGTGTGGGTTGGGCGTAGTTTCACGTCCGGCGACGCCGCCCGGGCCGCCGTCTCGTAAGCGGGGCGTGCTGCCGGGCGCGTCGTCGGCCTGGTCGTCCCAGGTGCACCGCAGGTCGCCGATTCGGGGTCAGGTCACTGGCCGTCACACTGAAAGGGCTTTGTCTGCGTGTTTTTGAGGACCACGCTTCGCAGGGCACCGTTCATAGCCGTGGCCGGCGCTCTTCTCGTCACGGGGCTGTCCGTCGAGTCCGCTCCCGCCGCCACCGCGCAGGGGGGCGAGGGGCTTCGGTCCGTCGTCTCGTTCGGGATCACCGGCTTCTCCGCCCAGAAGGCGAAGACCAGTTACACCCGGACACGCGGCAGCACCAGTGAGCCCTTCACGCTCACGGTCATCGACACGCGGGGCAAGGTCCGCGGCCGGATGGGCGGAACTGCTACCCAGTCCGAGAAGCTGAACGCGAAGTCGCACGACCGGAGCCGCACTCAAGATCGAGATCACCAGCGCGTCCGGAGTCGCCAAGGGCGGGGCGAGCGTCAACACCAAGATCACGCGCGGGAAGGGGTCCCGGCGCTGCCAGCCTTCCAAGGCGGTCAAGGGCAGTCTGAAGAAGGGCAAGACCTACACCGCGACCTGGAAGATCCACTCGCCGGGCAACAAGACCGTCATCCACAAGCCCGTTCCCGTCGCGACGATCAGCGTCCCCGGCGCGTCCCCGGACAACAGCACACCAGTGACCATGCGCGGCTTGCGCTGCGACCATGTGAAGTACCTGGGCAAGCCCGGCTGCGTCTACTCCTCCTGGCTGCCGAGCTTCACGCTGTCCCGCAAGGACAAGGCAGTCAAGGAAGCCGCCCAGCACGTCTACGACGCCCAGCGCAAGGTCAAGGGCAAGCCGGGCCTGTCCAAGCCCCTGCACCGCCTGACCACGAAGAAGAAGATCGACAAGAACCGGTCGATCGTCTGCAAGAAGAAGTACACCCGGCCCAAGGGGAAGTCCTGCGACGAGTACCCATGGCATCCACCCGTGAGGGCGGCAAGGAAGAGTCCAAGGGCCTGAGCAGCCACCGCATGATCAACGCCAAGCAGAACAGCAAGGCCGGCACCCGGCTCAACCAGTTCTACGGGAACAACCGGATCACGGACGGCGACGGCTTCTTCGTCAAGGTGAAGTAGCCCCACGATCCGGGTGGCCGGCCCCGTGGCAGGAAAGAACGGTCACCCCCACCGCCGCCGCATAGGCTGGCCCGAACAACCGAGTTGAAGGGTGGCCGCGATGCCCCACGCGTCCCAGTCCATGAAACTCTTCGTGGAGAACGGCCGCTTCGAGATCGACCCCACCGAGCCGGACGCGGACGAAAGCCCCGACATCCACCCGCCGCTCGGAGAGCCGGCCAACGGGCTCATCGCGGTCACCCGCAACGCCGCCGGCATCCACACCGGCATCAAGAAGGGCAACGTCCACCTCGAAGCCCAGCTCTTCGACACCGAGCCCGCCCTCGACACCAGCACCTGGGACGAGGTGCTCGACACCACCTTCACCTCCACCACCGGCCACGCCCGCATCGGCTCCTACGAGCACGCCCTCGACCTCAACATCGCCCACCAGGGCCCCGGCTCCTACCGGCTGCGCCTGCACGCCAGAGGCCGCGACTCCCAGCCCGGCACGAGCCGGCGCCGCAACTCCAAACCCACCGACGAGCACTACCTGTTCCACATCTGGCCCGCCCCAGCTGCCCCCGAAACCGTGCACAAAGCCACCGACACCGTCGGCCACGCGCTACGCACCCGGCTCGCGGCGATGAACGAGCGGGGCGCGAAGTGGTCCCTGGACGGCTGGGTCGGCCCGCTCACCGTCACCGTCACCGTCACCGACGGGACGTTCTCCCTGCGAGACCCCGACACGCAGGCCAGGCCACGTCCGGCCGGTCTCCTCTCGGCCGAGAAGGACTGGGCCCTGATCACCACCCAGACGCAGTCCGGCACCGTGACGGTCACCCTGCATCCCACTGACCGGGACCCGCGGCCCGATCCGCTCCAGTGGGACGAGATCGAGCAAGCCGTCGTCCGCTCCACCACCGGCCACCTGGTCCTCTGCTCAGCCGAAGGACCCACGAAAGAGCACGAGGACACAGCCCTGCACGGCCCCCGCCAGTACGGCATCCGCGTCCACGCCCGCCGAACGGCCAACGGCGAGGAGTACCTCGTCCAGACGTGGATGCACGGGAAGAAGTAGACACCCATGACCCACCTGCTCGGCCCCTGGCCCGTCCGCGTCGACGAAGGACAGTTCTACATCGCCCCCACCGACAACATCGCCGAGATCCCGGAAGCCCGACTCGAACGCGCCCTGGACCGCGCCTACGAGAACGCCGGCCTCCTCGGCTCCGGATGGCCGACCAGCAGGAGGAGCGCCGTCGCGCCGTGGTCGACGAGCGCGTCGCACAGGGCCTCGGGGGTGAGCGCGTTCGCGTCGAGTTCGACGACGGTGCCGCCGCGGGGAGCGAGGTGGTCCCGCAGGACGCGGGTCCCGGACGCCCAATAGACGGTCGGCTGGGTCGCCACGGCGATCCGACGCCGGCCCGCGCCGAGCAGGAAGTCCGCGTAGATCCGCCAGCCGTGGGACTGGGCCGGGGCCAGGCGCGCGACCCACTCCGTCGGCTCCTTGGTGAGCGCGTCGAGCACCGCGGACGAGCAGAGGAACGGCACGCCGAGGGCGTCGGCTCGGGCGGCGGCGGCGCGGGCGACGACGCTGTGGTACTCGCCCGCCATGGCGGCCACGCCCAGGGCGGCCAGTTCGTCCACGGCCGCCGCAGCCCGCTCAGGATCGGCCGCGGTGTCCCGGACCACCAGATTCAGTGGTCTGCCGTCGATCCCGCCAGCGTCGTTGACCTCGCTAACGGCCAGCTCGAGTCCTGCGAGCAGGTGTCGGCCCGCCTCGACCCAGCCGGGCCGCGTCAGCGGGACGAGCGCGCAGACGGACGGACGACCCGTCTGCGTGTTCCGCTCCGGACGGCGATGGTGGCGTGTTCATCGGATGGTGTCTCCCCTGGGACGATGCGGTCGCTGTCCGCCCGGAACGCGTGCTGGCCGGGGCCGGCGGTTCGCGTTCATCACGTCTCGCTGCGGCGGGCGCCCCCGGTGATCACGCCGGTCATTGGGTCCACCACCATCGCCAATAGGCAACCGATTATTTGTTCGCTTAGCTGCCAAGCTTCATCGTCATCGGCACGTCCGAGGGCCTGCACCTCAGGAGGTCACTTCTGAAACAGTGGCGAATCACGACCTCGCACAGGCCTAATGCGGAAGAGTTTCGAGGAACCCGGCCAGGAGGGCGTTGAACCCGGCCGGCTCCTCCATGTTGGGGAAGTGTGCGGTGTTCTCCACGGACACTGCGCGGCCGTCGGGTACCGCGTGGACCAGACGCTCGGCCATCGCGATGTGGTCGCTCACGTCGAGGGCACCGTTTATCGCCAGGACGGGAACGTCGATGGACGCTGCACGCCGCCAGGTCTGCGGAACCGGTACGCGATGGTCCGGTTCGCCGACCGTGTGCTTGGAGATCGTCCGGGACGCCATCGCGCGCAGGCGGTTCGCAATGTCCGCATCGACATCACCGAGCGAGCGGTGCGGGCCTGCCGCGAAGCGCACGTGCCCGTTCAGCCAGCCCTCGATGTCGCCGGCGGCCAGCGCACCGTTCTGCTCCCCCAGGACCTCCAGGCTCCAGGGATCCTCGAAGTATGGTTCGCTGGTCCCCACGCCGCTGACGACCGCGGCGCGAACCAGTTCGGGATGCTCGAGCGCAGTGTCGACCGCAGTGCCCCCGCCCATCGAGACCCCGACGAGCACCGCCGGCCCGGCATCGAGATGACGCAGCAGCGCTGCCAGATCGTCGGCCGGACGGAACGGCCGGGTCGCGTTCGAGGAGGCGCCGTGTCCGCGGGCGTCCGGTGCGATGACCCGGTAGTGCGGGGCGAACGCCCGTATCTGTTCGCCCCACATGCCGTGGTCGAAGAACCCGGCATGGAGCAGCACCAGCGGCTGTCCCTCGCCGGCGTCGCGATAGGCGAGGGAGCCGTCAGAGGTCGTGAACGAAAGCATCTCGGAGTTCTCAGCGAAGGCAAACATGACAATCAAGGTGTCATCTTCCTCGAAAGTTGGCAACCGAGGTGTCATTCTTGGGGAATGACAGACACCGACATCCCTCTGCCGACCGACGAGCTCGCCGACCGACTGACGGAGGTGTTCGCCCTGGTGGGGCCGCTGTACCGGCGAGTGCACCGCAAAGTGGAACAGGCCGAGCCGATCGAGGGGCTGTCCGTCGGCGTGCGCGCTGTCCTGGATCTGCTGCGCCAGCACGGACCCATGACCGTCCCTCAACTGGGCCGCGCCCAGACACTCAGTCGGCAGTTCGTGCAGCGCATGGTCAACGATGCCGCCGCGCAGCACCTGGTCGAGGCCATCCCCAACCCCGCCCACCAGCGGTCCTCACTGATCCGGCTGACCGCCGACGGCACGGCGGCCATCACCGCGGTGCACGCCCGCGAACACGCGACCCTGCGGCAAGTGAGCGGCAACCTCACCGGTGCCGACGTGGATGCGTGCGTGCACGTCCTGACCCAGATGCTCGCGCTCTTCGACGATGTCGACGTGCCCTAAGGGGTCCCGTAATCCCCGGTGGATCAGCGTGCGGCGTCGGATGCGGTGCATCGCAAGGCGGAGGGACGTTCGCATACTGGGTGTATGCGGATGTTCCGACAACGCGGCGAGGGGCCGTAGCTGTCGTCGCGCGCCCGCCGGGGATTACGGGACAGCCCTTAGGTGTATTGCCCTGCGAGGTCGTGATCATCCTCGGGTTCTGTTCCGTTCGGGAGCCGAACCTGGTACGACGTCGGGCGTATTGCGCAGGCAACTCGCCGAAGACCAATGGGAGTTCATCGAGCCGTATCTGCCGATAGGCGAGTACGGTACCCGCAGCGGCTGCGGGACCAGGTCGAGGGGGTGATCTGGCGGCAGGGGCCGTTGCAAGATCGCGGCACGTCCGGAACATCAGGTTGATCCGGGCTTGGGGTGGGCGTCCAGGTTCGGGCAGAGTGGAGACGCAGTGCAGGCACGGTCTCGGTGATCACGTGAGTGTCGAAGTCCCATCAACACTTGGCGAACCCGTGCCTGCTCCTGCATCTTCTCTCATGCCCGCCGCGCTGGACCAACTGGCCCAGGTTTCCGCACCTGCCCCGCTGGCGGACGCAGTGCGCCTGTTCAGTTTTCTGGACCTGCTCCCCGACCCAAGAGGCGTCCGCGGCCGGCGTTATCCGCTGTCCGCCCTGGTCACCGCTGCCGCGGCGAGTGTCCTGGCCGGCGCCCGCTCGCTCACCGCGATCACGGAATGGATCGGCGATGCGCCCGGATGGGCCTGCCGAGCTCTCGGCTTCCCCGTCGACCCGCTGACCGGCACGGTGTCCGTCCCGCATCCCCATACCCTGCGCCGTCTCTGCGTACGGCTCGGCGGTGACGCTCTGGACCGGGCGATCGGGGCCTTCCTCGCCGCCCGTGCGGCCCCGGCCGACCCCGGACTGCGGGCGATTGCCGTCGACGGCAAGGCCCTACGCGGATCGCGCACCGCCACCACCCCGTACATCACACTCCTGGCTGCGATGGACCACAACGGCCATGTCCTGACCCAGCGTCAGGTCGCCGACAAAAGCAACGAGATCCCCGCCTTCCAGCCCCTGCTGTCCACCATCGACCTGACCGGCACGGTCATCACGGCCGACGCGCTGCACACCCAGCACGCCCACGGCACCTACCTCCGTGAACGCGGCGCCCACTACATCGCCCAGGTCAAGGCCAACCACCCCAGCCTGTTTGACCGTACCCGCCGTCTGCCCTGGTGCGAGATCACGCTCGACCACTACGACCGCCCCCGCGCCCACCACCGTCTGGAGATCCAGCGGCTGAAGACCGCCGCCTTCGCCCACCTCGACTGCCCCGATGCCCGTCAGGCTCAGGACGTGCGGTGATGCCGATCCCGCACCGCAAACACAACGCGGGTTCTTTGCTCACCTCCGACTCGTCTGGAAGTATGCATGCCATGATAAAAAGGCCAAAGAGACGCTATGACGAAGTTGACTTAACAGTAGCCTCGCTGACCGGCATTGCAATACTCTTCATATTCGCGTGCGTCGGTTACGGTACTGCTGAATTATGGTTTCCGGACTCTCCGGCTGGTCGCCTGTGTCAGATTTCAGGGCTCACCATGGGTGCCTGCTGTGGTGGCTCGTGGGCCTACAGGAGGCTTTCGAGGTGAACTCTCGGAGTATTTGCAGGATCAGGCATCCTGCAGCGCCATACAGGCCGCGATGTCGCCCGGCCCAAAATTGCCCGGACGACATCGCGGTTCAGTTCACTAGCACTTCAGGCTGGCCTTAGAGGTCAAAATCGGCATTCCCGTTGCCGCCCATGTGCCACCGATGGCGCGCAGCACGGCATTGGTAATCTTGCCACGGTAGTCACGAGTGCCCGTGCCAGCACAATTCCAAGAAGGAGTGAGGCCCAGAGCCGAACCCTTGCAAATTGTATGGTTCTTGCTGGCCTTATTTTCCCAGAGGCCAAGCCCTCGGTATTGCTGAATCCCTACAGAGAATGAAATCAGGCCCGAGGTGTTGCAGTTCAGCGTCGCGTCGTAGGCGACGCAGGAACCGCCGTGCTTATATGGTCTCGCTGCCTTGATTATCTGACACGACGGCTTGGCCAACTGATCAGGGTGGGATGCGGCTTCGGCTTCCTCACCGCAGCGCTTGGCCTCTATGGCGCGTTTGCCGGCCTCGTCAACGGGACCTGGGGCCGACACCTGATCCCCACCTACCCCGACCCCGGCAAACGGCTTGAGCGCCTTGCCCGCGACAAGCCACGCCCCACCTCGGTCACCGCGGAGCACGTTGAGCCCTTCGGTTGAGCTGCGTCGGATCCGCCGAGACGTTGGTCGCACGGGGCGGAGGTGCCGAGCCCTGGGGGGAGGGCGTTCGATGGTGGGCTAGCGAGAACTGAAGGGCTGCGGCCTTGATGCTCACCAAGATGGCCGGGGGCGCTTCCTGGTACTCGAAGTGAGTTCCGCCCGCGAGGATGCCGGAACTGTAGGGGCCCCCGACGACCATACCGACGCGGTATCGCGCGTCTTGCTGGCCAGCAGGCCACCGAGCCGGATTTCCGCGAGGTCCGCTCGGTAAAGCGGGGCCGTGTCGTAGTAGCTGATGCCATGGTCGAGTGTGGCGGCGGGGGCTGCGTACGTTTTTGAGGCCAGTAGCGCTTGGTCGCAGAATTTTGGAACTCGAATTCAATTATGGACAGATCCAGGTTTCCGAGTTGCCGGCAGTTGCTTGGGGGGCCAGACTGGTTCTTGGGCCGGAGGTGGGCTCGCCATGCACCTATAGATCGACGTCGCCGCTGTGTGCGGCGGGCAGCTTCGAAGATCGGTCGCAGTCGTCCCGCACAGACTCAGACTCAGACTCAGTACTTGGTGTGGGACGAGAAACTTGAGAGGAATCACTCGACATGGCGAATGCGGCACTGAAGAAGGTCCTCATCACGGGAGCGGGCACCGGCTTCGGGTTCGAAGCCGCCATGCGCCTCGCCGAGAAGGGCTTCGACGTGATCGCCGGGGTGGAGATCTACGCCCAGGTGCAGACGCTGAAATGGCAGGCGGCTGAGCGCGGTGTCAGGCTTCGGGTCGAGAAGCTCGACGTGACCAACGACGGAGACCGCCGCAAGGCCCTCGACTGGGGTGTGGAGATTCTGGTGAACAATGCCGGTGTCGGTGAGGGAGGCTCCACAGTCGACATTCCCGAGTCGAACATTCGGCACCAGTTCGAGGTCAACGTCACGGGGCCGCTCGTCCTCACTCAGGGCATCGCCAAGCAGATGATCAACCGCGGGGCCGGCCGCATCGTCTGGGTGTCCTCGCGGGAAGGCTTGAACGTCAACCCGTTCACCGGCATCTACTCTGCCTCGAAGCACGCGATTGAGGCGATCGCCGAGACCATGGCCTACGAGCTGCAGGAATACAACATCGAAGTCGCCACGGTCAACCCGGGGCCCTTCCTGACGGGCTTCAACGACCGCATGTTCCAGACTTGGGAAAGCTGGGAGGACGACCCGTCGCAACGGCTCTTCGACTATTCCAAACTCGCCTTCCCCCGCCCGCAGTTCGATCCCGAAGCGGTCTTCGCCACGCTGACGGCCGTCGCCGCCGGAGAAGTCGACAGCTACCGCAACCTGGAGCCCAAGTCGATGCTTGAGGAGACAAAGCGCCTCCAGGAGGTTCCGTGGGAGCGCAAGGTCACGGACGGCCTCGGGACCCGCCACCCGGCCATCCAGCACTCCTACGAGATGCAGCCCGAGACTCCTGTCGGGTCATCGCCTCGCACGTGACAGCAATAAGTTTGGTGAGAGCCGACCGGTGGGCTTGGTGACACGCTCTCGCGCCGGCGGAGCCACACGCGTGTACGAGCGCACGGCGCTCACAACAGCCGGAGGTACATCAATGCCTGTCAGGCCAACTGTGCTGCAGGATCGCTACCGCAACCGTGGCACGGCTTTCACGCTGGGGGAGCGAGCGAAGCTCGGGATCACGGGGCGGCTGCCAGCGGCCGTCGAGACTCTGGACGAGCAGGCCGCCCGGGCTTACGCGCAGCTGCAGCAGCAGCCCTCCAACCTGCAGAAATACATCTATCTCAACGAGGTCCACGATCGCAATCAGGTGCTGTACTTCAAGCTGCTCGCCGACCACCTCGATGAGTTGATGCCTGTCGTCTACGACCCCACAGTCGGCGAGGCCATCGAGAAGTGGTCCGTCGACTACCGTGACTCGCGAGCGTTGTACCTGTCGATCGACCGTCCCGAGGACGTGAAGCCCTCTTTCGAGTCGCTGGGTCTTGGCGCAGGGGACGTCGACCTGATCGTCGTATCCGATGCCCAGGAAATTCTGGGCATCGGTGACTGGGGCGTCAACGGGACCGACATCTCCATCGGGAAGCTCGCCGTCTATACGGCGGCCGCCGGCATCGATCCCAACCGTGTCATCGCCGTGAACCTCGATGTCGGGACAGACAACGAGCAGCTTCTCAACAGTCCGTCGTACCTGGGCAACCGGCACGCACGGGTCACCGGAAAGCGGTACGACGACTTCATCTCTCTCTACCTCCAGACCGCGTCCGAACTGTTCCCGAGTGCGCTTCTGCACTTCGAGGACTTCGGACCGTCGAACGCCCGGCGGATCCTGGTGGAGAACGCCGACAAATACCGGATCTTCAACGACGACATGCAGGGCACCGGTGCCATTGTCATGGCCTCGGTGTTTTCGGCCCTGAAGGTGACCCGGGGACGTTGGTCCGAGCAGCGGCTCGTGGTCTTCGGCGCGGGAACCGCCGGCACCGGCATGGCCGACCAGATCCACGCGGCGATGCTCCGTGACGGCGCGACCCCCGACGAGGCGAAGAAGAACATCTGGCTCGTCGATGTCCACGGCCTGGTCACCGATGACATGCGAGACCTGCCGGACTACCAGCGGGTCTATGCGCGGCCGAAGTCGGAGGTGAGTGACTGGTCCGATGGTGAGATCGATCTGCTCAGCACCGTCGATCACGTCAAGCCCACCATCCTCATCGGCACTTCCACCACCCACAATGCGTTCACCGAGGACGTCGTGCGCACGCTGGCCGAGGGTGTCGAGCGTCCGATCCTCCTGCCGCTGTCGAACCCGACGAGCCGTATCGAAGTCATGCCGTCGGATGCAGTGCCGTGGTCCGAGGGCAGAGCACTGATGGCAGTCGGCATCCCGGTCGAGCCGGTCCGGTACAACGGGGTCACCTACGAGATCGGGCAGGCCAACAACGCCCTCCTCTACCCGGGGCTCGGACTCGGAACGATCGTCTCGGGCGCCCCGCACGTAACGGACAACATGCTGCTCGCCGCCGCCGAGGCGGTGGCAAGCCAGGTCGACGTGTCGCTGCCAGGAGCATCACTCCTGCCACCGGTCGCGAACCTGAGGGCTTCCTCCGCAACGGTCGCAGTCGCCGTCGCCCGTGCCGCGGCAGAGGACGGTGTCGCAACCAAATCCCACGACGACCTCATTCAGGCCGTCCAAGACTCGATGTGGCAGCCGACCTACCCCACGGACGACTTGGAGGGCGGGCAATGAACGACAACCAGTTGCCCCCCAAGGTGCAGAACACGGCGATCGGGATCCAAGCCAGTGGAAACCGGCAGGAATTCGACAGCATGGGCACCGTCGAGGTGCCGGCAGACCGGTATTGGGGCGCGCAGACACAGCGCTCGCTCCTCCACTTCTCCATCGGCGACGACCGGATGCCGAAGGAGGTCTACCACGCCTACGGCTACGTGAAGAAGGCGGCAGCGCTGGTGAACGCTGCCGCCGGACGGCTGCCCGAGTGGAAGAAGCAGGCCGTCGTACGGGCAGCCGAGGAGACGATCGCTGGGGAGCTCGACGACCACTTCCCGCTCTTCGTCTGGCAGACGGGGTCGGGCACCCAGAGCAACATGAACGTCAACGAGGTCATATCCAACCGTGCATCACAACTGCTCGGCGGCACGCTCGGGACACAGCAGCCCATCGCCCCGAACGACGACGTCAACATGGGACAGTCCAGCAACGACAGCTTCCCCACCGCTATGCACATTGCCGCCGTGCAACAGATCGACGAGCAACTCCTGCCTCAGGCCCGGGAACTCGCCGCGTCCATCGAGGCAAAGGCCACGGAATGGGCCGAGGTCGTCAAGATCGGCCGCACGCACCTCGAGGACGCCGTACCACTCACCGTCGGACAGGAGTGGTCCGGCTATGCGGCGCAACTGCACGCCTGCATCCAGGAAATCGAGCACAGCCGCCACTGCCTGCTCGAACTTGCCCTGGGCGGCACCGCCGTCGGCACGGGGCTGAACGCACCTACGGGCTTCAGCCGGGACGTCGCGAACAAGATCGCCGAATTGACCGGCAAGCCCTTTGTCACGGCCGAGAACAAGTTCATGGCCCAGGGATCCCTGGATCCCATGGTGCGGGCGCACGGGGCGCTGCGCGGACTGGCCGTGGCCTTGATGAAGATCGCCAACGACATGCGATGGCTGGCCTCGGGCCCGCGCACCGGATTCGCCGAGCTGCTGCTTCCACAGAATGAACCCGGCTCCTCGATCATGCCCGGCAAAGTCAATCCGACCCAGTGCGAAGCCATCGTCATGATCGCAATTCAAGTGCTCGGCAACGACTCAGCAGTTGCCTTCGCCGGCAGTCAGGGCAATTTCGAGCTGAACGCTATGCGCCCGATCATTATTAACAACTTCATTCATTCCGCGCGCATCCTCGCCGACGGGATGGAGAAGTTCCGGAAATTCTCCGTCAGCGGCACGGAGCTCAACCGGGTAAGGATTGCCCAGTACGTTGACGAGAGCCTGATGCTGGTCACGGCGCTCAGCCCCGTCATCGGGTATCAGAACGCCGCACACATCGCCGAATCCGCCCTGGCCAATGGCCAGACACTCAAAGAGGCAGCCCTGGCCAGCGGCCACGTCGACGAGAAGACATTCGACTCCGTTGTCGATCCGCTCTCCATGGTCGGCCACGGTGCTTCCGGCGCCTGACGCAGAGGCTCTGACACGGGATCCCGCCTGACTTGCCGACAGAACTCGTGCGCTGCCGGCGGCGGGACGCCGGGTGATCGCGTACGACCGGCGGGGGTTCGGGCGCTCAAATCACATCCTGCCGATCGAGGCCACCGGTGCCCGCACCCACGAAATGATCAAAGGAGCCCATTACGTCACCATTGAAGGCGCGGGACACGGCCTGTGCTGGACGCACGCCGAGGAAGTCATCGAGCATCTGCTCAAGTTCCTGGCCTGAAGACTTCATGTCGCTGCCAGTGCCTCGGTGGGGGGCAGCCGGGCGGCTCGTACTGACGGGTAGACGCCCGCGACGAGCGCGCCCGCGAGGCCGCCGAGACCTGACAGGACGGGGCTGTGTCGGTCGCGACCGTCGCGATCGCCGCGGGTCTCGTGCCCTCTGCCGGAGCGTGAACTCGGGAAGTCGGGCGACTGGCCCGGCAGGCTTGTGAAGCGCCGAGACCGGGCCGCCGCGCGTACCTCGTCCTACGCCCCCGGAAGACGCGACGGCCGGGTCTGCCCGACGGAATTTCATCCGAAGACGATGACCTGGCGTCCGACGACGTCTCCGCGCCCCAGAGCGTCAAGGTTCTCGTTGATGTCCTCCAGCGCGACCTTGGTCACGTTGTGTTTGACACGGCCGGCTTCGGCGAGCGAGAGGACCTCGACGAGGTCCAGGTGGTTGCCCCAGAAGGAACCGAGGTAGGAGAACTCGGTGCCCACGAAGGGGAACTGCCGGTGCTCGACACGCTGGCTCATGAGGCCGACGGCCGCGAGCGCGCCCTCGGGGCCCAGCAGGTCGAAGCCCATGGAGATGGAGGACTCGCTGCCGACGCAGTCCAGGATGGCGTGGATCGTCCGGCGGCCGGTGAGCCTCTCCAGTTCGTCCTGGATGGCCCCCGTGGACTTGTTCCTGACGTTGATCCCGTGGTCCGCGCCGTTCTCTTTCGCCACGTCCAGCTTGCTGTCGGTGCGCGCGAGCCACCACGGTCGCACCGCCGCCGAGCAGTTTCGCGTACTGGATCGCGTAGCTGCCGAGACCGCCGATGCCCGTGACCGCGACGGTCCGTCCGGGGCCGAGCTTGCCCGCGTCCCGGAGCTTGCGCATCCCCCGGTACGGGGTCATGCCCGCGTCGGTCATCGGGGCCAGGAGCTCCGGCGCCCGCGCCGCCTCCTCCGAGACCGGGATCGCGTGGCGGCACTCCACGGCCATGTACTCGGCGAAACCGCCCGGCGGGCCGAACCCCACCCACCGGCCGTCACCGCTGCACAGCTGTTCGTTGCCCTCCCGGCACTGCCGGCACGTGCCGTCCCCCCCAGCTGGGGTTCACCACGACCATGTCGCCCTCCGAGTAGCCCACCGTCGCGGGCACCTCGGCGCCGAGTCCCGCCACCCGGCCCGTGACCTCGTGACCGGGGATGTAGGGCAGATCCACCGGGAACGGACCCTCGAAGTAGCCGTTCAGGAGCTGGTAGTCGCTTCGGCACATGCCGGTCGCGGTGGCCTTGGACGAGATCGTCAAGGGCTACGACACCGGCAGCGAATACGTGATCGTCGAACCGGGCGAACTCGACGACATCGCGCCGGGGTGGTCCAGGGCCCTGGAGGTGTCCGGATTCGTCGATCTCGACACGGTGGATCCGATCTTCTTCGACAAGACGTACTACCTCGGGCCGCGGGGCGAGCAGTACGACAAGGTGTACGCCCTGCTCCAGCGAGCCCTGGCGGAGTCGAACAAGGCAGGCATCGCGACCTTCGTGATGCGCGGGCGCGAGTACCTCGTCGCGCTGAAGGCCGAGGACGACCTGCTGACCCTCCACACCCTGCACTGGGCCGACGAGATCCGCGATCCCCACCAGGAGGTCCCCGGCCTGCCGGGCGAGACGGAGCCGACCGCGGCCGAGGTGAAGATGGCCCACCAGCTCATCGACGCCCTCACCGCCGACTGGGACCCGGAAAGCTTCCACGACACCTTCCGGGAGAAGGTCAAGGCACTGGTCGAGGCCAAGGCCGCCGGTGAGACGGTGGGGAAGGCCGAGCCGGCCGCGAAGCCCACCGGCGTCGTCGACCTCGTGGAAGCCCTGCGCGCCAGCTTCGAGCGGGCCCGCTCCTCCAAGGACACGGGCGAGAAGGCTGGCACATCTCACGCGGCCCGCGGCAAAAAAGCCCGCCCCGAAGAAGCGCGCCACCAGCACACCGAAGAGCGGGTCGCTCCGGTCTCTGACGAAGGCCGAGCTGTACGAGAAGGCCGCCGAGGCCGGCATCCGCGGGCGCTCCGCCATGACCCACGACCAGCTCGCCGACGCCCTCGACCACGCCAAGGGCACATGAGGGGTCTCGGACGCCATGCCATCGTTCGCGGGCGGGCTCCGGCGCTTCGGCCTCGGGCAGCACGACCGGAACGACGTCCTCGTCTCTCAACGCAACTCCCTCTCGGTTGGTGAAGTCGGCCCGGGGCGCGGTGCTGGTCTTTCGACCGGCCCGTTTCCCCGGAGCCGCTTCCCGAACCGGGCATGCGACTTGGCACCGCACCCGGCTCTCCACAAGCCCCGGAGGGGTTCGTGGTGGTTGTTCTCATCCCGTGGCGTCCCAGGGAGTGGGAATCGTCAGGCCCCGGTAGCGGTAGCGAGTGGTGCCTACCGTGATCGGGTTGAACAGTTCCCGGGTCTCCCCGGTCCACCATGATCTGCGGCCGCAGTAGCGGCTGAAGATCTTCCTCCGGCCTGTCTTGGGGTGCTTGCGCTGTACCCATCTCCAGACCATGTGCCACATGTAGTTGCGCAGGTAGGAGAAGGTTGCGAAGGACACCCCGGGCCGGAAGTAGGCGCACCAGCCCCGCACTGCCGGATTGATCCGGACGAGCAGAGCATCGAGCGGCTGGTTCGTGCCGACCTCTCGGCAGAGCGTCTTGACCTTGACCATGATGGCCCGCAGGGCCTTCTTGGCAGGGTAGGTGTAGACGTAGTGCCGGTCGGTGCCTGGTTTCCGGTGGCGCTGGATGTGCCAGCCGAGGAAGTCCAGACCCTGCTCGATGTGGGTGATCAGAGTCTTCTCCGGTGACAGGCGAAGGCCCATCGTGGTGAGGACTTCTGCGATCTCGTCGCGTAGCGTTTCGGCGTCTGCCTTGGTGCCGTGAACCATCAGGCACCAGTCGTCCGCGTACCGGACCAGCCGGTAGTTGGGCAGACCTCGGCGTCGACGCCTTCGGCGCTCGTTGAGATCAGTTCCGGCGCCTCCCGGCGCCTGGGCGATGTGCTCGTCCAGGACCGAGAGCGCGACGTTGCTGAGCAACGGCGAGAGGATCGAACCCTGCGGGGTGCCAGTGTCGTTGTCCCGCAGCAGGCCATCCTCACTGAGGATGCCCGCCTTGAGGAACGCCTTCACCAGGGCCAGGACGCGTTTGTCCCCGACGCGTGCCCGCACCCGCTCCATGAGAGCGGTATGCGAGATCTCGTCGAAGCAGGCTTTGATGTCGCCTTCCACGATCCACTCGTACTTCTTGGACGTGAGCAGACGCACCTCGGCCACCGCGTCGTGGGCCCGGCGGTTCGGGCGGAACCCGTAGGAACACGGGAGGAAATCCGCCTCGAAGATCGGCTCCAGCACCAGCTTCAAGGATGCCTGCACCACCCGGTCGTTGATCGTCGCGATCCCCAGGCGGCGCAGCTTGCCGCCCGCTTTGGGGATCATCCGCTCCCGCACCGGCATGGGCTGGAAACTGCGGTCCTTGATCTGCGACCGCAGCACGTCAAGGAACTCCTCGACACCGACCCACAGCGCGATGGACGACGCCGTGCGTCCGTCCACCCCGGCCGTGCGTGCACCCTTGTTGCCCCGCACCCGATCCCAGGCCACCAGCAGGAAGCCCGGGTCGGCAACGAGATTGAACAGGTCATCGAACCTGCGATGAGGATCATCACGAGCCCAACGGTGCAGCTTGGTCTGGATCTTCAGTACCCGGCGCTCCGCCTCATACAAGGCGCGCTCCAGCTCGTCGGTATTCACCGGCGACCCTCCCGACATTCCAGTACTTCGGCCACTGACTTGCTGGCCCCCTTTGCCCTGCGACCGGCTTTCCCGGTCTCCACGACGGGTCGTTACTCCCGCGACTACTACGGGGCCTCCGCCCCATCCACGGCCATCAGTCGGCAACGGACCTGCCCACCACCGAACTGGCTGTCCGGCGGCTCGGGCGACCGCGGATGGTTCCCACGTTCACCGCACAATCGATCGGTCAGGGAGACGCCCAGCTCTACTCCGGCAGCCTCGCCACGCCTACGCCGCAGGCTTTCAACGTGGCCTCCCCACCGGAACAGGAAATCCGGTTTCGGAGTTGGCCCGCTCGTCCGAGGACGATCAGGTCACGCGCTGCATACCGGCCCGTATCCACCAGGTTTGAGCCGGCTCGATGCTTACGGAGCTTCAACCACTGGTTCGCTTTCGCTACACCTTCTGACCTCGCTAGACGGGCCCGCACTGTCCGGTAGTCCCGGCACGTCCCGCCGTTGTCGGAGCTGCTTGCCGCCCTCCCCGGCGTTCCCCGGATCAGGCTGCCCCCAGCTTCACCGGGCCGCTGCGACGGCCCGGAGGTGGTGGTCTTTCACCTCCACTCGATTGCGTAGCGCCTCGTGGCGCACTCCTGTGCCACCGAACCTTGAGCGTGTGCCATCGAAGTTTGAGTGGCGTGAGTCACTGGAGATCAGGGGCGTTGTGCGAGGAAGACGAGACTACGGCCTGTCCCCGCGCGCCCTGATCGCCGTCTCCAGCCGTACGGACATCGTCGCGGAACTGATCACCCACCGACTCGCCGCACTCGCCCACAGCGGCCTCCAGGCCCTCGACACCGCCACGGTGCGCGCCGTGGTCCACCAGGCCGTCCGCGACGTCCGCACCGCACCGCCACCACCAGCCGCCGATCCGCCTGCGGACCCGACCGTCGCTGCGGCGCGCGCCATCGTCGACGACCTTGTCGCCATCAACCACGAGATCGGCGAGCTGATGTTCGAAGTCGCCCCGGCCTACCTCTCCGACACCGACGCCGCCGACGTCCTGGCGCTGCTGTGCGACCAGATCGGCGAGCCCCTCGAGCACGGGCTCGCCGCCCGCCGCTACGCGATGTCCAGCGACCGCCGCGCCCTGCACGGCACCGTGCTGTAGACCGCCGATCGGCGGGCTGATCAACGGGAGTCCGCACCGGACGGGCCGGACTGGTCGGCCGGGCGCGCAGGTATGGCCGGCACCGGTTCGCTGATGCCCGGGGCGCGGGCGGGTGGCGCCGGAGCCGGAGCCGGGGCCGGCGGGCTGCCGGGCAGCAGCACCAGCAGCCACACGGCCGCCACGGCAGCAGCTGTGCCGAGCGCGGCAAAGGCAACCCTGCGCACCCGGCGCATTCCCCAACTGTGTCCCTGCGGGGGTGCGCCGCGGCGCAGGTCGCGGTGCGTGACGAGCGCGGCGCGGGCGGCCAGCGCGGCGCGCAGCCGGTCCTCGGTCGCAAGTCGGCGGTCTTCGGCGCTCGGCTTCATCGGCCCGCCTTCAGCTTCTTTTCCAGGACATCCAGCGCGCGGCTCGCAGTGGACTTCACCGTGCCGCGGGACAGCCCGAGCGTCTGCGCGATCTGCGCCTCGGTGAGCTCCGACCAGTAGCGCAGCACCAAAACCTCGCGCTGACGTCTCGTCAATTGCGCTAGTGCGCCGAGAACTTGGCGGTGCTCTTCGGCGAGCAGCAGCCCCTCGTCGACGGGCGGCCCATAACCCTGGTGGGGCGGGTTGTAGGCACGGGCGGTGCGACGTCTGCGCAGCACGGAGCGGGCCGCGTTGACCACGGCGGTGTAGAGGTAGGCCCCGGGGTCCTGGAGCCCGTCCAGCGAGGTGCCGTACATACGGCAGACAGCGGCGAAGGCGTCCTGGACGACATCCTCGGCGGTGTGCAGATCGTCCACCAGGAAGAGCGCGAGCCGCACCATGTCGAGTCGCCGCGCCTGGTACAGCTCGGTCAGCGTGGGCGGCGGCTCGTCGTCGTACGGCGTACCGAGTGACCGCAGATGATGTCCCTGCTTCGGCACATCCCCGGTCCGGGGCATGCGGGAGAGCAGGCGGGACCACCAGGGCGGCGCTGCGGGAATGGCGTACTGCATGGGCCTCGATCCGTCGCGGGAGGGGCGGGCGGGCCTGCGGAAAGGCCGGCCCGCCCCGTGGTGCTGCCGCTGCTTCTACTTCTGAACCCCGCTGCCCGGCTGGATCACCAGGGACGGGACGGACGGGATGGACGGGACGGACGGGATGGACGGGACGGACGGGATGGACGGGACGGACGGGACAGGCGCGGTGCCGGGCTTGCCCTCGTCGGCCGATTTGCCCGCCCCGACGGCCTTCGGGGTACCAGCGGGCTTCGAGGCGACGGGCTTCGACGCGGTCAGCGGGGCTGCGTACCCGGTCGTGGCGACCCTCGGCGCGGCGGGGGCCGGCTTCACGCCGGAGTCGGCAACGGCCTGCACGGCGAAGCCGCCGCCCAGCAGCAGCGCGGCACCGGTGACGGCACCCAGGGCCCGGGGGCTGAGACGGCGGTTCCACTTGGTGTGCGACATGAGATTCTCCCGAGGAAGTGACGGAAACACGGTCTGGAACAACAGCTGAAGGGCGCCTTCAATCCACCAGACGTGCGACACCCCCCGAGGTTGCGGCCACATCCGAGAAACTTCACCACGGCCTGCTCTTCGGGGAGAGAGCCTGCCCGGCCCCCGCAGGCCAGCCCTGCTCTGGCGCGCAGAACAGCAACCTGCGCACACGGGCTCAGCTGCGGCGGAAGACCAGCCGTCCGCCTGGCACCCTCGCCGTGCGGCTCACGGCGCCCGCGGTGCGCAGCGCCGCCAGGTCCCGTACACCGAACACCGCTGCCCGGTCGGCGCCACCTCGCGCCGGTCGTGCGCGGTCGCGGACCATTCCGGAACTCGGCTTCAACCTTTTGGCCACGGCATTACATCCCGGTGGACCAGGACACTCTGATCCACCGCTGGTACGTACACCGCATCCGCCTGGACAGCGAAGGCACCACCCGCCGGCCCCAAAGTCGTCGGCGCACGCGGTGGTGCCGACCGGCCGCACTGCGGCAGATTTCTCCGGCGGGAGCACAGGGCCATCCGTGCCGGTACGCACTGCCACCCGTTCGGCGGCGAATCCTCGACAGTCGGGTTTCGTTCATATCGGTGGAGAACCGGTGCCCCGGTCAGCTCCCCGTGACGGTGCCCAGGGCTCGGGGTGCCGGACACCGTCACGGCTCTGCGGGCCCCGCCTCAGGCCAGGCGAAGCCAGCGCCCTCCGTTCGCATCGTGGCCGCGGAAGGATCCAACAGCACCGGCCCAGCGACGCTCCCGGCGCCGCCCTGCCGACATGCGCGGAAGAACGGGCTCAGTCGCCGCGGTTACGGTGGGCAAGGAGGTCGCGGGCTCGGTCGACCAGCCTTGCGCCGGGGGCGAGGAGTTTGTTGGCAGGCGGTGTGGTGGGCGCGGAGGGATGCGGTCGGGTGGGAGCCGTCTTCTTCGCGTGGCGGATCTTGTCTCCCAGGTCGTCCAGGGCATCGGAGGTACAGACGGCGGCCAGCAGAGGGAAGAGGTTTCCTTCCTCGTCGCGGACATGACGAGTGACTTCGAGTTTCACCTTCGCGACAAGGTGGTTGAATTCCTCTTCTTCCGGCTGTCGGCCCTCCAGGGACTTCAGGAGTTCGCCGCCACACCTTCCGCCCTCGGTCTGCAAGAGCTGATGTACCGCGCCCGGGCGGGGGCTCTCGCACATCACGTCCCTCCCACCGCGACAGCTCAGGAAAAGGCACCGCTCAGCCCACAGGCTCTGCTCAGGAATGGCGTGGGGAAAAGTCTGATCAGGAAGGCAACTTTGAGCGGCGCCGGACAGACAGGGCGATGACGTGGGCGCAGAGCACCAGCCCGCCTCCGCTCGGGAGGGGGAGATCTTGATCTCACCGTCGAGGAAGCGGAGCAGGTCTCCTCGGTGATCACCGTATCGGTCTTGCCGAGGTGCGCGACACCCAGGGCAGAGCTTCTGTCAGGCGACCCTGGCGGCAGCCGTAGACCTTGTGCCTGCGCAGACGGCGGCGGTTGTAGAAGGTCTCGATGAAGGCGAAGACCTCGGCGCGGGCGGTGGCCCGGTCGGGCCGGACGCGATTGCCGATCTCCTCTTTGAGCAGGGCACAGAAACTCTCCGCGGCGGCGTTGTCGAAGCAAGACCCGGTGCGTCCACAGCTCTGCCGCAGCCCCGACTCGCGCATCTCGCGTCGGACTTCAGTGGATGTGTACTCGCTGCCGCGATCTGAGCGTGCGATGCATCCAGGTTGTAGAGAGCCCCGGCCGTGGGCCGTCTTCAGCGCGTCGATGACCAGGGAGGCGCGGTGGTAGTCGGCCATGGCGTAGCCGACGACCTCGCGGGTGGCCAGGTCCAGCCGGCAGGCGAGCTAGAGCCGGCCCTCGCCGGTGGGCAGGTAGGTGATGTCCCCGACCAGCTTCGTGCCGGGTGTCTCGGCGTGGAAGTCGCGGCCGATCAGGTCCGGGGCCAGCCTCGCCTTCTTGTCCGGCCGGGTCAGCGACCGGCGTCCGCGGCGGTGGGCGCCCTGGATGCCGTGGTCGCGCATCAGGCGGGCGATCCGTTCGCGGTTCACGCGCCGTCCCGGACGCCGCAGTTCGGCGTGGACGCGCGGGACACCGCAGGTGCCCCGGGAGGCGACGTGGA
Source organism: Streptomyces tyrfis (assembly GCF_037034285.1). Taxonomy (NCBI): domain Bacteria; kingdom Bacillati; phylum Actinomycetota; class Actinomycetes; order Kitasatosporales; family Streptomycetaceae; genus Streptomyces; species Streptomyces tyrfis. The sequence goes on along the minus strand of NZ_JBAGJZ010000061.1, from coordinate 5,396 downwards.
TGACGGTGATCTCGTGGGCCAGGGCCTCGTCGGCCGCCTTGCGGACAGTCCGGGCTTTCGCCGCGGTGAGCCAGGCGTAGAAGGAAGAGCGGGCCGCCTTGCGCAGGATCTCCCGTTCCTTCTTCAGCTCGGCGTCCTCCCGCCTCAAGGCGGCGACCTCGGCCTCCAGAGCCGACGGCGCCACCGGAACCGTCGGCGGCTTGGCCGCCCGACGGCCGCGCGGACGACCGGCTCCGGCCGCCCGGATCCCGTTGCGCAGCGTCTCCGGGTCCACCCCCAGGTCAGCGGCGATCTGCTTGATCGTCGCCTCGGGCCGCGACTCGTACAGCGCGACCGCGTCCGCCTTGAACCCCGGCCGATAGTGCTTCATGACCACGACACATCCATCTCTCAGATCCTCAAGATCCACTATCTCGAGTGTCCAAGATCAGGGGTGAAGGCCCAACTGCCCGGCGCTGGGTGAAGGCCCACCGTCGGAGCGAAACGGCAAGGCTGACCAGCGCAATCTGACAAAGCACGCGCTGGGAGCGCCGGTACTCATCCATGGAGCCCGGCGGACGCCGTACGTCCGTGTGCGGTACGTGGTGCCCCTCCGGGACCTCTGGGGCAGGTAAAACACGAACTCAAACTATCCTAAATTCTTTTAAATCACCCATACGAGTGCTTAACTCTCGCTCGGACGCCGGTGTTCGCCGGTCGATCCAGGCGTGCATGTGGGCTCGACGTCATGTCATCTGCGGTTGCAGGTCACCGCTCGTGGCCGTACTGGCGTGTGTGCCCGTGCCACGAGAGCTGAAGAGGTGATCCGAGGTGAGTTCGCAGAGATGGCGGCCGCAGGCTGCCGGTTCCGCGTACGGCGGAGGGGGGCGCGGGTTCCTGATATCGGGCCCGGGATGGACCGGCTGGTTGTCACTTTCCTTGGCACTGGCGTTGGTTCTGACGATGTTCAGCCAGGTGACCGGTGCCTGGGCGAAGCCGGTGCACCAGATCACCGGCAGGTGGGTCGGCGACGTGCCGGCCCAGTTGGCTTCCGGGGAGATCGTCACCTCCGAGTGGCGGGTGAACGTCAACGACGACGCCGAGGCCCCGTCGAATGAGCCGGTGGACAACGTCACCCTCAGAGTGGCACTGGACAACGGGGTGTTCGACGCGCTGCCAGATTCGTGCTTGACGGCCGGGGTCAATCCGGTATCAGCCCTCTCGGCTGACAAGAAGACCCTTACCTGCAATCTCGGCACGCACGATCAGGGCACCGCGGTGGTGCTGCAGGCACCTGTTGTGGTCGACGGGCCGACGGGTAGCCAGGTGACCGCAGAAGGAACCATCGGCGACCAGAGCGCCGCACTGCCGCCGCTGAACATTGTCAACCGCTTCGCCATGGACATGCGCTGGGACGTCGGCGCAGCCAACTACTCCAGTGGGAAGGGTTACTTCGAGCTCGATTACGAGTGGACGTTGAGCAAGGGGAGAGGCAGCGACCCCGGACCGCAGACGATCACGTACGACCTGACGATCAGCTCGCAGCAGGGGAGCCAGGTCCAGCTCGCACCCCAGGCGTGCACGCCGTACTCGATCGCTGCGCCGGCCAACGGCCATCCGTGGTCTGGCGGCTCTCATCCGGCGAAGCAGATGGCGTCCTTCGTGGACAGCTGCCAGATCACGCAGACCGGCCCGAACACGTTCCGGCTCACGATCTCCGGGATCGACTACGACCCGGCCGCCCCGCCGACCCTCGACTCGGCCGGTGGCAGGCTACCGTCCGACCAGGTGGCGCTGGCCTCCGGTTCGATCTGGGTACGCGTGCTCACCTCGTCCGGTGGTTCCGCCGAACTGAAGGCGAGCGCCCCCACCTACACCTCGACCACGGGGCAGACGGCGCAGGACGACCCCGCGAACAACACCGAGTCCAAGTCGTGGACGACTCCCGGTACGTACTCCTCGGGCTGGGGGCGGGGTTACACCAGTAGCGGCGGCACGACGTGGGACGACACCTACCGGGTCTCGGCGGGCACGACCATCGGGCAGTACATGGACACCGCCATGCAACTGCACACCGACCGCCCCGACGACCGCCTGGTGGGGATGTGCTCGGCCCTGGACACCAAGTACGTCACCTTCAGCGGATTCAAGTGGACCACCCCCGCCGGCGGGGTCGACGGCGCCGTGGTCGAGTACTACACCGGCAACGACGCCCACCTGGACCCTGCCAGCGGCTCGTACGACCCGAACGGTTTCGACTGCGGCGTGACGGACGGATGGAGCACCACACCACCCGGCGATCAGGCAGAGGTAAAGGCGGTCCGGGTCACGGCGACCCAGGGCCAGATGGAGGCGTACGGGGGGTACACCAACATCAATCAGAACGTGTTCCAGACCATCAAGCCGGGCACCCCGCCCGGTACGGACGTGTGGAGCTTCTTCTCGGGCGTCATGGACGACCCGCTCAACAACTGGTGGAACAAGGCCGGGTGCATCCTGGACACGCCCGGTCTCCGCTACCCGTGCACCACCGGCTTCCGGGACCTGGTCCGCGTGACGACGGCGTCACCGGCGATCAGCAAGTCCGTCGACCGGGCTGTCGTCACACCGGGCGTTCCCGCGACCTACACGCTGAACTACTCGGCGAACGGAGCCGGGGCGATCCCTGAGACGGTGGACGGGTTCAAGATCGTCGACACCCTCCCCGCGGGCGTGACGTACGTTCCGGGGACCGCCACCCCGGAGCCTGCGGTGACGGCCAACGGATCGGGCCAGCAGGTACTGACCTGGACCCTCGACGGCGTCACCACCAACACGGACCACGCACTGACCTACCAGGCGGTGGCGGACGACAAGGTGAAGCCCGGGCAGGCGCTGACCAACTCGGCGACGGCCGCATACGACGGGATCACCACCGCGCCGGCAAAAGCACAGGTCACGGTCGCGGCAGGCGGATACACCACGATCGGGAAGAGCGCGGATGCCGCGTTCATCCCGAACGTGAAGGGTGACGGGAAGGGTTCGGGTTCGTGGACGGTGACGCTGCGGTCGTACGACCCGGCACCGCAGGAGTTCACGGACACGATCGACATCCTGCCCTACAAGGGCGACAAGCGCGGGACGTCGTACTCCGGCTCCTACAAGCTGGAGTCGGTGACCCCCGAGGCGGGCGCGAAGGTGTACTACACCACCGCCGACCCGAAGTCCCTGTCGGACGACCCGGACGACAAGTCGAACGGCAAGGCCGGCGATGCCACCGGGAACACGGTCGGCTGGACGCAGACGTTCACGCCGGACGCGACAGCCGTGCGTGTCATCGGCCCGGTGCTGGACCCGGGTGCGCGCCAGCAGTTCAAGGTCGCCGTGGCCACCGACGGCGCCAAGGGCGGCGACAAGCTGGTGAACCGCGCGCAGGCGCGTGACGGGCACACCGAGCTGGTGATGCGCACGTCGGCGCCGATCACCGTGGCGAACTACTACTCCGCCTCGCTGAAGAAGTTCGTCCAGGGCAAGGACGGGCAGTGGCACGACGCCAACGAAGCGGCCGACTACCCGACCTTCAAGTACGGCGACACGGTCCGCTACCGGATCGTGGTCACCAACACCGGCCAGGGCACGCTCAAGAACGTGAAGGTCTCGGACGACAAGTTCCCCGAGCTCGGCGCGTTCACGATCGCTTCCCTGGAACCGGGCAAGAGCCAGTCGCACGAGTTCAGCACCGTGCTGGACAAGTCCGTGTCGGGCACGTTCGTCAACACCGCCTCCGCGACGGCGGACACCCCGCCCGACTCCGAGGTCCCGCCAACTATCCCGCCGGACCCGGCCGGGATCGAGGTGACCAACTACAAGGTCGAGAAGACCGCCGACCCGGCCTCCGGCCAGACCGTGGCCCCCGGTGACAAGGTCACCTACACGATCAAGGTCACCCAGCAGGGTTCGGCCCCGGCCGACGCGTCGTTCTCGGACGACTTGTCGAAGGTGCTGGACGACGCCACCTACAACGACGACGTCAAGGCCTCGACCGGTTCGGCTGAGGTCAAGGACGGCGTGCTGACGTGGAACGGCACCGTCCCGGTCGGCGGCGAAGCCACGATCACCTACTCCGTGACCGTCAAGGCCGGCGGGGACGCCCAACTCGTCAACACCGTGCTGTCACCCGGCTGCGAGGCCGCCGAGGACGGCAGCACCCCCAGCTGCACCACCCACCACGAGCTGGGCTCGTACACCTTCTCCAAGTCCTCCGACCCGAAGTCCGGCTCCACCGTCCAGGTCGGCGACAAGATCACCTACACCGTCACCGTGAACCAGCACGGCAAGGCCGCCATCAAGGACGCCACCATCACCGACGACCTGACCAAGGTCCTGGACGACGCCGCCTACAACGACGATATGAAGGCGTCGGCCGGTTCGGCTGAGGTCAAGGAGGGCAAGCTCGTCTGGAAGGGCAACCTGCCGGTGGATGGGAAGGTCACGATCACGTACTCCGTGACCGTGACCGGCGGTGGCGACACCAAGCTGCACAACGTCGTCACCACCCCCGACGACAAGCGCGGCCACTGCGACACGGAGAAGGGTTGCGAGACCGACCACGTCTACGGCTCGTACACCTTCTCCAAGTCCTCCGATCCGAAGTCCGGCTCCACCGTCCAGGTCGGCGACAAGGTCACTTACACCGTCACCGTGGCCCAGAAGGGCAGCGGCGAGGTCAAGGACGCGACGGTCACCGATGACCTGTCCAAGGTCCTGGACGACGCCACCTACAACAACGACGTCAAAACCTTGACCGGTTCGGCTGAGGTCAAGGACGGCAAGCTGGTCTGGAAGGGCGACCTCCCGGTCGGCGGAAAGGTCACGATCACGTACTCCGTGACCGTGACCGGCGGTGGCGACACCAAGCTGCACAACGTCGTCACCACCCCCGACGACAAGCGCGGCCACTGCGACACGGAGAAGGGCTGCGAGACCGACCACGTCTACGGCTCGTACGTCTTCTCCAAGTCGTCCGATCCGAAGTCGGGTACGGCGGTGAAGAAGGGCGACAAGGTCACCTACACCGTCACCGTCGCCCAGAAGGGCAGCGGCGAGGTCAAGGACGCCACCATCACTGACGACCTGTCCAAGGTCCTGGACGACGCCACCTACAACGGTGACGCCAAGGCATCGTCGGGCGACGTCTCTGTGTCCGACGGCAAGCTCGTCTGGAAGGGCAACCTCCCGGTCAACGGCAAGGCCACCATCACCTACTCCGTGACCGTCACCGGCAGTGGCGACACCAAGCTGCACAACGTCGTCACCACCCCCGACGACAAGCGCGGCCACTGCGAAACCGAGAAGGGCTGCGAAACCGACCACACGGTGCCGCCGGGGAAGACTCCTCCCCCGTCCACCAACGTCCCCCCGTCCGGCAACATCCCGCC
>NZ_JBAGJZ010000060.1:0-46205 GCF_037034285.1 Streptomyces tyrfis | reverse complement strand
CGGCGTACCGTCGTCCTCCGCTGTCACCGACGGTGCGTCGACCGGCGATGTGCCGACCGGCCGCGGGGCGGGCCTACTGGTACTGGATGCCCCACAGGTTGTTGTTCCGCTTGACCGGGGCGACGTTGTTGGACTTCTTCCAGACCTTCACCTTCTCGCAGCCGCCGCCGAACTTGGGCTGGAAGCGGTACTTGGTGACGCTGAAGCCCTTCGCCTCGTGGTACATCATCAGGCGGCCCCGGCTCTTGCCCTTCTTCTTCGCGACCTTGGCCGAGTACGTCCAGGTGTCGGACTTCGCCCAGGACTTGCCGACCGAGACGCTGAACGAGGCCGACGCCTTGGCGAAGATGACGCCCGCCTCGGTGCCGACGGTCGCGGTGCCGGTCGCCGTCCAGGTTCCGGTCTTGTTCTTGGCGTAGCTGATGGTCACGCCCGGCTTCGCCCAGTCGCTGTGCACATTGGTCGCGCGCCAGACGGTCTTCTTGTCGCCGATCGAGTAGACCGGCGGCCCGTCGCAGATGGCGCCGGCCGCGGCCGGCGTGGCGGACACCGCCACGACTCCGGCGCTCAGCAGAGCGGTGGAGAGAACGGTGCTCATGACACGCTTCACGTAGATCCTCCGGATCCGAGGCGTTCTTGTGAGGTACACGCCATATTCTTCCAGCCAAGTTCCCGAGTACGCACGGGATTTGAGTGACTGTTGAGGTTCGGTTGCGGAACACGGACGGACCCGTCGTCATGTCCCGGGACGGTGCCGGTCCGGTGACGCGCGGCCTCGGATCCCGGCTCCCTCCCGGTCGGCGCGACCGGCGCGGCGCGGTCCCCGCCCCCCGACAGACAGGTGACGGATAAACACGTACGGGCGCAGACAAAATGCATGGGTGCTGACATGGGGGTGATATTTGGGCGCAAGTGAAACGGATCACGAGGAGGAGGCACTCCATGCGCGGAGCCACACGGGCCGGATGGGCGGCATGCGCGGCGGTCCTCGCCCTGGCGGCGGCGGCGTGCGGCGGGGGCACCCCGCTCCGCGGCGGCCCCGACGGCATCGTGCGGTCCTCCTGGGGCGACCCGCAGAACCCGCTGGAGCCGGCGAACACCAACGAGGTGCAGGGCAGCAAGGTCCTCGACATGATCTTCCGGGGGCTCAAGCGGTACGACCCGAGAACCGGCGCGGCCGTCGACATGCTCGCCGAGCGGATCGCCACCGAGGACAACCAGAACTTCACGATCACCGTGAAGGACGGCTGGACGTTCAGCAACGGCGAGAAGGTCACCGCGCGGTCCTTCGTGGACGCCTGGAACTACGGCGCCCGGCTGAAGAGCAATCAGAAGAACGCCTACTTCTTCGGGTACATCGACGGCTACGACAAGGTCCACCCCGACCACGGCGCCGCCACGGCGAGCACGCTCTCCGGCCTCCGGCTCGTCGACGCCCGGACCTTCGCCGTGAGGCTGTCGCAGAAGTTCTCCCTCTGGCCCGACACCCTCGGCTATCCGGCCTTCGCCCCGCTGCCCCGCGCCTTCTTCACCGACCACGCCGGCTGGCTGGCCAAGCCCGTCGGCAACGGCCCGTACACCGTCGACTCGTACACCAGGGGCGCGGCGATGAGCCTGCGCCGATGGGACGCGTACCCCGGTCCCGACAAGGCGCGGAACGGCGGCATCGACCTCCAGGTCTACACCGACGGCAACACCGCCTACACCGATCTGACGGCCGGGAACCTCGACCTCGTCGACGACGTGCCCGCCGCCCAGCTGAAGAACGTCAGGACCGACCTCGGCTCCCGGTACATCAACACCCCGGCCGGCATCATCCAGACCCTGGCCTTCCCCTTCTACGACCGGAGGTGGGCCCGCGCCGACGCGGTCAAGGTCCGCCAGGGGCTGTCGATGGCCGTCAACCGGGAGCAGATCACCCACCAGATCTTCCAGAACACCCGCACCCCGGCCACCGACTGGACCTCCCCGGTCCTCGGCGCGCAGGGCGGCTTCAAGGCGGGGCTGTGCGGCGCGCCCTGCGAGTTCGACGCGGCCCGCGCCAAGAAGCTGATCCAGGAGGGCGGCGGCATCCCCGGCGGCCGGCTCACGATCACGTACAACGCGGACACCGGCTCCCACAAGGAATGGGTCGACGCCGTCTGCAACAGCATCAACCGGGTGATGGGCGACAACAACGCCTGCGTCGGCTCACCGGTCGGCACCTTCGCGGACTTCCGCGACCAGGTGTCCCGGCAGAAGCCGACCGGGGCCTGGCGGGCCGGCTGGCAGATGGACTACCCGCTGATCCAGAACTTCCTCCAGCCCCTCTACTACACCGACGCCTCCTCCAACGACGGCAAGTGGAGCAACCGGAAGTTCGACGGGCTGGTCGACCGGGCCAACGCCGAGAGCGACCGCAGCAGGGCCCTGGTGACCTTCCAGGACGCGGAGAAGGTCCTGGCCGAGCAGATGCCCGCCATCCCGCTCTGGTACCAGAACGGCAGCGCGGGCTACTCGGACCGGCTGACCCAGGTGTCGCTCAACCAGTTCAGCGTCCCGGTGTACGAGCAGATCAGGGTCAAGTGACCGCCCGGCGGCCGCGCGCACGCGCCGGACCCGCCGCCCGGGACGGGCCCCGCCCCGCCGCCCCTGGCCGCCCTGCCGCCCCGTTTCTCCGCCTCGGCCCCCCGGCCGCCCCGCCCCTCCGCCCCGAGCCTCCGTCCCCCCGCGACCCCCGGAGCCCTTCATGGGACGTTATGTGATCCGGCGACTGCTGCAGATGATCCCGGTCTTCGTCGGCGCCACGCTGCTGATCTTCCTCATGGTGAACGTGATGGGCGACCCCGTCGCGGGCCTCTGCGGCGAGCGCCGGTGCGACCCGGCGACCGCCGCCCGGCTCCGCTCGGAACTCGGCCTCGACAAGCCCGTCTGGCAGCAGTACGCGACCTACATGGGCCACGTCTTCACCGGCGACTTCGGCACCGCCTTCAACGGGCAGAAGGTCACCGAGCTGATGGGCGGCGCCTTCCCCGTCACGATCCGGCTGACCCTCGTCGCGATCGTCTTCGAGATCGTCATCGGCATCAGCCTCGGCGTCGTCACCGGGCTGCGCCGGGGCCGCCCCGTCGACACCGCCGTCCTCGTCCTGACCCTGGTCGTCATCTCCGTCCCGACCTTCGTCACCGGACTGCTGCTCCAGCTCCTGCTGGGCGTGCAGTGGGGCGTCATCAGACCCTCCGTCCCCCCGGAGGCCCCCATCGACTCGCTCATCGTCCCCGGGCTCGTCCTCGCCTCCGTCTCCCTGGCCTACGTCACCCGGCTCACCCGGACCTCGATCGCGGAGAACTCCCGCGCCGACTACGTCCGCACCGCCGTCGCCAAGGGACTGCCCCGGCGCCGCGTCGTCGTCCGGCACCTGCTGCGCAACTCGCTGATCCCCGTCGTCACCTTCATCGGCACCGACATCGGCGCCCTGATGGGCGGGGCGATCGTCACCGAGCGGATCTTCAACATCCACGGCGTGGGCTACCAGCTCTACCAGGGCATCCTGCGCCAGAACTCCCAGACCGTCGTCGGATTCGTGACCGTCCTGGTCCTCGTCTTCCTCGCGGCCAACCTGATCGTCGACCTGCTGTACGCCGTACTCGACCCGAGGATCCGCTATGCCTGAACAGACACCGGACGAGGCGATCTCGTCGGCCGGGGCGGGAGGCGCGATGGACCTCGCCCTGGAAGAGGGCACCACCCTGGAGAGGACGCCCGGCGGTCCCGAGGGCACCGGCCCCGCCGGGAAGCCGCGCAGCCTGTGGTCCGACGCCTGGCGGGACCTGAGCCGCAACCCGGTCTTCCTGGTCTCCGCCCTGATCATCCTGTTCCTGGTGGTCATCTCGGTCTGGCCGTCGCTGATCGCCGGACAGGACCCGCTCGACTGCGACCTCGCCCGGGCCCAGGACGGTCCCCGGCCCGGACACCCCTTCGGCTTCGACGGGCAGGGCTGCGACGTCTACACCCGTACCGTCCACGGGGCCAGGAACTCGGTCACCGTCGGCGTCTGCGCCACCCTCGGCGTCGCCCTGCTCGGCGGCGTCCTCGGCGGCCTGGCCGGGTTCTTCGGCGGCTGGTGGGACGCCGTGCTCTCCCGCGTCACCGACGTCTTCTTCGGCATCCCCGTGGTCCTCGGCGGGCTGGTCTTCCTCTCCGTCGTCACCAGCTCCACCGTCTGGCCGGTGATCGGCTTCATCGTGCTGCTGGGCTGGCCGCAGATCGCCCGCATCGCCCGCGGGGCCGTGATCACCGCCAAACAGAACGACTACGTGCAGGCGGCCCGGGCACTCGGCGCCTCCAACCCCCGGATGCTGCTGCGCCACATCGCCCCCAACGCCGTCGCCCCGGTGATCGTCGTCGCGACCATCGCGCTCGGCACCTACGTCGCGCTGGAGGCGACCCTCTCGTTCCTCGGCGTCGGCCTGAAACCCCCGGCCGTCTCCTGGGGCATCGACATCTCCGCCGCCTCCCCGTACATCCGCAACGCCCCGCACATGCTGCTCTGGCCCGCCGGGGCCCTGGCGGTCACGGTGCTCGCCTTCATCATGCTCGGCGACGCGGTGCGCGACGCCCTCGACCCCAAGCTGCGCTGAGGAGCCCCGCCGTCATGCTGCTCGAAGTACGTGATCTGCACGTGGAGTTCCACACCCGCGACGGCGTCGCCAAGGCCGTCAACGGAGTCGCCTACGCGGTGGACGAGGGCGAGACCCTGGCCGTCCTCGGCGAGTCCGGCTCCGGCAAGTCCGTCACCGCGCAGGCCGTCATGGGCATCCTCGACACGCCCCCGGCCCGGATCACCGGCGGCGAGATCCTCTTCAAGGGCCGCGACCTGCTGAAGCTGGGCAGGGACGAACGCCGCGGGATCCGCGGCCGGGAGATGGCCATGATCTTCCAGGACGCCCTGTCCTCCCTCAACCCCGTGCTCACCGTGGGGGAGCAGCTCGGCGAGATGTTCACCGTGCACCGGGGGATGTCCCGCCGGGACGCCCGGGCCGAGGCCGTGGAGCTCATGGACCGGGTCCGCATCCCGGCCGCCCGGGACCGCGTCCGCGACTACCCGCACCAGTTCTCCGGCGGGATGCGCCAGCGCGTCATGATCGCCATGGCGCTGGCCCTGGAACCCTCGCTGATCATCGCGGACGAACCCACCACCGCCCTCGACGTCACCGTCCAGGCCCAGGTGATGGACCTGCTCGACGAACTCCGCCGCGAGCTGGACATGGGCCTGATCCTGATCACCCACGACCTGGGCGTGGTCGCCGACGTCGCGGACCGGATCGCCGTGATGTACGCGGGCCGGATCGTCGAATCGGCCCCCGTGCACGACATCTACCGGGCCCCCGCCCACCCCTACACCCAGGGCCTGCTCCGCTCGATCCCCCGGCTGGACCGGAAGGGCCGGGAGCTGTACGCGATCAAGGGCCTGCCGCCCAGCCTGCTGCGCATCCCGCCCGGCTGCGCCTTCCATCCGCGCTGCCCGCTGGCCCGGGACGTCTGCCGGACCCAGGTGCCGCCGCTGTACGAGGTGTCCGCCGACCGCGAGAGCGCCTGCCACTTCTGGAAGGAGACGCTCGATGCGAGCTGACCGGCCGACGCGCGCGGCGGAGGGGGCGGCGGACGCCGGCCGGGGCGGCGCCCGCCCGGGCGGCGAGCCGATCCTCCGGGTCCGGGACCTGGTCAAGCACTACCCGCTGACCCGGGGCATCCTGTTCAAGAGGCAGATCGGCGCGGTCAAGGCGGTCGACGGGGTCTCCTTCGATCTGGCGGCCGGCGAGACGCTCGGCATCGTGGGGGAGTCCGGCTGCGGCAAGTCCACCGTGGCCCGGATGCTGGTGCACCTGGAACGACCGACGGCCGGCGCGATCACCTACAAGGGCGAGGACATCACCCGGCTGTCGGGACGCGCCCTGAAGGCGGTGCGCCGGAACATCCAGATGGTGTTCCAGGACCCGTACACCTCGCTGAACCCGCGCATGACGGTGGGCGACATCATCGGGGAGCCGTACGAGATCCACCCCGAGGTGGCGCCGAAGGGCGACCGCCGCCGCCGGGTGCGGGAGCTGCTGGACGTCGTCGGCCTGAACCCGGAGTACATCAACCGCTATCCGCACCAGTTCTCCGGCGGCCAGCGCCAGCGCATCGGCATCGCCCGCGGCCTCGCGCTCAACCCGGAGATCATCGTGGCCGACGAGCCGGTCTCCGCGCTCGACGTCTCCGTACAGGCGCAGGTCGTCAATCTGCTGGCCCGGCTCCAGAGGGAGTTCGGGCTGAGCTATGTCTTCATCGCGCACGACCTGTCGATCGTCCGGCACATCTCGGACCGGGTCGGCGTGATGTACCTGGGCCGGATCGTCGAGATCGGCACCGACGCGCAGATCTACGACCACCCGACGCACCCGTACACCCAGGCGCTGCTGTCCGCCGTGCCGGTGCCGGACCCGGGGGCCCGCGCGCGGCGGGAGCGGATCATCCTGCACGGCGACGTCCCCTCGCCCGCCGACCCGCCCTCCGGCTGCCGCTTCCGGACCCGCTGCTGGAAGGCGCGGGAGCGGTGCGCGCGGGAGACGCCGGCGCTGGCCGTCCCGGAGGCCTTCCGGTCGGCGCGGGGCCCGGCCCGGCACGACTCGGCCTGCCACTTCGCGGAGGAGCTGCGGGTGGTGCCGGCGGGCGGGGCGGCCGGAACGGACGTGCCGGGCCGCCGGGAGGCCCGGGACGCCGGGCCCGGCGGGGAGGACGGAGCGAGCGGCGGGGGCGGGGCGCCGCCCCCCGGGACCGGCCGGGCGGGCTGATCCCGCGTCCGCGCCGTGGCCCGGCCGGGGCCAACTCCCGTCGGCCGTGCGCTCGTTCGCGCGACATCCCGGGCGGACCCCTTGCCGGGCACACGGGGACGGGGGAGTATCGCTCGGGTGATACTGACACGGGGGGCAAGGGCAACCGGGGCCGTTCTCTGCGCCCTGCTCGCGGCGATCGTCGCGGGCTGGCTGTTGCGGGACCTCGGCGCGGCCGACGATCCGGGACAGGTGCTGCGGTACTGGGCCGGCTACTACGACGCGCGGCTGTCCACGGCGCCGGCCACATCGGCCGACGACGTGGCGCTGCTGGTGATGTACGTCGTCGTGGCCCTCGCGGCGCTGCGGTCGGCGGCGGCGTCCGGCGCGCTCGTCGTCACCGGAGTGGTCACCTTCGCCGTACGGCTTCCCGGGCTCTGGACCATCGGGAGCCCCGGGGCGCACGGCCGGTTCTCCGACGGACTGAGCACCCTCGCCATGGTCAGCGCCTTCGCGGCCCTCGCGGCCGGGATCGCGCTGCTCATCACGGTCGGCGCGGGACGGCGTCCGGCGGCCGGTTTCGGCGAACGCGTCCCGGACCGGCCGGGACAGGGCGCGAGCGTGACCGCCTTCCTGCTGCTGGGCGCCTCGGCGGCGATCGTCGCCGCCTGGGAGATCCGCCAGACGGTGAAGCTTCCCGAGCTCCTCCCCGGCTGGTTCGTGGGCGGGGAGCGGTTCTGGCAGGCCCTGACCGACGCGCCGCCCGGCTGGCGCAACGCGCTCCTCGTCCTGCTCTGTCTGTTCACGGCGGTGAGCGCGCTCGCCCGCGCCCCGCACACCCGGCCGTTCGGTCTCGTCGCCGCCGGACTGCTGCTGCTGAACGGGGTGCTGGCCGTGGTCACCGCCGCGCACTACAACATGCTGGAGCACTTCGGCGAACTGCCGACCGAGGACCAACTCAGGGTGCTCAGCTGGTTGTTCGAGGCGTTCGCCGCGGTGGTCGTGCTCCTGGTGCTGGCCCGCAGGGGCCCGGCCGACGCCCCCGTCCCGCCGTACCAGGGCTACGACCCGGCCTACGGACAGGGGTACCAGGGCCACGACCCGGCCTACGGGCAGGGCCCCGGTCGCACCCCGGGGCACGGGCAGGACCAGGGGGCGGGCCAGGGGCCGGGAGACGGGCCCGGCGGGGCTCCGGGCCCCGGGCGGCCCCAGGGGCCCGGATACGGCGCTCCGGGCCCCGGCAACGGCCCCTACGGGACGCCGCCCCCGCCCTCGTATCAGCCCCCGCCCTCGTACCGGCCCCCGTACCAGCCGCCGCCTCCGCCGAACCAGCCGCCCCCGCCGCCCTCCCAGCCGCCGGGCTGGTGACGCCGGGGCGCGGGCGGCTCAGTCCCGCAGGCCCAGCGACCGCTTCAGGAAGTCCACCTGGAGCAGCAGCAGGTTCTCCGCCACCTGCTCCTGCGGGGTCATGTGCGTCACCCCGCTGAGCGGCAGCACCTCGTGCGGACGTCCCGCCGCCAGCAGCGCCGACGACAGCCTGAGCGAGTGCGCGACCACCACGTTGTCGTCCGCCAGCCCGTGCACGATCATCATCGGCCGCACCTGCTCCGCCGCTTCCGAGAGCCCGTCGTCCGTCAGCAGCGAGTTGCGGGCGTACACCTCCGGCTGCTCGGCGGGGTCGCCGAGATAGCGCTCGGTGTAGTGGGTGTCGTACAGACGCAGGTCGGTCACCGGCGCGCCCACCACCGCCGCGTGGAACACGTCCGGCCGCCGCAGCGCCGCCAGCGCCGCCAGATATCCGCCGAACGACCAGCCGCGCACGGCCACCCTGCCGAGGTCCAGCGGGTACTCGCCGGCCAGCGCGCGCACCGCCTCGACCTGGTCGTCCACGGTCAGGACGAGATCGTCCCTGACGGCCTTCTCCCAGGCCGGCGAGCGCCCCGGGGTGCCCCGGCCGTCCGCGACGACCACCGCGAAGCCCTGGTCCGCGAACCACTGCGAGGTCAGATACGCGTTGTGCGCCGCGAGCACCCGGCGGGCATGCGGTCCGCCGTACGGATCCATCAGCACCGGCAGCGGACCGTCCGACTCCTGGTAGTCACGGGGGAGCAGCACGGCGCACGGAATCCGGCGTGCGCCCCCCTCGGTGAGCCGCACCCGAGGCGAAATCACCGGTTCCTGGGCGAAGTTCGCGACGGCGGCGATCCGCTTGCCGCCCCGGAACACCTCGGCGCGCACCCCCGGCCACCGGAGCGACTGGGAGACCAGCACCGTGACCTCGCCCGCGCGGACGGCCGAGTGCACCCCCGCGCCCTCGGAGACCCGCTCCACGCCCAGCTCGTTGACCCGGTACACATGGGTCTCGCCGGTCTCCGGCTCCGGGGCCTCCTCGCCCGCCGACGCCGCGATCAGAATGTCCGAATCGCCGATGTCCAGGACCGACTGGAGATGCAGCTTCGCTCCGGTCAGCAGCCGGTCGCCGACCGCGAGCACCCGTGCCCCGCCCTCGTCCGCGATCCGGACCAGCCGTCCATCCGGCGCCCAGGCGGGCACTCCAGGGAAAATTTCCAGCCAGATTGGATCCTCGTCCACGTGGACCGTGCGCGTCGCCCCGGTCTCCGTGTCCACCGCGAGGTGGAGCTGGCTGCGCTGGTCCCGGGCCTGCACCAGGAGCAGCGGCGCGCCCGCCGAGGACCAGTGCACCTGCGCCAGGTACGGGTGCCGGGCGCGGTCCCAGACCACCTCGGTCCGGCTGCCGTCCAGGCCGGTCAGGAAGAGCCGCACCTCGGCGTTGGGCGTCCCCGCCGTCGGGTAGGCGATCTCGGCGGGCCTGCGGTCCGGGTGGGCGGGATCCGCGATCCACCACCGCCGCACCGGGCTGTCGTCGACCCGGGCGACCAGCAGCCGGTCGGATTCCGGCGACCACCAGAAGCCCCGCGAGCGCTGCATCTCCTCGGCGGCGATGAACTCCGCCAGGCCGTACGTGACGTTCCCGTCCTCCGGCTCCGCCAGCGCCCGGTCGCCCTCGCCGTCGGAGCCCACGACGCGCAGCGCGCCCCCGGACGCGTACGCGATGTGCCGCCCGTCCGGCGACGGGCGGGGGTCGATCACCGGGCCCGGCACCGGCAGCGCCCGCGCGGTGCCCGCCCGGAGCTCCGCGACGTACACCTTCCCCGAGAGCGCGAAGGCGGCCAGCTCGACGGCCGCGTCGACCGCGTAGCCGACGATCCCCGCGCCCCCCTCGCGGCTGCGCTCGCGCCGGGCGCGCTCCTGGGCCGACAGCCGCTCCGACGAACCGCCCAGCAACACCTCGGGATCGGCGACGACGCGCTCCTGCGGAGCGCCGCCCTCCGGCAGGTCCAGCACCCACAGCCGGCCCGACCGGTCGGTGCCGGAACCTGACCGAAGAAAGACCACCCGCTCCCCGTCGGGTGAGATGGTGAACGCGCGCGGAGCGCCCAGCGTGAAGCGCATCGTCCTGGCGTGCTGGCGAGGAAATGAGATCTTCTGCGAAGTCATGGCCCGAACCTAGCTCCCGACCGCCCGGTCGTGCGCCCCTCGTGCTGCCGTGCCCCGATCAATGCGGTGGCACGGATAGTTATGATCCGTAGCGCTCGGTGGGTATGAACCTGCTGGCTCCACGTGTGCTGCCCGTCCCGACCGTACTGATGGAGGTGAACCGCCGTGGCACTCTCGATTTCGGCGGTGGTGCTGCTGGCGATCGTCGTCTTCCTGCTGATCCGGAAATCCGGACTGAAGGCCGGACATGCGGTGGTCTGCGCGCTGCTCGGTTTCTATCTCGCCAGCTCGTCCATCGCGCCCAGCATCTCGAACCTGACCACGAACGTGGCAGGCATGATCGGCGGCCTCAAGTTCTGAGGCGCGCCCCGACGGCTTGCGGGCACGGTTCCGAGGTACGGTCCGGCGGCACGGGAGCGCGCCCCTGAGGCGTCGCTCGACGGCACGCGGGCTCTGACGGGCCCGGGGCACGGCCCCGCAAGCGCGCGAGACGCGAGAACGGCCTCCGGGGCCCGGCGCGACGGCGCCGCGGTGCGGTCAGGGGGGCCGGTCGCGGCTGCCCACGCCGACGGCCGGAACGCGGGCGCGGTCGGTTCTCCAGGCGCTCGGCTCGTAGGGTGGTCCCCATGACGGACCACCCAGCCCGGCGCCTGCTTCTGGTGCACGCGCACCCCGACGACGAGTCGATCAACAACGGCGCCACCATGGCCAGGTACGCGGCCGAGGGCGCCCGGGTCACGCTGGTGACCTGCACGCTCGGCGAGGAGGGCGAGGTCATCCCGCCCGCCCTCGCCCGTCTCGCGGCGGACCGGGACGACGCCCTCGGCCCCCACCGCCGGGGCGAACTCGCCGCCGCCATGCGGGAGCTGGGGGTCACCGACCACCGCTTCCTCGGCGGCCCCGGCCGCTACCGCGACTCCGGGATGATGGGCGCCGAGCAGAACCACCGCCCCGGCTCCTTCTGGTCCGCGGACGTGGACGAGGCCGCCGCGCACCTCGTGACGGTGATCCGCTCGGTGCGCCCGCAGGTCCTCGTCGCCTACGACCCCGACGGCGGCTACGGGCACCCCGACCACATCCAGGCGCACCGCGTCGCGATGCGCGCGGCCGAGCTGGCCGCCGACCCCGCGTACACCGCCGTCCCGGGCGACCCGCACACCATCGCCAAGATCTACTGGAACCGGGTGCCGCGCCCGGTCGTCGAGGCGGGCTTCGCCCGTCTGCGGGAGACGGCGCCGGACGCCTTCCCCGGGATCGCCGCCGTCGAGGACGTGCCGGGCGTGGTCGACGAGGCCCGGATCACGACGCGGATCGACGGCTCGGCCCACGCGGAGGCCAAGCGCGCGGCGATGCGCGCCCACGCCACGCAGATCGTTGTGGACGGCGACTTCTTCGCCCTCTCCAACGACCTCGGCCAGCCCGTCCTGACCACCGAGTACTACGAGTTGGCGCGGGGCGTCCCCGGCGCTCCCGAGGGACTGCTGGAGGACGACCTGTTCGCGGGCGTGCCGGGCGCGGAACCGGCCGCGGGCGCGCCGGCCGCCGGTGCGCGGGAGACCGCCGGCACGGGCGCGGCGACCGGGCCCGGGGCCGCGGCCGAGGCGGGAGCGGGACGATGAGCGACGGCAGGCAGCGCGCGGCACGCTCCGGCGCGCCCTCCCGGGAGGCGCCGGCCACCGGCCTGGCCGCCCCCCTCGCACCCGGCCGGATCGGCGTCTATGTGGGCCTCGCCGTCCTCGGCGCGCTCGTCGGGATCGCCGGCGCGCTCGTCCAGGCGGCCTGGTTCCCCGGCGGGCTGCTGCTCGCGCTCGCGGCCTGCGCCGGACTGTTCCATGGCGGGCGGCTGATCTTCGGCACTCAACTCGGTGCTCTGGCGCCGGCGGCGGGGTGGCTGATTTCGATCGTGGTGCTGCTCGGAGGACGGCCGGAAGGCGACTATGTCTTCGGCGACGTGGTGGGTCTCGCCCTCTTCATGCTGGGCGGGATGGCCATCGCTGTGATCTGTGCCACCATGTCGCGGGCGCCCCGGCCGGGCGCCGACAGTGGCCGACCTGGCAAGTAAGGTGCCACGGCCGATCCCGTAACGCCCCTGGCCCGTCAGGGGTTCATGCGTTCGTCTCCCCCGGTCGCGGGGGGACGTCGACGCTGGCCAGTATGGTGGTTCGCGCGCCGAGCCGTCCCCCTGGCCCGCGGCATGGGGGGCGTACGGGCGGCGGAGCCAATCGGGAGAACCTGCTTTGAGTCGTGAAACTGACAGTTCGTCCTCCGGGACCCAGGGGCGCGGAGGAACCGCGTACCCCTCGGGGACGCCGCCGTACGGATCCCGCCAGTATCCGTCGCCGCACCCCTCGCAGGACGCCCCGGACGGGGACGCGGAGTCCGGGGACCGGAAGCGGCCCGAGGAGCCGCGCACCGAGACGACCCTGACGACGCGTATCCGGATCAACATTCCGGGCTCGCGTCCCATCCCGCCCGTGGTGATGCGCACGCCCATGGGCGAGGGCGCCGACGCCGAGCGCACCGGCACCGTCCCGCGCCCCGGCCCGGTGGCGTCGGACACGTCCGACGCCGTCCCCGGCGCCGACGCCGCGCCCGCCCCGGCGCCCGCGGAACCGGCCCCGGAGAAGCCGGCCGCCAAGGACAAGGGCGGCAGCGACTGGTTCGCCCCGCGCAAGCCCCCCATGAGCACCTCGGTCACCGGCCCGAAGACCCCGGTCGCGGGCGGGCCGGCGGGCGGCGCGGCCGGCTCCCCGGCCGCCGGCGGCACGGGCGGCGTGGGCGGTGCGGGCGCCCGCGAGGGCGCGGGGGCCACCCCGCCCCGGGCCGACCTGCCGTACTTCTCGGACGGTCCGCAGCGGACCGGCGTACCGGACGCGCCCCGCCCCGGCGGCGGCAGCGCCCTCGACGACTTCGGCGTCGGGACCCCCGCCGGCCCCGCGGCCGGTCCGCGCCCCACGCCGGACCTCGGGGTCCGTACGCCCGGCCCCACCGGCCCCACCACGGGACCGGCGACCGGCGCCTCGCCGCTGAGCGCGGACCCGGTTCCCCGGCTGTCCGACGACACGGCGGAGCTGACGCCGCAGTTCGCCGCCGCGGTCCGGGCCGGCGCCGACGGCAACGTCTCCGGTGACACGCTCACCAGCGGCATCCCGGTCATCAAGCCGGAGCAGCGCTCCCCGCATCCGTTCCCGGGCGCGGGCGGCCCCGGCGGTCTCGGCGCCCGGCGCGCCGAGGCGGGGCACCGGGTCGAGGAGGACGCGATGGGCACCGGCCCGGTGGGCACGCCCGCCGCGGCCCCGTCGCCCGCCCCCGCCCCGTCGTCCGGTCCCGCGAAGAAGAAGGGCCGCTCCAAGCTGGTCCTGCTCGGCGCGGGCGTCGTCGGCCTGCTCGCCGTCGCGTACGGGGCCGGGCTGCTGGTGAACCACTCCGAGGTCCCGAAGGGCACCACCGTCCTCGGCGTCGACATCGGCGGCGGCACGAAGGACGAGGCCGTCGCGAAGCTGGACGCCGCCCTCGGCAAGCGCGCCGTGGCGCCCCTCCAGCTGTCCGTGGACGGCAAGAAGACCGAACTCGTGCCGGACCGGGCCGGACTCGCCCTGGACAGCCAGGAGACCGTGCGCTCCGCCGCCGGCAGCGACTACAACCCGATGTCCGTCATCGGCTCCCTCTTCGGCCAGAAGCGCGTCGTCGACCCGGTGATCCCGGTCGACGAGGAGAAGCTCGGCGTCGCGCTGACGGACCTGGCGGGCGTCTCCGGCTCCGCGAGCGACGGCACGATCGAGTTCAAGCCCAACAAGGCCGTCGCGGTGCCCGGCAAGGCGGGCAAGGCCCTGGACGTCAACCAGTCGATGATCTCGGTGCGCGACGCGTACCGGGCGCAGGTGCAGACCGGCCGGGCGGCCACCGTGCAACTGCCCGTCACCACCCGCGAACCCACCATCACCAAGGCCGAACTGGACCGGGCGATGAAGGAGTTCGCGGAGCCCGCGATGTCCGGGCTGATCACCATCCAGGCCGGTCCCAAGCAGATCCAGTTCGGCCCCGCCAGGTCGCTGCCGCAGATCCTGTCGATGGTGCCGGTCGACGGCAAGCTGGTCCAGCACTACGACAAGAAGGCCATCGACACCCTGTGCGACGGCGTCTTCGACGGCATCATGGTCACCAAGGGCGACGGCAAGAAGCACCAGCTCAACGCCGACGACGTCGCGGCGGCCATGCAGAGCGCCCTGCTCGGCAAAACCCCCGCCGAGCGGACCGCCGTCATCAGCCTCGACGGCAACGGCTGACCCGGCCGCCCGGCCCGCGCCCCGCCCGGCCCGGACCCCCGGAAGCGAAACCCGCACCCGCCGCCCCCGCCCGGACCTCCGGCCGGGGGTGGCGGCTTTTCCGCCTCGGGCGCCCCGCCTGGGGCCTTCCACGTCGCGCGTCGCGCCCGGCCGTGTGCGTGTACGTGTACGCGATGTCCCCTCACCGCCTCCGGCATGACATCTGTCATCCCGTTTCCACGACCGGCGGCCCTGCCGGGCCGGCCCCCCGTTCCGTGACGCTGGACGCATGACGACGACAGCCACCGAGGCCATCCCGGCGACGACCGCCGCGGTCGCCTTCGACCGGGTCAGCAAGTCCTACGGCGAGGTGCGCGCCGTGGACGGCCTCACACTCGCACTGCGCCCCGGCGAGACCGTGGCGCTCCTCGGTCCGAACGGGGCCGGGAAGTCCTCCGCGCTGGATCTGCTGCTGGGCCTGCGCACCGCCGACTCCGGCACGGTCCGGCTCTTCGGCATGACCCCGCGCGAGGCCGTCACCGCCGGGCGGGTCGGCGCGATGCTCCAGACCGGCGGCCTGATGGAGGACGTCAAGGTCGGGGAACTGGTGCGCCTGGCCTGCGAGCTGCACCCCAGGCCCCACCCGGTGGACGAGGTCCTGTCCCGGGCCGGTCTCGGCAGGATCGCCGACCGTATGGTCAACAAGCTCTCCGGCGGCCAGGAGCAGCGGGTGCGGTTCGCGCTCGCGACCGCCGGGGACAACGACCTGATCGTCCTCGACGAGCCGACCACCGGCATGGACGTCACCGCCCGCCAGGAGTTCTGGGCCACCATGCGGGTCCAGGCCGAACAGGGCCGCACCGTGCTGTTCGCCACCCACTACCTCGAAGAGGCCGACGCGATCGCGGACCGCGTCCTCGTCCTCCACCGGGGCCGCCTCCTCGCCGACGGCACCGCCGCCGAGATCAAGGCGCGGGCCGGGGCCCGCCGGGTCTCCTTCGAACTGGACGGCCCGTTCGACGAGACGGCGCTGCGCGGGCTGCCGCACCTCGCCTCGCTCGACATCCGCGGCGGCCGGGTCCGCATCCAGTCGCACGACGCCGACGCCACCGTCCACGCCGTCTACGCGCTCGGCCTCCGCCCGCGCGGGCTGGAGGTCACCGGAATCGGCCTGGAACAGGCCTTCGTCGCTCTCACCGAGGCCGAGGAGGCCAGGACCGCATGCTGAACCTCCCGACCTTCCCCTCCTGGTCCCTGACCCGGCTCGAAGTCGCCCGCACCCTGCGGAACAAGAAGTTCTTGTTCTTCTCGGTCATCTACCCGTCGGTGATCTACCTGCTGATCGCGGGCCCCCAGAGCACCACCGGCCGCATCCCGGGCACCGGTCTGAGCTTCCCCGCGTACTTCATGGTCTCGATGGCGTCGTTCGGCGCGCTGACCGCCGTCCTCATGGGCAACAGCGAACGCATCGCGAAGGAACGGGAGAACGGCTGGATCCGCCAGCTGCGGCTGACCGCCCTGCCCGGACGCGGCTACGTCCTGGCGAAGACCGCGGGCGCGGCGATCGTCACCCTGCCCTGCATCGTGGTCCTCTTCCTGGTCGCCGCCGTCGTCAAGGGCGTGCGGGTGGAGACCTGGCAGTGGTTCGCGCTGACCGGGGTCGTCTGGGCCGGTTCGCTGGTGTTCGCCGCGCTCGGGGTGGCCATCGGCTATCTCGCCGACGGCGACGCGGTCCGCCCGCTCACCATGATCGTCTACTTCGGGCTGTCCATCCTCGGCGGCCTGTGGATGCCCACCACGACCTTCCCGCAGTGGCTCCGGAGCGTCTCGGAGTGGGTGCCCACCCGCGCGTACGCTGCTCTGGGCCAGGCGATCGAGGCGGGGAACGCGCCGCACGCCAGGGACGTCGGCATCCTCTGCGTCTCCTTCCTGGTCTTCGCGGGCGGCGCGGCCTGGCTCTACCGGAAGGACACTCGGAAGGCGTGAACGACGACGGTACGACGGCGGCGACCGGTTGGAGCGGCACGGGAGCGGCTCCCGGCGGCACGGCGGCGACCCCCGGCTGGGGTGGCACAGCGGCGGCTCCCGGCGGGATCGGAACGGCGGCGGCCGGTGGCGTGACCACGGTCCCCGGCGGCGGTACGGACGTCGGCGTCGGCCGCCCGCCCGGGGGCCGACGACAGGTCTGGATCAAGCTGTTCTGGATCGGCATCTGGCTCGCGTTCATGAGCGCCCCGGTGACGGACCTCGTCGACGGCCGGCACACCGGGTGGGCGACGGGCTGCGGCGCGCTCGGTCTGGTGGTCTTCGTCGCCTCGTACCTGGTGCTGGTCTTCCGCCACACGGCGAGGCCGACGGGCCGGCGCCTCGTCCGGGGGACGATCGCCTTCCTCGGCGCGCTCTCCGTCGTCCTCACGCTCACGCTCGGCACGGCGTGGCTGGTCCTCTTCGTGTACGTGGCGGTCTCGGTCGGCGCCACCCTGCCGCCGCGGACGTCCCGCTGGCTCATTCCCGGCGTCACGGCCGTCATGGCGGGCCTCGGCCTGGCCGACGGCCACCCCCGCGAGACCATCGTCTCCCTGCTCTTCCCGGCCCTGCTCGGCGGCTTCTCCATGGCCGGTGTGCAACAACTGGTCCGCACCACGGTCGAGCTGCGCGAGGCCCGCGCGACCGTCGCCCAACTCGCCGCCAACGAGGAACGGTTGAGGCTCGCCCGGGACCTGCACGATCTCCTGGGGCACTCGCTCTCCCTGATCACGCTCAAGAGTGAACTGGCCGGACGGATGCTCCCCGGCCACCCGGAGGCGGCCGCCGCCCAGGTCGCGGACATCGAGCGGGTGAGCCGCCAGGCCCTGGCCGACGTGCGCGGCGCGGTCACCGGCTACCGCAGGCCCACGCTCCCCGGCGAACTGGCCGGCGCCCGCACCGCCCTCGCCGCGGCGGGCATCGCCGCCGACGTCCCGCCCGAGGCCCCCGACGGCGTCCCCGAGCAGGCGGAGGAGGCGCTCGCCTGGGCGCTGCGGGAAGCAGTCACGAACGTGGTGCGCCACAGCGGCGCCCGCTCCTGCGCGGTCGGCCTCGCCCCGCGCCAGACCCTGGACGGCAGGGTCCTGGAGCTCACCGTCGAGGACGACGGCGCCGGCCCCTCGGGCGCCGCCCCCGGCAACGGCCTCACCGGCATCGCCGAACGCCTCGCCGCGGTCGGCGGCGCCATGACCGCCCGCCCCGCCCACCCCGCCTCCGGCAAGGGCTTCGCGCTCGTCCTCACCGTTCCCCTGGGCCCGGCCCCGGAGCCGGCGGAGGGGGCCTGACCGGAGTGCCTCGCGCGGGTGGGCCGGTGGGGGCCTGGAGCCGGCGCAAGTTCGTGCAAGTCTCTGGTGCGGGGACCGTGAGCCGGCGGTAGCCGAACAGCCAGGCGATCGACCGCTCGATCTTCCAGCGGTGCCGGCCGAGCCGCTCGCTCGATTCGATCCCGGGACGTGCGATGCGTGGGACGAGTCCGCGTTCGCGCGGCCAGGCGAGGCGTTCGGCGGAGAAGTACGCCTTGTGCACCCGGAGTTTGACGGGGCGGCGCCGCCGCGGCCCGCGTCGGGAGGGGACGGCGGGTATGCCGCGGATCAGTGGCTTGAGGGCCAGGCTGTCGTGGGTGTTCGCACCGGACACCGCAACGGCCAGAGGGATGCCCTGGGCCTGGGACGGCACGTGCGGTTCGCTGCACTTCTTGCCGCGAACGACCGGGTTCGGCCAGCGTGCTCTCCTTCTGGCCCGGACCGAGGCGGCGTCGACGATCGCCGAGGCCCAGTCCAGCTCGCCCCGCGCACCGAATCCGTCCAGAACTGCCCGGTGGAGCCGACGCCACAGCCTCGCCCGGGTCCACGCGGTGGACCGGCGATGCGCCGTCGCCGGCGCGACGCCGAACGTCTCCGGCAGATGCCGCCGGACGACTGCGGAGCAAGCGTGAACTAGCGCAGGGCGATGAGCCCTGCGTCCGTGGGTCTGAAGCCGCACGCGTCGAAGTAGAAGGGACGCAGATGCTCGTCAAAGTCAACGTGGAGCCATTCACAGTCCGCTGCACGGGCGCCTTGCACTGCGGTCGTCACGAGTCCGGTCCCGACGCCGGCCTTGCGCACGTCCTGAGCGACCATCGTGTCGAGAACGAAGGCATGGACGCCACCGTCCCAGGCAACGTTGACAAACCCTACGAGCCTGCCGCCTTCCCGGGCACAGACCCAGCCGAGGCTGTGACGGTGCACTTGTGCCTGCCAATCGATGGGCATCTGGACGTGACCGAACGCCTCCGCGTGAAGCGCGTTGACGGCAGCGTTGTCGAAGTCGCCGCGCCACTCATACGTGATCACCATGGGCCGCATCGTAGGTCAAGAGACATCCGGCTCAGCCCTCTTTTTTCGGGGCCTATGCCCCTTTCAGCCAGAGGCATTCCGGGAGTTCCAATACCCGACTCCACCATTAGCGACCGCCTAATACTCCAGTCTGGTTTCGTGATCTTGCGGTGGGCCCAGCCGGGAATGGGTACGGCCACCGCGTGATCATCGGGGGTTGTGTGGACTCCTGAAGATCGTGCGGTGGCCGCAGGCCATAGCGTAGACCCTGTCCGCTGGCGGGCGATGTTCGACCAGGTCATGGCCCGGATCGCGGGACAGTTCGGCAGAGTTGAGCCGAGGGCGAGTGCCCGCGCCTATCTGCTCGGGCTGCTGTCGAAGAAAGGGCCAGAGCGGTCAGCGATCAGACCCATGGCCTGTGCCTCCGGCCGTCCGTTCACCCATATGACCGGCGTCCGGTCTCCTCGGAGTCGGGTGGGGCGCGGTCCGTACGCTTGTGCCGTGACGGATACACCGCAGGACGAGCAGTCGGCGAGGTGCGTGAGACTCCTCCTCGCCGAGGACCAGTCCATGGTGCGCGAGGCGCTCGCCGCGCTCCTGGGCCTGGAACCGGACATCGAGGTGGTGGCCCAGGTCGCCCGGGGCGACGAGGTGCTGTCCGCGGCCCGCGAGCACCACGTCGACGTGGCGCTCCTGGACATCGAGATGCCCGGGATGACCGGCATCGACGCGGCGGCGGTGCTGCGTCGTGAACTCCCGGACGTGAAGGTCGTCGTCGTCACCACCTTCGGCCGCCCCGGCTATCTGCGCCGGGCGATGGAGTCGGGCGCGGACGCCTTCCTGGTGAAGGACGCCCCGGCCGCCCAACTCGCCTCGGCGGTACGGAAGGTGCTGGCCGGGGAACGGGTCATCGACCCCGCCCTCGCGGCGGCGGCGCTCGCGGACGGGGCGAACCCGCTCACCGACCGTGAACGCGATGTGCTGCGCACGGCGGCGGACGGATCCACCAACGCGGAGATCGCTTCCGCGCTCCACCTCTCGCAGGGGACGGTACGCAACTACCTCTCCATGGCGATCCAGAAGCTGGCCGCCCGCAACCGCGCGGAGGCGGTCCGCATCGCCCGGGAGAAGGGCTGGCTCTGAGCGCCGGCTCAGAGGGGAGGGCCGGGCGGGGGTCCGTCGGCCGCGTGGTCTCGTCGGCCCATCGTCACATGGTCTCAAAGAGTGCTAAGCAGCTGTAAAGCGAACAAGCTGCTCATATCGGGATCTTTCTCATGTTCTTCTGATGTCGCGTCACCTGACGCTCGCCTCACCACTCATGAGAAGGAGCTGCTGGTATATGACATGGCACTGGAGACCGGGCGCGTCCGGACGCGCGAGAGGGGCGCTCGTCGTGGGCGTCGCCCTGCCCTGCCTGCTGGCCGGGTTCACGGCGACGGCCCAGGCGGCGACCGCCGTACCGGGTCCGTCGCGGGCCGACTCACCCAGGACCGGCGGGCCCGGGGAGGGCGCCGGGGGACCTGACGGCTGCGAGGACCACGGCCACAAGGTCATCGGCAAGTACTTCCGGGGCCACGGGCCCGAACCCGACTGCTCCCACAGCAAGCCCGGCCCCCCTGGGCCTCCCGGACCTCCCGGACCCGAAGGGCCTGCCGGACCTGCTGGACCCGCCGGGCCTGCCGGGCCTGCAGGGCCTGAAGGTCCGCAGGGCGAGAAGGGGGACCCGGGCACGCCGGGAGCCGAGGGACCCGCCGGGCCCGCCGGACCTGCCGGACCTGCCGGGCCGCAGGGCGAGGCCGGGGCCGAGGGGCCCGCCGGACCCGCCGGAACGCCGGGTGAGACCGGTCCTGTCGGGCCGCAGGGTCCGGAAGGGCCGCAGGGACCTGCCGGGACGCCGGGCGAGACCGGTCCCGTCGGGCCGCAGGGTCCCCAGGGTCCGGAAGGGCCCCAGGGTCCGGAAGGGCCGCCCGGACCGATCTTCCCGCCGCGGTACGAGTACTTCGAGACCATCGCCGTGGTGCCCGCGGGGGCGACCCAGTACGAGGTCGTGGCTCCGCAGTGCCCGTTCTTCGAGGGCACGGCGGCGGTGGGCGGCGAACCGCTCGACCCGGCCGCGAACCCGGAAGTCGTCACCTCCAGCAACATCATCCGGCCCGGCGAGGCCATCCAGCGGTTCAACAACCCGAGCGCCGTCGACGTGCCGGTTCGCGTGTGGGTCTCCTGCCAGATCCCGTTCTAGGCACTGTTCCGGCGGATCACGGCCGGAGTCACCAGCGGATCGCTGCTGCGGTGACGGTGCCATGGAAGGCGAGAGTCACATGATCCGCCGGGCGGAGCCCAGTTCCCTGGGTCGGCTCGTCCTCGCGTCGGCCGTCCCGGTCAGCGCCGGAGGGCGGGCCGCTCGGACAGTCCCGCGCGTACGGCCGCCGCGCCGCGCGCCGTGGAC
This sequence comes from Streptomyces tyrfis, assembly GCF_037034285.1. NCBI lineage: Bacteria > Bacillati > Actinomycetota > Actinomycetes > Kitasatosporales > Streptomycetaceae > Streptomyces > Streptomyces tyrfis. The sequence continues at coordinate 24,841 of NZ_JBAGJZ010000060.1, read as the reverse complement.
GCCGTGTACCGGTCCCGTTCAGGCGTCCCGCCCTGGCGGCACGCGGCGCACAACTCCTCGTCGCCCGCCGGGGCGAAGAGGCGGGGCTGCACGTGTGCCCCGGCGCATTCCCGCATCCGGGTCACTCGGGGTGGAGTCCGGTGCGGGGCGGGCAGGGGGACGGGCCTCGGCTCGCGGAGCACGTAGCGCAGGAGGCCGCCGGGGCGGTGGATGGCCTGGCTCCGCCCCGGCAGGCTGCGCCCGATCTCCGCGCGCACGTCGTCGACGGTGTGGCCGAGGGTCAGCCATTGGGAGACGAGCGTGACGAGTTGCGGGAGCATCCCCCGGGGGACGGTCAGCCGGGGGTCGAGGGCGGTGATGCCGTCGAGCAACTCCCTTGCCTCGTCGCTGGTTTCGCGCGCCGTCTGTGGCTGCGGTTGCGGCTGAGACTGCGTCTGCGGCTGTTCCTGTGACTGTTCCTGTGCCGCCGCCTCGGCGTCCGGTGTCGCTTCCGCTCCCGGCGTCGCCTCGACGGCCGGGATCGGAGCCGGGGGAAAGGGCGGGGGAGGGGTGGAGGTGTTCCCTTCGGGGGTCTTTCCGGGATGACGTCCGGCGACCGGACCCCTCGGCTGACCGGCGGCCGGACAGACGGCCGTCGGACGCCCGTCGCGCACGGTGGCGGCCTCCTCGGCGGTCAGCGGCACGGACGACACCAGTTGCACGGTGGTCCATAATCCGCGCAGCCCCTGCTGCCGCCACTCATGGACGTAACCCTCCTCCTTGAGCTGGGACTTGGCGCGGTTGAAGGCGGCCTTCTTGATTCCGGCGCGTTCGGCCGTGCGGGAGAGGGACTCGTCGGCGTCCTGGGGGAGGGAGAGCTGCCAGGTGAGGATGCGCGCCGCGTCGGACGACAGCCGGGGATGGCGCAGGATCTCGTTGGAGATCTGTGAGAAGAAACGAACAGGCGCGATAACATGCCGAAGCATCGCTGGTGCTCCTTGGGTTTAAGCACTGACGGTGAAGGCCCTCGTCGCCGGCTGCAACCAGCGATGGGGGCCGCTTTGTTGGTCACCGTACAGCAACGACCGGGCACGCATCGTCACTTCGCTGATGCCTGACGTTCCCTCCGTAGGCGTTCGGCCCGGGCGGCGTCGCCGTTTACCGCGCCATTCACTCTATGTAGGTGATTCGCGTCACAGGGTGAGCTTCTTGTGGTTACGCTCGCCCTGGGTCCGAGAGGCGACGCGTTCCGCACGCAAGGGAGTTGGCGATGGCGATCGAGGACAATCCCGTGACGCGAGTCTCGTACGGCAAGGAGCTGCGCATCCGCAGAGAAGCCGCCGGGTTGACGCAGGAGGAGCTGAGCCGCCGCGCGATCCTGACCGCGTCGCACATCTCGCACATGGAGAAGGGGCGGCGCCGGCCCGCGCTGGAGGACGCGCAGCGGCTGGACGAAGTGCTGGGAACGGGCGGCATCTTCGAACGTTTCCTGCCCATGCTGGACGGTCGCAAGGTCGCCGAACACTTCGAGGAGGCCTCCGAGTTGGAGCAGAAGGCGACGGTGATCCGGTTCTACGAGCCCAAGTTGGTGCCCGGGATTCTTCAGACCGAGCCGTACGCGTACGAGGTGCTCAGCTCCGGCTTCCCCACCAAGAGCGACGAGAAGCGGGACGAGCTGCTGGCCTCGCGGCTCGAACGGGCCCGCATTCTCGACACCTTCGGTTCGCCCGTGGTGTGGGTGCTGCTCGACGAGGCGGTGCTGCGGCGTCCGATCGGTGGTCCCGCCGTGATGGCGGAGCAGTTGCGTCACCTCGTGGAGGTGGGGGAGAGCCGACGAATCCGGCTGCATGTCCTGCCGTTCGCGGTCGGCCATCACGCGCTGTTGGAGGGCATGGTTTCCCTGATGTGGTTCAAGGATCTGCCGCCGGTGGCGTACGCGGAGGGGCTCATGACGGGCAAAGTCTGGGAGATTCCGTCGGTAGTGCGTGACTGTCAGGTGGCCTACGATCACGCACTGGGGGACGCGCTCTCGCACCGCAAGTCCCTGGCTTTCATCCGGTCGGTCGCGGAGGAATACGAGCATGAAGCGCAGTGAGTACGTCGTCCGAGATGCCTCGTCCCTGCCCGCGTGGCGCAAGTCCAGTTACAGCGGTGCCAGCGGCGGTTCGTGCCTGGAGGTCAGCGAGGCGTTCGCGGTCTGGCGCAAGTCTTCGTACAGCGGCGGCAGCAGCGGTGACTGCCTTGAGGTGAACGATGCCTGTGCTGCCTGTGTCCCTGTGCGCGACAGCAAGAACCCGCAGGGTCCGGCTGTCGTCTTCTCGGCTTCGGCGTGGACGCCCTTCGTCGCGGCGGTCAGGGGCGACGGCGGCGGTCTGCGGCACTGACGACGACGATGTGAGGTACGGCGGCGGTCTCAACTGCCGCCGTACGCAAGGCCCCCCCGCCCGGTCCTCGTACGCCATTCCGGGGCGTACGCGGCCGGGCCGGGGGGAGTCGGTCGAGGGCCCGTGGCCGTCAGCCCTTCTTGGACGATTCGAGGTGGGCGAAGGCCACCACGTTGTCCTCGTAGTCCTTGGCGGTCTTGTTGTACGCGCCGCCGCAGGTGATCAGGCGCAGTTGGGCGGACGGGGTGTCGGCGTAGACCCGGTCGTCCGGGAAGTTCGACTTCTTGAACCTCTCGACGGAGTCGACCTTGAACGTGGCCACCGAACCGTCGGCACGGGTGATGTCGACCGTTGCGCCCGGCTTGAGGAACTGGAGCTGGAGGAAGACGGCCGGGCCGGTCTTCGTGTCGACATGGCCCGCCACGATGGCGGTTCCGCGCTCGCCGGGCGTGACGCCGTCCTTGAACCAGCCGACCAGGTTGCTGTTGTTCGCGGGCGGCGGGTTCAGCCGGCCGTCCGCGCCGATGGCCAGGTCGGTGAAGGGCGCGTTGACGGCGAGGGTGGGGATCCGCAGTCGCGTCGGGACGGACCGCAGCATCGACGGGCCCTGGGCCGGGGGCGCGGGGCGGGGCGGCGCGTGCGAGCCCAGCACCTCGTCGGGGGCGGCGGGCATGGCGGGAGCCATCGCGGGTGGGGGCGGCTGCGTCGCCGTGCTGTCGGCCGCGTTGCCGAAGGAGTTGTAGATCAGGATCACGCCGAGACCGGCCGCCAGCGCGGGCAGCAGCAGGGTGGGGCGCGGTCTGGAGGGGCGGGCCTTGCGGTCGGAGCTGGAGCCGGGTGGCTGCGGGGCGGCCATGGGAGCGTGCCTTTCACTGGTGCGGGGTGGGGGGTGCGGTGTGTGGGGTGAGCGGGGACGGGCGAGAGGGGGATGGGCGAGAGGGGCTGGACGGGCGGGGCGGAAACGCAGCCGCCGCGGTCGTCGCCCCCGGGGGACGACGACCGCGACAACGTTGACGACCGGTTGAGTGGGTTACTGGTCACGGATGACGGGCTGCGACGGGTTGTGGTGCGTTGTGACGGGCTGCCTGGCGGGGAAACCGTCAGGCGACCGCGCCACCCGTCGAGCGGCGGCGCAGCTTGTACGCGCCGATGCCGAGGCCGCCGAGCAGCAGCGCCGAGCCGGCGGCCAGGCTGCTGCCGGTCATCGCCGTTCCACCGCCACCGGTGTGCATCCCGCCGTGCGGGCGACCGCCTTCGTCGCCGCCGCGACCGCCTTCTTCGTCGCCGCCACGGTCCCCGCCGCGGCCGCCTTCGTCACGGTCCCCGCCGCGGCCGCCCTCGTCACGACCGCCGTCGCGGCCACCCTCGTCACGACCCCGGTCGCCGCCGCGCCCGTAGTCGTCGTCGCTGGTGAAGGCCGTGGCCATGAAGCCGCCGCCGGTGTGGACGCCGCCGTGCGGGCGGCCCTCGTCGCGGCCGCCGTCGCCGCCGCGTCCGTAGTCGTCGCCGCCTTCGTCGCCGCCACGGCCGTAACCGCCGCGACCGCCTTCGTCGCCGCCACGGCCGTAACCGCCGCGACCGCCTTCGTCGCGGCCGCCGTAGCCGCCGCCCCGGCCGCCCTCGTCCCCGGCGGTCACCCGGGCCATGAAGCCGCCGCCCGTGTGCATGCCGCCGTGGGGCTTGTCCCCGCGACCGCCCCCGCGGCCGCCCTCGTCGCGACCACCGCCGCGGCCGCCCTCGTCACGACCGCCGTGGCCGCCGCGACCGCCTTCGTCACGACCGCCGTGGCCGCCGCGACCGCCTTCGTCACGACCGCCCTCGTGGTCGTTCGCGACGACGCCGGCCATGAAGCCGCCGCCGGTGTGGACGCCGCCGTGCGGGCGGCCCTCGTCGCGGCCGCCGTCGCCGCCGCGTCCGTAGTCGTCGTCGCCTTCGTAGCCGCCGCGACCGCCTTCGTCGCCGCCACGGCCGTAACCGCCGCGACCGCCTTCGTCGCCGCGACCGCCGCGGTCGGATCCGTACCCTCCGTGCTCGTCGTCGCGCGAGGGCGACGAGCCGATGCTCTGTGCCGAGTCCCCGGCCGCGACCATGGCGTACGCGGAGGGACCGGTGATGGCGAGGACCGCTGTGACAGCGGCCGAAGCGAACAGTGTGCGGGCAGAGCGCATCTGAACACATTCCTTCCGCCGCGACTGCGATGAGTGACGGGGTGTCGACTCGATGTGGAGCAGTGGCGACATGATCCACCGTCAGCCGGAATGCGATGGCGCGCCATCGGGGAGCGCCGCATTCGAGCTACGCCGTGGGCTCATCGGGTGGCGCGGCGCTGATAATCACCCGTTGGATCGCATGCGAGGCGTCGCGAGGTTTGAACGGCGACCTTCCACCCGTTTGCCGAGGTTCCGGCGCTGTCGTCCGGTCGGCCCGAGGCGATCCCGGACGACCCCGCGCCGGTCCTGAACTCCGCCTGGGGGAACGGTGGTTGGCGGGCGCTCTCGATGTGCCTGGCGCCCGGTGCGCGCGTACCGCCCGAGGCGGTCGCACCGGCCGTCCGCCCCGGACCGCCCGCGAATCCACCGTGCGGCGTACAAGAGGCGGAGAGACGCGCCGACGCCGGGTTACTTGTCTTCGGCCACCCCGATGTGGTCCAGGGCGAGGCGAACGGGTGTGCGTACGGGCCCACGTGGCTTCGGCCCGTCGAGCCCCGGGCTCGCGTGACCCCGGTTCGTCGGGCCCCGGGCCGCCCGGCCCCAGGTTCGTCAGGCCCCGGGTTCGTCAGGCCCCGGTCCGTTTCAGTCCTGGTCCGCTCAGTCCTGGTCCGTGAGCGCCGCCGCGGTGGCGCGTACGAAGGCTTCCGGATTGTCCAGCATGATGTTGTGGCCGCAGTCCGGGACCGCGACGACGGACACCCCGGCGTCCCTGAGCGCGTCGGCGCCCGGGAGCGGGCCGTCGGCCTCGGGCAGCAGGTAGGCGCGGGGGATCTTCAGGCTCAGCAGCAGCTCGCGCAGGGTGGGAACGGTCCCGCGGACGAGGTGGACGGCGCTGCGGTGGAGGGCTTCCCGCCCGGCGAGGCGCATGGTGGACCACCAGTGCGGACCGACCCGGTCGCGGACCTCCGCCCAGCCGCCCGCCGAGAACTCCCGCTCGGAGTACGCGGCGATGCCGCTGCTGCCGCTCGCGCCGGGGACCGGCGGGATCGGGTCGAGATTGGCGTCGACCAGGACCAGGCGGGAGACCAGACGGGGGTGACGGGCGGCCAGGACGATGGCCACGGAGCCGCCCATGCTGTGCGCGATCAGCTCGGCGCCGGTGACGTTCGCGGAGACGAGCGCCGCGGCGAGGGCGTCGGCGTGCGACTCCAACGTGTAGTCGAAATCCGTCGGCCGGTCGCTGATGCCGTGCCCGAGCAGGTCGATCAGCAGCGAACGGTGACCGGCCAGCAGCGGATGGACCGCGACCTCGGCGAAGTAGGCGGGCGATGTCGCGCCCAAACCGTGCACGTAGACGCGGGACGGCTCCCGGCCCGGCAGTTCGACCCAGCGGATCCGGTCGCCCTCGGCCGTCACGGTGGCGGTGCGCACAGCCTGCTCTCTCTCCTGTGGTCGGGGTCGGTGGTGCCGGACGAGCGTAGCCGTACGGCCGCACGAGCGGGCATGCCACCGTCGCACGAGCGGGCATGCCACCGTCGTACGCGCGGGCACGTCACTGCCGCAGGGGCCGGCGTCCAGCGGCATAGGGCTGTGTCCACGACGCCCCCGCCCGGCTCATGGCCGCCTCGCCGGACGGCCAGGCCCCCGCGCGCCCGCCAGGGATTACGGGACAGCCCTCAGTTCAGCAACGCCCGTGCCGAGCGGGCGCGTTGGCGGATTTCCTCGGCCGCCTCCGGCTCGATCCGGGCCACCACGTCCGCGTACTCCTCCATCTCCGCCGCCCCGCGGAGGAACTGTCCGCTCTGCACCAGCAGCTGCGCCCGCTCGTAGCGCAGCCTGGCCGGGTGCGAGGGCAGCCGCAGCGCGAGGTCCACCGCCCACAGCGCCACGTCCGTGTGCTCCGGACGGGCCGCCGCCCACGCCCTGACGTTGTTCAGGATCCGCAGCACGATCTCCAGCGGCCGGGCGGGCTCCAGCATCGACTCCTCCAGCGGCGCCCCCGTCGTCCCGGCCACCAGCAGCCCGGCGTCCCGTTCCGTCATCGGGCGGCCGCCCTCGAAGGGATCGACCAGCACCCGTTCCGACGGGTCACCGAACCCGACCACGAAATGCCCCGGCAGGGCCACCCCGTACACCGGGGCGCCCGCCCGCCGGGCCACCTCGATCCACACCACCGACAGCAGGATCGGCAGCCCGCGCCGTCGGCGCAGCACCTCATGGAGCAGCGACGACTCCAGCCGCCGGTAGTCCGCCGAGGAACCCGCGAAACCGCACCGCTCGCCGAGCAGCCCGGCCAGCGCCGAGGCCCACGCCCGGCCGCCCCGCAGCCCGTACGGAAGCCGGCCGGCCAGCTCGTCCAGCTCGATCTGCGCCGCGTCGATCCCGTCCTCGCCCAGGGCCGGGTCGGCCACCGCGGCCAGCAGCAGGCACAGCTGCGCCAGGTCCGGCCGCTCGGCGCGCGCCTCGGCGGCGAACCGCCGGTACAGCTCCTCGCGGTCCGGGCGCTCCGGGCGGCCCTGCCGCCCGGGCCGGTCAGCGTTCATCGGACACCACGCCCCCTCACGCCGACCGGAAGTGGTGGTACCGGTGATGGACCGCGAACCCCATGGCGTCGTACAGCGCCCGCGCCGCCTCGTTGTCCTCCTCCACCTGGAGCCACGCCGCCGACGCGCCCTCCTCCAGGGCCCGGCGGGCGAGCGCGGTCATCACGGCGGTGGCGAGGCCCCGGCGGCGGTGCGCGGGGTCCACCTCGACGGCCATGAACCCGGCCCACCGCCCGTCCACCACGCACCGCCCGATCGCCGCGGGTGCCCGGGCGGCGGCCGCGTCCGAGCCCCCGCCGGCCGCGTCTCCGGCCCCGCCGGCCTCCGCGCTTCCACCGGCCCCCGCGCCCTCGTCGGCGTCACCGGCCTCACCGCCCCCGGGCGCGCCCTCGGCCGGCACGGAGGCGAACCACACCGAGGGGCCGCCCCGCAGCACCTCCAGGACGTGCGCCCCCGGGGTCTCGAAGCGCTGGTAGCGGGAGAGCCACGCGGGATCGAGGTCCCGGCTCAGCCGCACCCGCGCCACATCGGCGTCCAGGTCGCCGATCGGGGCCAGCGCCGCGACCCGTACCTCCGTCGTCACCTCGCGCCGCCAGCCGCGCTCCTCCAGCTCCGCGCAGAGCCGCTCCTGCGTGCCCTCCGCGCCGGTCGCGACCTGGAGATACGCGGGCAGCCCGCGCTCCCCGTACCACCGCTGGACGCGCCGGAGCGCCTCGTCGAGCGGCACGCCGGGATCGCCGAGCGGCAGCACGGAATTGGCGCGCCGGGTGAACCCGCGCGCGGCCCGCAGCCGCCAGTCGCCCAGGGCCTCGCTCTCCACCGGGGGCCAGGATCGGGCGCAGACTCGGGCGAGCTCCTCGAAGGCGACCGCGGGCACCCCGCGCCGCCGGGCCGGGGCGGCGGGCACGACCTTGCCCGCCACCAGTTCCGACTCCGGGATGCGGACGGACTCCCCGCGCCGCGTTGTGATCGACAGCACACCGTGTTCCCACGATGTGAGAACGCCGACCGTGTCGCTGAAGCCCGCCTCCCGCGGGCCATGCCCGGACGCACGTCGGACTGATACCCGTTTGCCCACGTCAGTCGGTGCAATTCGGACGGTGAGTCGTCCGCCGATGGTGAATTCCACAGCTCTGTCCGCCCCTCCTGTTCGGTTCGTGCCCGGGAACGGAGATACTAGGGGTGGGCATCGACGACGCCGCGCTCCCGCGCGAGAGCCAACGCCCTACCGAGGAGGAACGACAGCGTGACCTACGTCATCGCGCAGCCTTGTGTCGACGTGAAGGACAAGGCCTGCATCGAAGAGTGCCCCGTCGACTGCATCTACGAGGGCCAGCGGTCCTTGTACATCCACCCGGACGAATGTGTCGACTGCGGAGCCTGTGAGCCGGTGTGCCCGGTCGAGGCCATCTTCTACGAGGACGACACCCCGGAGGAGTGGAAGGACTACTACAAGGCGAACGTCGAGTTCTTCGACGACCTCGGGTCGCCGGGTGGTGCCTCCAAGCTGGGCCTGATCGAGCGCGACCACGCGTTCATCGCCGCGCTGCCGCCGCAGAACCAGTAATCGGCGGGCCGCACGTGCGTCGCCCCGGTCCCGTACGGCTCGTCACCGTGCGGGACCGAGGCGTTTTCGCGCACCGGCGGCCCCCGGTGGTCCGGGCGGCCCCCGGCCGGCCCCGCGCCTGTCGTCGGCCCCGCGCCGTCGAATGACGCCGCCCGTCCACCCGTACGAGAAAGCAGAGATCCGTGTCCGCAGTCTCCTCCCGTCTCCCGGTCTTCCCCTGGGACAGGCTCGTGCCGCACAAGACGACGGCCGCCGCCCACCCGGACGGCATCGTCGACCTGTCGGTCGGCACCCCCGTCGACCCGGTGCCCGAGCTGATCCAGGGGGCCCTCGTCGCCGCCGCGGACAGCCCCGGCTATCCCACGGTCTGGGGGACCGCCGCACTGCGTGACGCGATCACCGGCTGGGTGGAGCGGCGGCTCGGCGCGGCCGGGGTCGCGCACGAGAACGTGCTGCCGGTCGTCGGCTCCAAGGAGCTGGTGGCCTGGCTGCCCACCCAGCTCGGACTCGGCCCGGGCGACAAGGTCGCCCACCCGCGCCTGGCGTACCCGACGTACGAGGTGGGCGCCCGGCTCTGCGGGGCCGAGCCCGTGGTCTACGACGACCCCACCGAGCTGGACCCGGCCGGTCTCAAGCTCCTCTGGCTCAACTCGCCGTCCAACCCGACCGGCCGCGTCCTGGCCAAGGACGAGCTGATCCGGATCGTCGCCTGGGCGCGCGAGCACGGCGTCCTGGTCTTCAGCGACGAGTGCTACCTGGAGCTGGGCTGGGACGCGGAGCCCGTCTCCGTGCTGCACCCGGACGTCTGCGGCGGCACGTACGACGGCGTGGTCGCCGTCCACTCGCTCTCCAAGCGCTCCAACCTGGCCGGGTACCGTGCCGCCTTCATCGCGGGCGACGCGTCCGTGCTCGGGGAGCTGCTGCTGATCCGCAAGCACGGCGGGATGATGACGCCGGCCCCGGTCCAGGCGGCGGCGGCCGCGGCCCTGGGCGACGACGCGCACGTCGCGGAGCAGCGCGCCCGGTACGCGCGACGGCGGGCCGCCCTGCGCGAGGCACTGGAGTCCCACGGCTTCCGGATCGAGCACAGCGAGGCGAGCCTCTACCTGTGGGCGACGCGGGACGAACCCTGCTGGGACACCGTGGCCCATCTGGCGGAGCTCGGCATCCTGGTCGCGCCGGGGGACTTCTACGGCCCGGCCGGCGACCGCTTCGTACGGGTGGCGTTCACGGCCACGGACGAGCGGGTGGCCGCCGCGGTCAAGCGCCTGACCGACGGCTGACGGAGGGCCCGGCGGCCGGGGAACGCGAGGAGCCGGGGCACGCGAGGGGCCACGGGAGGCGCACCCACAGGGGTGGCTCCCGCGGCCCCTCGCGTGTGTGAGGAGGCGTACCCACAGGGACGGCGGCTCCTGCGGCCCCGCGTGCGCGAGGAGGGGGCGGCCCGGGACCGGATCAGCCGATCGGCAGGCCCCGGGTGGGCAGGCCGCCCTTGGTCGCGGCACCCGCGGTGTCGCCGAGGACCTTGCCCGCGTTGCCCGCGGCGCCCCCGGCGGTCTTCTGCACGGTCGGGACGGTCTCGGACTGCGCCTTGCCGACGGTCTTGCCCGCGGCCGGGAGCGTCGTCCCGACGAGCCTGCCGCCGGTCTCGCCCGCCGCCTTGGTGCCCTGCTTGGACACGCCGTCGACCGTCTTGCCGAGACCGGAGCCGTCGACGGAGGTCAGACCGCCGAGCTCCGGCGTCTGCGGGAGCGGGGCGGCACTCGCGGCTCCGGCCGCGCCGACCACGGGGGCCGCGCCCGCGGCGAGCAGCAGGGCGGCACGGGTGATGCGGCGGGTCAGGGGGAGGGACATGATGCTCCTTACGACGGGATGAGGAATCTGCCTGTCCGTTGATCGGACGCAATGACAACCGTCATGAGGGCGGGAGAGGTTGCGGTGGGCCGAGGTAAAGACTCGGTAACGCCGCTCCCGGCCCCCGGCGGAGGAACCCGGACGGGCGGCGCGTTCCCGGTGTACCCGATGAATGTCTGACGACACGTCAGTTTGCCGTGCGGGCAGGGGATTCGGGCTCTCGCCGAGGGGCGCGGGCGGGGGTGGCGCGAGGCGGCGTCACGGGGGTGCCCGATGACGCCGCCGGGTGATCGTTCGTTCTACTGTGCGAGCTTCATGCGGACCTTGTCGGTGGTCGATTCCGAGCGCTCCGTGCGCCAGCCCGACCCGGCCTTCCACACCCGGTCTCCGTACACGACCTCGGCCAGGCCCAGGGACTCGGAGCGTGCGACCGCCCAGTGCGCCAGCTCCCAGCCGCGCCGCTCCGCGTCGTCCTCGTCGGAGTCGGGCGTCGCGCGCACCGGCACCGCGACCGTGTTCGCCGCCGCCGGCGCGCCGGCCGCGCCCCTCGCGCCCCCCTCGGATCCGCCGGAACTCTCCGACGCGCCGGAACCCCCGGACCCGCCGGGGGGCCCGGACGCGTCCGAGCCCTCGGACACCGCCGAGTCCCTGGACGTCCCGGAGCCCCGGGAGCCCCGGGAGCCCTCGGAACCGGCAGAGCCTTCGGGGCCCTCGGTCCCGTCGGAGTCCTCGGACGCCAGGGACGCCTCCGTCGAGGGCAGCACGTCCTTGCCGAAGTCGCGGACCAGTTCCGTGCGCACCTTGGCCGCGTCGGCCACCGTGCCCGTCACCCGCGGCGGATTGCAGTTCAGGGTGGCGGGCGTACGGCCGGTCAGCGCGGCCGCCAGCAGCGCCGCGTCCGGCTCGTGCTTCGCGTACGCCTGCGGGAAGCCGCTGCGCTGCACCCGCTGCGCGGCGACCGTCAGCGGCAGCCGCGAATAGCCGGGCACCTCGGCCAGGTGCCGGTAGAACTGGCCCGCGGAGTACACCGGGTCCATGATCTCGGCCTCGGTCCCCCAGCCCTGCGAGGGCCGCTGCTGGAACAGCCCCAGCGAATCCCGGTCGCCGTGCTCGATGTTGCGCAGCCCGGACTCCTGCAGGGCGGTCGCCAGCGCGATCGTCACCGCGCGCTCGGGCATCCCGCGCGAGGTGCCGACGGCGGAGATCGTCGCGGCGTTCGACGCCTGCTCCAGACTCATCCGATAGGTGCGGTTCTTGCCGGAGGAGCCGTCGGCGGACTCGACGGTGCACCCCTGGGCGACGGCTTTACCGGTTATGTACTGGATGAGCACGTAGCCGCCCAGGGCGGCGAGCACGACGAGGGCGGCCGCGACACGGAAGAGGCGGCCGAGGCCGAAACGGCGGCGGGCTGAGGAGTCGGTCCGGGGCACGGGGCCACCGTACTTGAGTACCCGTCCGGGGCCGAGGGCCCCAGGTCCCCTTCGTCGGCCCGGCCGGTCCGGACGGGACCGCCGGACGCCGCACGGGCCGGTCCGCCGGGCCTCGGACACCGGGCTCCCGCGACGGTCGGTCTATGGTCGGTGCCATGACCGAAAGCACCCTTGACCTCACCCTGGACGGCCCCGCGCTGACCGCCCGTCTCGTCGACTTCCCGTCGGTCAGCGGCCAGGAGAAGGACCTCGCGGACGCCATCGAGGCGGCGCTGCGGACCCTCCCGCACCTGACCGTCGACCGGCACGGCAACAACGTCGTGGCCCGGACGCACCTGGGCCGTGCCGAGCGGGTCGTGCTCGCCGGACACATCGACACCGTGCCGATCGCCGACAACGTGCCGTCCCGGCTCGACGACGACGGCGTGCTCTGGGGCTGCGGCACCTCCGACATGAAGTCGGGCGTCGCCGTCCAGCTCAGGATCGCCGCCACCGTGCCCGAGCCCAACCGCGACCTCACCTTCGTCTTCTACGACAACGAGGAGGTCGCCGCGCACCTCAACGGCCTCGGCCACATCGCGGAGGCCCACCCCGACTGGCTGGCGGGCGACTTCGCCGTCCTGCTGGAGGGCTCCGACGCCGAGGTCGAGGGCGGCTGCCAGGGCACCCTGCGGGTCTTCCTGCGCACCGAGGGGGAGCGGTCCCACTCCGCGCGCAGCTGGATGGGGTCCAACGCCATCCACGCCGCCGCCCCGATCCTGGCCCGCCTCGCCGCGTACGAACCGCGCCGCCCGGTCATCGACGGCCTCGAATACCACGAGGGCCTGAACGCGGTGCGGATCGAGGGCGGCGTCGCCAACAACGTCATCCCCGACGCCTGCACCGTCGTCGTCAACTACCGCTACGCCCCGGACCGGACGGCCGAGGAGGCGCTGGCCCACGTCCGCGAGGTCTTCGCGGACTGCGGCGTCGCGCAGTTCGTCGTCGACGACCACTCGGGCGCGGCCATGCCCGGCCTCTCCCACCCGGCGGCCAAGGCGTTCATGGCGGCGGTCGGCGGCACCGCCCGCCCCAAGTTCGGCTGGACCGACGTCTCCCGCTTCGGCGCCCTCGGAGTGCCCGCGGTGAACTACGGGCCGGGCGACCCGCTCCTCGCGCACAAGCGGGACGAGCACGTGCGGGTCGACCGGATCAGCCACTGCGAGGAGCGGCTCCGTTCCTGGCTGACCAGCTGACCAGCTGACCAGCTGACCGGCTTGGCCTGCTCGGCCGGCTGACCGGCCGGGCCGGCTGCCGGGCCGGTGGCCCACCCGGCTTCCCGGCCTCCCAGCTGCTTGGCTTCCCGGCTGCCCGGTCGACCGGCCGTCGGGCGGGGCCGGGAGACGGGCCGCGGGCCCGGGGCCGGTCGCCCGACCTCGGGGATTCTCCCGCGCGTAACCTCCGTGGATCTACGCTGACCTGACAGAGACGGTCATCGCGGACGACGGATGGCTGTCGACCGTCGTCGGAGGGAGCAGGTCATGGGCAACCCCGAGGGAGCGCAGGTCCCCGAGGAGCAGCGGCTCGGACCGGTACTGCGCCGCAGGGAGCAGGTGCAGCCGGGCACCACGGACCAGCGGCTGCTGGACACCGAGGGCGACTCCGAGTGGGTGCACACCGACCCATGGCGGGTGATGCGCATCCAGTCGGAGTTCGTCGATGGGTTCGGCGCCCTCGCCGAGCTGCCGAGCGCCATCAGCGTCTTCGGCTCGGCCCGGACCCGTCCCGGCGGCCCGGACTACGAGGCGGGCGTGCGGATCGGCCGGGCCTTGGTCGAGGCCGGCTTCGCGGTGATCACCGGCGGCGGCCCCGGCGCCATGGAGGCGGCGAACAAGGGGGCGCGGGAGGCCAGGGGCATCTCGGTGGGGCTCGGCATCGAGCTGCCCTTCGAGTCCGGTCTCAACCCGCACGTCGACATCGGGGTCAACTTCCGCTACTTCTTCGTCCGCAAGACGATGTTCGTGAAGTACGCGCAGGGCTTCGTCGTCCTGCCGGGCGGCCTCGGCACCCTCGACGAGCTCTTCGAGGCGCTCACCCTCGTCCAGACCGGCAAGGTCACCCGCTTCCCGATTGTGCTGTTCGGCACCGCCTACTGGAGCGGGCTGGTGGACTGGCTGCGGGACACGGTGGTGGCGCAGGGCAAGGCGTCCGAGCGGGACCTGCTGCTGTTCCACGTCACGGACGACGTGGACGAGGCGGTCGACCTGGTGACCAAGGAGGTCGGCCGGTGACCGTGACCAAGGAGGTCGGCCGGTGACCAGCGGTTCCTTCCGGGCCGCCCGCCGGTGACGGACGGGAGGGCCCGGGCCGTCGGCCGGTGAGCGGCGGCGCGGAGACGGCGGCCGGCCGGCGGCCCGGGACCTTCGTGGTCTTCCGGGTCTTCGTGGTCCTCGGGGGCCCTCCGGCCTCGGGGGCCTCCGAGGCTTCGAGGCCTTCCGGTCCTGGGAGTCTTACGGTCCTGGGACTTCCGGTCCTGGGAGTCTTCCGGGGCTTCGGAGGCTGTCAGGGTGCGGCGGCGGCCGCGTCAGGCGAGTCCGCGCCTCGCCACCGCGGGCTCCCGGAGCCCCGCGATCGACGCGACCATGTCCAGCACCTGCCGCGTCTCCGCCACCTCGTGCACCCGGTACACCCGTGCGCCCAGCCACGCCGACACGGCCGTGGTCGCCAGCGTCCCGATCACCCGCTCCTTGACCGGGCGGTCCAGCGTCTCGCCCACGAAGTCCTTGTTGGACAGCGACACCAGGACCGGCCACCCGGTCTCCGCCATCTCCCCGAGCCGACGCGTGGCCTCCAGCGAGTGCCGGGTGTTCTTCCCGAAGTCGTGACCGGGGTCGATCATGATCCCGTCCGGCCGGACCCCGAGCCCGACCGCCCGCTCGGCCAGCCCCACCGTCACCCGCAGGATGTCCGCCATCACGTCGTCGTACGCGACCCGGTGCGGCCTGGTCCGGGGTTCGGCGCCGCCCGCGTGGGTGCACACCAGGCCGGCCCCGTGGCGCGCGGCGACCTCCGCGAGCTTCGGGTCGACCCCGCCCCACGCGTCGTTCAGCACGTCCGCGCCGGCCTCGCAGACCGCCTCGCCGACGTCATGGCGCCAGGTGTCGACGCTGATCACCACGTCCGGGTGACGGCGTCGCACCTCCGCGACGAACCCCACCGTGCGGCGGGCCTCCTCCTCGGCCGTCACCTCCGCGCCGGGGCCCGCCTTCACCCCGCCGATGTCGATGATCGCCGCGCCGTCCGCGACCGCCTGCTCGACCCGGGCCAGCGCGGGCTCGTCCCGGAACGTCGCGCCCTGGTCGTAGAAGGAGTCCGGAGTACGGTTCACGATCGCCATGATCACCGGCTCGTGCGCATCGAATTCGCGCCGTCCCAGCCGCAGCGCACCGCTTCGCATTCCGTGTCTCTCCTCTGGCCGGATCACCCTTGGTCGCCTGCGACCCTAGTGCCCCTCCCGGTTCCGGCGCCGTCACGGCTCCCGTGGTCTCGTGGCTCCGGTGTCCTCCCGGCACCGGTGTTCCGCCCGGTGGGGGCGGTGTCCCGGCGGCGGACCCGGTGTCCCGGTACGGCAGGACCGCGCCGTGCGGGGCACCGGCTGTCGGTGCCGCGTGGCACGATCGGACGCGGACAGGTTTCCGCTCCCGGGGAGATGCGCGTGTTCTGGTTCTTGCTGCTGACGATGGTGGTGGTCGTGTCCGCGGTCACGCTCGCGGTGGTCGGCGGGGGGAAGAGCGCCGTCCTCCAGGACGTGGCCCCCGAGCGGCTGACGGACCCGCTGCCCGCGACGCGCGCGGTCGGCCGTGCGGACGTCGAGGCGCTCCGGCTGCCGGTGACCCTGCGCGGGTACCGCATGACGGACGTCGACGACGCGCTCGACCGGCTCGGCGCCGAGCTCGCCGAGCGGGACGCCCGGATCGCGGAGCTGGAGTCGGCGCTGGCCGGCGCGCAGGCGACCGCGGTCGGCGGTCCCGGCCTCCTCAAGCGGCCGGAGGATGACTCGCACCCGGAGCCGGAGCGGCCGGAAGACGACCCGCACCCGGAGCCGGAGCGGTCCGAGGACCGTTCGAGAACCCCCTGGGACACTTCCTGGCAGGACGAGCCCCCGCAGCACGAGCCCCCGCAGCACGGGACCCAGCAGCACGCGTCCGAGCGGACGGAACACACCGGAGAGGAGCCCCGGCGATGAGCGGAGGCACACAAGCGGCACCGGACGGCGGCCTGCGCTGCCCCTGGGGGCTTTCCACCGACGACTACCTCGTCTACCACGACACCGAATGGGGCCGTCCCGTCCACGGCGACGACGCCCTCTTCGAACGGCTCTGCCTGGAGGCGTTCCAGTCGGGCCTGTCCTGGCTGACGATCCTGCGCCGCCGGGAGGGCTTCCGTTCCGCCTTCGCCGGGTTCAAGATCCCCGCCGTGGCGGCGTTCACCGACGCCGACAAGGACCGTCTCCTCGCCGACGCGGGCATCATCCGCAACCGGGCGAAGATCGAGGCCACCCTGGCCAACGCCAGGGTGCTGGCCGAGTGGCGCTCCGGCGAGCTGGACGAGCTGATCTGGTCCCATGCCCCCGACCCCGGCGGCCGCCCGGCCCCGCGCACCGTCCAGGACGTTCCCGCGGTCACGCCGGAGTCCACCGCGCTGTCCAAGGACCTCAAGAAGCGCGGCCTGCGCTTCATCGGCCCGACGACGGCCTACGCCCTGATGCAGGCGTGCGGCCTGGTCGATGATCATCTTGCCGACTGCGTGGCACGCGGCGGCGGGGAGGTGCGCGACTCCGCGGCCTGACCCGGCGCCGGGGCCACGAGCCGGCCGGGACGCGGACACCGGGGGCCGGCCGACGAGCGGCGGCGGCCGGCGGCCGCCGGGTCCGGCCGGCCGCCGGCCGAGGGCTACCGGCCCAGGTACTTCGGCTTCTCCTTGTCCAGGAACGCCCGCACCGCGATCGCGTGGTCCTCGGACACGCCCGCCTTCGTCTGGAGTTCGTCCTCCTTCTCCAGCGCCTCGTCCAGCGAGTGGGCGGCGCCGTAGGCCAGGGACTCCTTGAGCGAGGCGTACGCCACCGTGGGCCCGGAGGCCAGCGCGCGGGCCACGGCGGCGGCCTCGGCGGCCAGGTCGGCGGCGGGCACCAGCTTGTTCACGATGCCCAGCTCATGGGCCTCCCGCGCGGAGATCGAGCGCGGGAAGAACAGCAGATCGGCGGCGCGGCTCTGCCCGATCAACCGGGGCAGGGTCCAGGAGACGCCCGAGTCGGCGGTGAGCGCGACCCCGGCGAAGGACGTGTTGAAGGAGGCGGTGTCCGCGACCACCCGGTAGTCGCAGGCGAGCGCGAACCCGAAACCGGCCCCGGCGGCGACCCCGTTCACCCCGGCGACGACCGGCTTGGGCATCTCCGTGATGGCCCGCACGATCGGGTTGTAGTGCTCCCGCACCGTGCCCAGCGCGTTGCCGCTGCCGGACTCGCGGACCTCCGCCAGCTTTCCGACGTGCTCCTTCAGGTCCTGGCCCACGCAGAAGGCCCGCCCCGTCGCGGTGAGCAGCACCGCCCGTACGGCGGTGTCGGCCGCCGCGGACCGCAGCGCGTCGCGCAGGCCCTCCTTGGTGGGGGTGTCCAGGGCGTTCATCGCCTCGGGACGGTCGATCGTGATCGTCGCGAGCCCCTCGCCCACCTCGTAGCGCACGCTGTCCGCCGTCTCGTCGGCCATGTCGCCGTCCCCTCTGCTCGCCTCGGCGATTTCTCTGTCGAGGCAAGCATGGCCCGGTCCGGCCACGGGCGAACATGTGACCTGCGTCTAACAATCGCGTTCAGATGCGCTCGGGTGAGGGGGCGAAGAGGGCGGAGTATCGCAGGCCGGTCCCCGAATTGGGTGGTTTTGAGTGCGCGCGTTGCGCAAGCGATGCCGACCGATGTTGGTCATTGGGGTCTGTGATGCGGGATAATGGCCTGGAAGCAATGTGTTCGATGCCGGTGACACAGCGCCTGTCATGGGGCCGCCGGTTGCGATGAGCTGGTTTCAGGAAGGGGAACGAGCATGGCGGCCATGAAGCCGCGGACGGGCGACGGCCCGCTCGAGGTGACCAAGGAGGGGCGGGGCATCGTCATGCGCGTTCCGCTCGAAGGCGGCGGTCGGCTTGTCGTGGAGCTGACGCCGGACGAGGCCGACGCGCTCGGTGACGCCCTCAAGAAGGTTGTCGGCTGAGCCGAGGCTCCCACACTTCGGCGCTGCCCCGGCACGATCTCCTCGTGCCGGGGCAGCGCTGTGTCGCGACTCTGTCACGGTTGTGTCGCACACGCCTGTGTCGCGGAGCGCCGCGCCGCGGACGGATCCGGTCGTTCCCCGCGGCGGTCCGGTCACGACCGGTCACGCCACGCGCCGCGGCCGTGCCCGTCCATGCGCGGTCGGGAAAGCGTCACGGCCGCTCGGAATCGTTCGCCCTCGATCACGCCAGGTGCCGGTTCTCCCGCCGGCCCGGCCCAGGGGCGGGTGCGGCCCCGACCGTGACGGATCACACGTCCGGTCCGCCCGTCAGCCCCGTCGTACCGCGCACAGTAGACCGTTGCCCACCGGCAGCAGCGTCGCCATCAGCTCCTGGCTCTCCCGCACCGCCCGCAGCAGCTCGCGCAGCCGCAGCACCTCCGCGGGCTGCGCCGCCGCGTCGACCGTGCGCCCGTCCGCGAACACGCCCTCGAAGCAGACCAGGCCGCCGGGGCGCAGCAGGCGCAACGATTCCGCGAGATAGTCCAGGCTCTCCAGCCGGTCCCCGTCGCAGAACACCAGGTCGTATCCGCCGTCAGCGAGCCGGGGCAGCACGTCCAGGGCCCGCCCCGGAATGAAACGCGAACGGTTGGCGGCGAAGCCCGCCGCGCGGAACGCCTCCCGGGCGAACTGCTGGCGCTCGGGCTCCGGGTCGACCGTAGTGAGGACCCCGTCGGGCCGCATCCCGTACAGCAGATAGAGTCCGGACACACCGGTCCCGGTGCCGATTTCGGCCACGGCTTTGGCGTCCGTGGTGGCAGCGAGCAGGCGCAGCGCTGCGCCGGTACCAGGCGACACCGGGCGAAGCCCTGCCTCCCGGGCCCGGTCCCGGGCCCAGTGCAATGCTTCGTCCTCGGCGACAAAGGCGTCGGCGAACGCCCAGCTCGTCTGCCGGTTGGCGGTAATGACCCTCTCCTGTCCCCGTAGTTGGCGCAACCGTGACTGTATCCGCTGCGCCCGGGAACCCGCAGATGGGACCGGACGTTGTACGGGAACGGGGAGAGCCCGTGGAGAACGGCCCGGAGGACCGGGCCGGGCGCCGCGGGCCCTGTTTCCGGGGCGATCCCCGGCCCCAGCAGGAAAAAGGCTTATCCGGAGCTAACGGGCGAGGTGGCTATGGTAGGGGCTCCGCTGGACACCACCAGAGCCGATAGGGGAGGTGCGGCTGCGCCTGCGGATCGGGGAGGAGTGCTCAGGCGCCTTCTCAGGTCGGCGGGTGAGCCGAAATCCGTGACCGACACCGCTGACCGTTCTTCCACCGACTCCGCGCAGACCGCGACCTTCGCCTCCGATGCGGACTCCCAGGCGTGGACGCCGCCCTCATGGGAAGAGATCGTCAGCACGCACAGCGGCCGGGTCTACCGCCTCGCCTACCGTCTGACGGGCAACCAGCACGACGCCGAGGACCTCACCCAGGAGGTCTTCGTCCGCGTGTTCCGGTCGCTGTCGACCTACACCCCGGGCACCTTCGAGGGCTGGCTGCACCGCATCACGACCAACCTGTTCCTGGACATGGTCCGCCGCAAGCAGCGGATCCGCTTCGACTCCCTCGGCGACGACGCCGCCGAGCGGCTGCCGAGCCGCGAGCCGTCCCCGCAGCAGGTCTTCAACGACGCCCATTTCGACGCGGACGTGCAGCAGGCGCTGGACACCCTCGCGCCCGAGTTCCGCGCCGCCGTCGTGCTCTGCGACATCGAGGGCCTCTCGTACGAGGAGATCGCCGCGACGCTGGGCGTGAAGCTCGGCACCGTGCGCAGCCGCATCCACCGGGGCCGCTCGCACCTGCGCAAGGCGCTGCGGCACCGTTCGCCCGAGGCCCGGCGTGTCGAGCGGCCCTCGCTGGCGGGCGTCGTCCTGGCGGGGGAGGGCGGAACGGCGTGAGCGGCACAGGTCCCACCCCCGCGGAACAGCACCTGGGGGACCGGCTTGCCGCGCTTGTCGACGGCGAGCTGAAACACGACGTCCGCGAGCGGGTCCTCGCCCATCTCGCGACCTGCGGCAAGTGCAAGGCCGAGGCGGCCGCCCAGCGCCGTCTGAAACGGGTCTTCGCGCAGGCCGCCCCGCCGCCGCCGTCCGAGGGGTTCCTCGCCCGGCTGCAGGGCCTCCCCGGGGGCGCGGCGGGCGACGGCGACGGCCGGCAGGGTCCGTTCGGCGGGCCCGGGCGGTTCGCCGACGGCTTCCTTCCCGTGATCCAGCCGCCCCGCGGCCGCCCGGGCGGCGGCGAGGGCGCGGGCGACGGTCCGGGTGCGGGCGACTTCGGGTACCTCCCGGTCCCGCACGGCTCGACCGCCGTGCTGCCGGGCGGGCCGTCGCGCGACGGCTTCCGGCTGCCCGGCGGCTCCGCCCGCGAGGGCTTCCGGATCCATGAGACCGGCCGCGAGACGGACCGGCCGTCGTGGCGCGGCCGGAGGTTCGCCTTCGCCGCCGCCGGCGCCGTGTCGCTGGCGGCCATCGCCCTCGGCGGGGCCCTGCAGACCGGCGCCGGCGCCGGCACCACTGCCAGGGCCGCCGGCACCGGGAAAACCGTGACCCCGCTCGACACCGTCCGGGGCGAGAGCGGCGGCTCGGCGAGCCGCCGCAACGGAAACGGCCAGAGCGCCCCCGCCGCGACGGAGGCGTACGACCGCTCCGGCGCGCCCGCCGCCCCGCCGGCCCCCCAGGTGGCCACCCTCGCGCCCTATGTCGCGCCCACGCTCTCCACCGGGAGCCTCCCGGGCCTCGTGGGCGCGGGTTTCTCGGACCTCTCGGACCTCCCGCGTCTCCCGCACAACACCCTCGACCTCCAGGCCCTGCCCCAGGTGTCCGCGCCGCCGCTGATACGCCCGACCGGCACCACCCCGCTCTTCGCCCGGGTGCTGGGGCGGTCGGCGCCGTCCTCCCCGACCCCCTCGCCGGTGCCGTCCGTCCAGCCGTCCTGGACGGACCCGCCGGCCTCCGCCCTCCCCACGCCCCCCGCCGACCACGCCCTGCCGCTGTCCTCCCGGCACTGAACGAGGTCTGCGCAGACATTCGCAAACCTGGTTGAATTCCGGGTGGAGTTCCGGGATGGGCGCCCCGCCCGGGGCGCGGAGGCCGGTCGCGGCAGTTGCGGGGAGAGCATGGAAGACGGGAAGTCCACCGGGCCGAAGGCGAAGTGGTGGAGCAGGCCCACACCGGGACACGACACCCGTACGACGCCCGACGAGCCGCCCTCCGCGGAGCACACCGGCCCGGGCGCCGACGTGCCGCAGCCGCCGTACGCGGCGCCCGCCGTGCCCGCCACGCCTCCGCCGCCCGCCGGGGCGGACCGCCCGACGGACCACGCGGGCGGCTCGGCCGCGGCGCACGCGCCCGCCGCTACAGCGGTCCCGGGCCCGGCGGACGCGCCCGACACGCCCGATGCGACGGACGGGACGG
This sequence comes from Streptomyces tyrfis, assembly GCF_037034285.1. Taxonomy (NCBI): domain Bacteria; kingdom Bacillati; phylum Actinomycetota; class Actinomycetes; order Kitasatosporales; family Streptomycetaceae; genus Streptomyces; species Streptomyces tyrfis. The sequence continues at coordinate 3,242 of NZ_JBAGJZ010000060.1, read as the reverse complement.
ACGCGGCGCAGGCGACGAAGGCCATGGACGCGCCGGTCACCGCCCCGCCCGCCGTGCCGTCGTCCCCGCCGGCCGGACCGGTGCCGACCGGGTCCGCGACCGCTCCTGAGCCGACGCCCGTTCCCGGGCCCGCGTCCGCCGTCGACGCCGCGGCGCCGTCGTCCCCGGTGACCGGGGCCCCGGCGCCCGTGCCGGCCGCGCGGACCGTACGGCCCCTGCACGAGCCCGACGAGTACAGCACCCCGCCGTACGGCGAACCCGGCCCCTGGGCCCCCGCGCCCCCCGTCCAGCGGCCGGTCCCGACCCCGGCGCACGGCACCCCCGTGCCCCCGCAGTACCCGGGGACCGACGGCGCGGGCGTCCACACCGCCCCCGCGCCCGGCTTCGCCCACCCCGCACCGCCCGCGCACCAGCCGCCCCCGCACACGGCACAGCCCGGTCCCCAGCCGCACGCGGCGCATCCCGGTCCTCAGCCGGCGCACCCCGGGTCCCAGCCGGTCCAGTCGGCGCAGTGGCTCCAGTACGACCCCTGGGGCGCCCCGCACCAGCCGCTGACCCACCCCGGCCCGGCGACGGGCGGCGACGGCGGACGCGGGAAGAGCCGCCGCGGCTCCCTCCTCGTCGGCGCGCTGCTCCTCGCGCTGGTGGCGGGCGGCATCGGCGGCGGCGTCGGCTCGTACATCGAGCGCAACGGCGGCCTCACCCGGGTCGAGCTCCCGCAGGCCGGCCGGAGCAGCGGCGGCCGGGCCCCCGACAGCGTCGCGGGCATCGCCGCCAGCGCCCTGCCCAGCGTGGTCACGCTCCACGTCAGCGGCACCACCGAGGCGGGCACCGGCACTGGCTTCGTGCTCGACAAGAGCGGCCACATCCTCACCAACAACCACGTGGTGGCCCCGGCCGGGTCATCCGGCCGGATCACGGTCACGTTCAGCGGCGGCGAGACGGCCCGCGCCGAGATCGTCGGCAAGGACAGCGGCTACGACCTGGCCGTGGTCAAGGTCAGCGGCGTCTCCGGCCTCAAGCCGCTGCCGCTGGGCAACTCCGACAACGTGCGGGTCGGCGACCCGGTGGTCGCCATCGGCGCCCCCTTCGACCTGTCCAACACGGTGACGTCCGGCATCATCAGCGCCAAGGACCGCCCGATCACCGCGGGCGGGGAGAAAGGCGACGGCAGCGACATCAGCTACGTCGACGCGCTCCAGACGGACGCCCCGATCAACCCCGGCAACTCCGGCGGCCCGCTCGTCGACGTCGACGCCCACGTCATAGGCATCAACAGCGCCATCCGCGCCGCCGACAGCGGTTCGAGCACCGAGGGAGGACAGTCCGGATCCATCGGTCTCGGCTTCGCCATCCCGATCAACCAGGGCAAGCGCGTCGCCGAGGAGCTGATCAACACCGGCCGGGCCACGCACCCCGTGATCGGTGTGACCCTCGACATGAAGTACGCGGGCGACGGCGCCAAGGTCGGCGTCGAGGGCTCCGGCGGACGGCCCGCCGTGACGCCCGGCGGGCCCGGGGCCAAGGCCGGGATCAGATCCGGCGACGTCATCACCGAGGTCGACGGTCACCGGGTGCACAGCGGCGAGGAGCTGATCGTGAAGATCCGGGCGCACCGGCCCGGTGACCGGCTGGATCTGGGCCTGACCCGCGAAAGCAAAGAGCTCTCCATCTCCGTGACGCTCGGCTCGGCGACCGGCGGCTGACGGCCGTGGGACGCTACCGTCCGGGCCGGGCCGACCGGTACCGTGGGGCGGGTCCGGACCACACCCGACCTGGTCGCGGAGAACACGAGGAGCGACAAGGTGTTCAATGACATAGGCGTACTCGAGCTGTTGACGCTCGCGATCATGGGCATGCTGATCTTCGGTCCGGACAAGCTGCCCAAGGTCATCCAGGACGCCTCGCAGTTCCTCCGCAAGATCCGTCAGTTCTCGGAGAACGCCAAGCAGGACATCCGTTCGGAGCTGGGTCCGGAGTTCAAGGACTTCGAGTTCGAGGACCTCAACCCCAAGACGTTCATCCGCAAGCAGCTCATCGAGAACGGCGACGAGCTCGGGCTGAAGGAGATCCGCGAGAGCTTCGACCTGCGCAAGGACCTGGACGAGGTCGCCGACGCGGTGAACGGCCGGGAGCCCGCGGCCCTGGAGCCCGCGGACTCCGGGAGCGGCACGTCGGGCGGTTCGGCGGTCGGGGCCGCCGACGGCTCCTCCGGCACCCCGGACCTGCTGAAGAAGCGGCCCCAGCCCACGAAGCACGATCACCCGCCGTTCGACGCCGACGCCACCTGACAGCAGTCAATCCCGGGTCGTCCGGACGGTATGGCTATTCTCCATCTGTCCGGTTGTGAGGGCCCGTGGGGAGCGGGCCGCTCCGGACCCCATGGATCGAGGAGGCGGCCGGGCAGATGGAGACGACCAGTCGGGTGGGCGCGGAGGACGCGCCGGGCACAGTCACCGAGAAGGGGACGTCGGCTGCCCGGCGCACGACCGACGGTTTCCTGGCCGCTCCGTTTCCCTGGTACGGACTGGACGGGGCCTTCACCGGAACGCGTCGGCTGATGCAGGTGGGCACGGCCGCGGACGGTCTGGTGCAGCACGGTTCCATCGGCCACGGCGACGAGCCGTCGATGCGCGTCGACGCGGGCGCCGAGAAGAGACAGCGGTTCGCCGTCGTCGTGACGGTGGCCGGAAACCCGGTGCGGCGCAGCGGCGACGGCACCGGCGTGCTGGAGGCGACCACGGCCTCCTCCGCCGCCTGGCTCGCCGGGTCCGGGCTGCTCGCCTGCACCTGGCCCGCCCACCTGGACCACGCGCTGCGCGACGACTGGCTCGATCAGCAGACGGAGACGGCGTTCGAACTCGCCGACGATCTGGACGGGCCGGCCTGGTCGCTCCTGTCGCTGCCGGTGGACGGCGCGCCGGTGCCGTTCCACTACCGCGAGTCCGAGTTCGGCTGGGTGCTCGCGGGGTCGGCGGCGCCCGGCGGGGTGCACATCGGCGCCTACGGGCGGGGGATGAGCGCCTACGGGCTGGGCTTCGCGGTCATCGACGACATCGCGGCGTACGCGTAGGCCGCTCGGCAGGGCGCGCGCGACGGCACGGGCCGTGCCGGGCGCGGCCCCCGGGCAGCGAGTGCGGACGGACACCGCGCGCACGCCCCTGGGGGCGGATGCGCGGTCGCACGGACGTGGGGACGGCGTACTGTTCGAGGGCGCGGTCCGCTCGCCCAACGGCGAGGAC